>NZ_JACSQE010000002.1:250978-269866 GCF_014836745.1 Oerskovia gallyi
CCGAGCTGCTCCACCCCGCGTCGGTAGACACCACCTTACGGGACGGGAGCCGGGGCGCCAAATCGGGCACCGCGGCACCGATCAGGAGCGGCGCGGGGCGACGATCCCGACCCCGAAGCGGAACACGCGCTCCTCCCCCGGCGCGAGCCGGACGTCCTGCTCGCAGTCCTCGCGGTTGAACGCGTTCGTCAGGCTCTCGACGGGTTCGAGCGCGATCGACGCCCGCGCCCGCTCGTCCAGCCCGTCGCCGGTGTACACGTGCATGTTGCCGCGCTCCTGCCACAGCTCGAGGCCTGCGCCGGTCGACGGGTCGAGGACGCGCGTCCTCGCACGCCCGTCCGCGTCGGTCACGAGATCGGTGAACGCGGTGTCGAGACAGGTCCCGGCAAGAGCCACCGGCCCGACGGCGTCACGCACCACCCGGGCCGCCTCGCCGTGGAGCGGAAGAAGCGTCGCGTCGGTCGCGACCGTCGCACGGGCGGGCACGTCCAGCTCCAGGCCGTCGATCGTGTCGTGGCCGGGGATGCGGAAGTACGGGTGCCAGCCGGCCGTGACGGGCGCCGCGTCCCGCCCGAGGTTGCGGTAGGTCCACGTCACGTCGAGCGTGCGCTCGGTCAGCTCGAAGCGGATCCGGGTCTCGAGGTCGAACGGGTACCCGGCGAGGTCGGCGCCCCGGATCTCGGTCGCGAGGGTCAGGGCCACGGGCCCCGCCTCGGTGGCGTCGCCTGGGCCGCTCGTGCCGTCGAGGGCGCCTGCGCCGTCGACGCCGTCGGTGCTACGCAGGGCCCCCTCGCCCTCTGGCACGACCTCCCAGTCGAGCACGCGCGCGAACCCGTGCATGGTCTGAGTCTCCCCCGGGGCGACGGGCGGGACGTGGTGCGTCACGCCGTCGAACACGTAGGTGCCGCCCGCGATGCGGTTCGCGAACGGGAACATCAGGCCGGACCGGGTCGCGTCCTGGGCGAGAAGAGCCCGCTCGGTCGCGTACCCGTCGAGGAGGTCGACGACGTCATGCGACTCCGAGGACGGCTGGGCCCACGGAGCCCGCCACGCGAGGACCGTCGCGCCGCGCAGCGCGACGACGAGCTCGGCTCCGGAGGGGTGGACGAGCGCGACCGTCGGCAGTGCGCCGAGCGTTCCCTCGACGATGTAAGCGTTGCTGCAAACGGTTGCACTGGTCATGAGGCCCCATGTTCGTCTGCCGCACGGCAAATGACAAGCGCGCCCGCCGACGGTCACCCTCCTGACCGCCGGGGGGTGACCGGCCCAGCCCTCGAGGGCGACCCCCTCGGTGGGTCAGGGCGTCACCTTCGGCGGGCGGCCACGTCACCCTCGGCGCAGACGACGGACGCCGCCCCCGACCCTCAGGTCAGGAGCGGCGTCCGTCGTCAGCCCGGTCGAGCTGGCGGTCACCCGACGGGCGACCGCCCCTCGTGCGTCACGGCGTCTCGGTGCCCAACGACTCCTCGGCGGCGATCGCCGACTCGAGCGCGGACTGCAGGCGTTCCTGCGACTCGCCGTAGGCGGCGAAGTCCCCCTCCGCGAGGGCGGCCTGACCGTCCTTGATCGCCTGGCTGGCGGCCTGGAGAGCCTGGTCGAGCTGCGCGCGCGCCTCGGGGTTCTCCGTGACGGGCGGCGTGGTGCCCGTCCCGGTGTCCGCGCCGTCCGTGGGCGGCGGGGTCTCGCCGTCGGTCGGGATGACCGGGGCGACCTCCCCACCCGCGTCACCGGCCGAGGCCCCGGACTCGCCGCCGAAGACCTGGTTGAGGGCCTCGTCGAGCGTGTCCGCGAACCCGACCTGGTCACCGAAGCTGACCAGAACCTTGCGCAGCAGCGGGAACTTGGTGCCCTCGGACGCCTGCACGTACACGGGCTGCACGTAGAGCAGACCGCCGCCCACGGGGAGCGTGAGCAGGTTGCCGTGGATCACGGTCGAGTTGCCGCGGCTGAGGATGTTCAGCTCGTTGGACACCGTGGGGTCCGAGTCGAACGTGTTCTGCACCTGCCCCGGTCCGGGGACCGTGGCGTTGCGTGGCAGCTCCAGGAGCCTGAGCTTTCCGTACGACTCGGCCTTCACCCCGGCCGTGCTCCCCGCCTCCGCATCGACCGCGAGGAACCCGGTGAGGATCTCTCGGTCGGAGTTACCGCCCGGGATGAACGTCGTCATGAGGGAGAACGCGGGGCTCTCCTGACCGGGCATCTGCAGCGTCAGGTAGTACGGCGGCTGGTAGGGCTTGGTGCCGGTGCCGCGCACGGTGGGGTCGCGCGGGACGTTCCAGAAGTCCTGGCCGGAGAAGAACTCGCGGGCGTCGTCGACGTGGTAGCTCGTGAGCAGCGCACGCTGGACCTTGAACATGTCCTCGGGGTAGCGCAGGTGGCTCATGAGGTCGCCGCTGATCTCGGAGATCGGCTTGAGCGACGTCGGGAACACGTTGTCCCACGCCTGGAGGATGGGGTCCTCGGTGTCCCACGCGTAAAGGTCGACCGAACCGTCGTAGGCGTCGACCGTGGCCTTGACCGAGTTGCGGATGTAGTTGACCTGCTGGGGCGCGAGCGCCGCGACCGACTGCGAGTTGACCGTCAGGGTGTCCTGCGTCGCCTCGTCGAGCGGGCGTGATGCCGAGTACGGGTAGGAGTTCGTCGTGGTGTACCCGTCGACGATCCACTTGACCCGGCCGTCCACGACGGCCGGGTAGACCTTGCCGTCGAGCGTCAGGTACGGCGCGACCTTGGCGACACGGTCGCGGGGCGACCGGTCGTACAGGATCTGCGAGTCGGCCGTCACGCGGTCGGAGAACAGGATCTGCTCGGAGCCGAACTTCAGGGCGTAGAGCAGCTTGTTGCCGAACGAGCCGACGCTGGGGCCCGCGACGGCGCCGTCCTCGGCACCGAACGTGTTGTTGACCTGGCCGCCTGCGTCGTCGTCCGGGTAGTCGAACTCCCAGGGCTTGGTGCCCTCGGGGGCGCCGACGATCGAGTACTGGGTGGAGTCCGGGCTGAAGTAGATGCGCGGCTCGTACTCGGGCAGCGAGCCCACCGACGGGATGTCGCCCTCGTAGAACGCGGGCTGGCCGCCCGGGCCGATCTGGTTGCCGTACGCGGCCACGACGCCGTACCCGTGCGTGTACACCGTGTGGTCGTTGACCCAGTTGCGCTGGCTCGCACCGAGGCCCTCGAGGTTGAGCTCGCGGACCGCGATCACGGTGTCGCGGCTCTGGCCGTCGATCATGTACCGGTCGACCGAGAGGGTCTCCTGGAAGTTGTAGTACTGCTTGTTCTGCTGGAGCTGACGGAACGTCGGGCTGACGATCTGCGGGTCGAGCAGGCGGATGGACGCCGTGGTGTCGGCGTCGGCGCGCAGCGCGCCGGCCTCGGCCTGGGTCTTCGCGTCGTAGTTGGACGCCTCGACCCCGTCGAGCCCGAACGCGGTCTTGGTCGCGTCGATGTTCCGCTGGATGTACTCGGCCTCGAACTCCTGCGCGTTCGGGTTGACCTGGAAGCGCTGGACGACCGCCGGGTAGATCCCGCCGATCGCGATCGCGGACACGACCATGAGCCCCACACCGATCGCGGGCAGGCGCCAGTTGCCGCGGACCGCGGTCGCCACGAACAGCAGCGCGACGAGGATCGCGACACCCGTCAGGATCGCCTTGGACGGGATGACGGCGTTGACGTCGGCGTACGAGGCGCCGTCGAACTTGTCACCTGTCGTGGTCAGCAACGAGTAGCGGTCGAGCCAGTAGTTCGCACCGATGAGCAGCATGAGGACCGCGGCCGTGACCGAGAGCTGCACACGCGCGGCCTTGGTCGTGCGCGGGCCGCTGCCCGCGCCGCCACCGATGCGGACCCCGCCGTACAGGTAGTGGGTCGCCAGGGCGCCGATGCCGGCGATGATGACCGCAGCCATGAGGAAGCCCACCGTGAAGCGCAGCACGGGCAGCGTGAAGACGAAGAACGAGATGTCCAGGCCCCACTGCGGGTCCTTGGTGCCGAACGGCACCGAGTTGAGCGCCAGCAGCACCGTGCTCCACTGCGAGGACGCCGCCGCACCGGCGAAGAATCCGATGAGCGCCGGGCCCGCGATCGTCACGACCTTGCGCAGCGGCTCGATCGCCTCGCGGTACTGGTCGAGCGTGGCCTGCTCGGGCGTCGAGGGCGCGTAGATGGGGCGTGACCTGTACGCGAGCGACAGCGACAGGAAGACGAGTCCGCCCATCACGAGGAAGCCGCCGACGAACAGCGCCGCACGGGTCCCCCACTCGGTCCACAGGACGCCTTCGAAGCCCAGCTGGGTGAACCAGAGGACCTCGGTCCAGAACTGCGCGAGCAGGAACAGCAGGAGGACGAGGGCAGCCACGACGGCAACGGCTATGCCGAGCGGGCTACGACGTCTGCGGGAGCCGGCCTCGGACCCCGAAGGGCGTCGTGGCGCTGCGGCGAATGACACGGTGGGCTTACCTCTTTGCGTTCGGTCGAGCGTCAGGTCGTCAGGCGTCGGTACCTGTCCGCGCCGGGCCCACGACCACCGGATTCACAGGCGGTCCACGGTCTCGACAGGGTCAGGCCACAGGCCGTCCATCTCGTCAACGGCCCACAGCGGTTCCAGGTTCCCACACGTACCTGGCCGCGACCCGTCGACTGCGCCGACGCCGTCGGGCCTGCGATGCTGGGGACATGGCAGACACGACCTCCCCCGCGCCCGACCAGCCCGCCCCGTCCACGTCCCAGGCCGCCTCGGGCGTCCCCGACGACGCCCCCGCCCCCATCGTCCCCCTCGCGCAGCTCGCGCTCGCCGACGCCGTGCGCGACGTCGAGGCGCACGTCGCCGCCGACGGCTGGGACGCTCCCCCGCGCGTGTTCGCGCTCGTCCGCACGGCCGACGCGATGGCCGCCGACCCGGGCCTGGCCGACCGCCTCCCGCCCGAGGTCGTGACCGCGGCGCGCGGCATCCCGGACCACCTGGTCTCGGTCGAGCAGGAGGGCCTGCCCGACGTCGAGACGCTCGAGGACCTGCTCGCTGGCATCTCGTGGCCCGACACGGTCGACGGTGCCGCGATCGTCGCCGAGCGCGTCATCCTGCCCCCGTCTGCCGAGGAGGGCCTGCCCACCGACCCGGCCGCGGCCCTCGCCTACCTGTCGTCGCACCCCGACCGCCAGGACGTGCGCCTCGCGGTCGGCGTCCTGCGTGACGGGACCCCGTGGTGCGCGGTCCGCACACGCGCCAACGACGACGGCGACGTCCGGCCCCTCGGGTCGTCCAGCGGACGCGCGGTGGGCGTCCGGCGGTCGCGCCGCGGTCTGGCTCAGCGCCCTGACGGACCCCGCCGGACCGGCGACCGCCGCGTCACGAGCACGTCGGCAGGCCCTCGCCCTCGCCCGCGCCGATCGCGACCATCGCGTCGCGTGCCTCCTCGAGCGTCGAGACCTTGACCACGTTCAGCCCCTCGGGCACGTTGCCCACGACCTCGTCGCAGTTCGACTCGGGGGCGAGGAACCACGTGGCACCGTCGCGCTGGGCACCGTAGAGCTTCTGCTGGATGCCACCGATGGGCCCCACGTTCCCCTCGACGCTCATGGTGCCGGTCCCCGCGATCACGGTGCCGTTCGCCTCGTCCTCGGGCGTGAGCCGGTCGATGATCCCGAGCGCGAACATGGTCCCCGCGCTGGGGCCCCCGATGTCCTCGATCTGGATCGAGACGTCGACCGGGAGGTCGAAGGCCGGGTCGATGAAGACCCCGAGGATCGCCTTGCCGCCGGCCTCCTGCGTGGTGATCGTCAGGTCCTTGCTCTCGCCGCCACGCTCGACCCCGAGCACGACGTCGTCGCCCGGCGTCACGGTCGCGAGCTCGTCGATGAGGTCCTGGTACGTCACGACGTCCTTGCCGTTCACGGTCGTGATGACGTCCCCGGTCTCGACGACCCCCTCCGCGCCGGTATCCTTCGCGGCGCCCTGGATCGTGAGGGTCGCGGGCACCTCGTAGCCCAGCTCGGTCAGCGCCGCGACGGTCGCCGTCTCCTGCGAGGAGAGCATCTCCTGCTGGCTCTCCTGCTCGCTCTGCTCCTGCGTCACGTCGCGCGGGAACGTCTCCTCGACGGGGCGCACCGATCGCGACGTCGAGGCCCAGCCCTCGACGACCTGGACGAGGTTCGCCGGGTAGCCCGGCCCGCCCGCGACCGACACCGTGGTGAGCAGCAGCTCGCCGGTCGAGTCGTACGTCTCGGCGCCCTCGATCTGGATGAGGTCCTGGTCGTTCTGTGCACCGAGGGTGTCCTGCGTGGGTCCCGGCGAACGCACGACGTATGGCGCGGGCATGACGGCCAGGCCCGCGACCAGGAGGGTCGTGGCCAGCACGGAGATGCCGAGCGTGAGCGAACGGCGCGTCACGGGCGGGGGCGTGTAGTCCTCGTCGGGTGCGGGGCCGAACGGGTCGGCAGCGCCTGCGGGCTCGTGCGGTTCGCGGGAGAACGGTTCTGTCACGTCGCTATCATCCCCGAGAATCCTGGACGTTCGCTGGCGGTCCGCCGAAAGGAACCTTGCGCCTGTCCGACGGCGTCGCCCGTCCCGGACGGTCGGGGGACGCCCGCGCGGTGCGCACGTGCGCGGGAAAGACCTCACGACGCGCGACGACTCACCGCCGTCGGGCCTGACGCCAGATCGCGGCGGTGCCCAGGAGCGCGACCGCAGCCCCAGCCGCCCCGAGCGCGGCCGCGTCCCGACCGCCGACCCGGCGCCCGACGAGCGCGATCCGCCCGCGGACCTCCTCCATGAGGACGTCGACGCCCTCGGCGCTCGACCAGGTGGGCTCCCAGCCGGCCTCGTGCAGGCCGCGGGCCGCGACGGTCCACGGGTGCACCACGTAGGCCAGGTCGCTCGCCGGAGAGGGCAGCACGCCCACCCGGTGCAGGCGTTCCGCCGCGCCGAACGCGGTCGCGGCGGGCAAGGTCACGTTCGCGAGCCCCGTGCGCTCGACGAGCTCGGCGGGGGTCACGACGTCGGGCGCGCCGTCCGTGAGCGCCCCGGCCGTGAACGTCCCGGTCAGGCCACGTGCCACGACCACCCGGACGGCCGCGACCAGGTCGTCGGTGTGCAGGAGCTGCCACGGACGGTCGCTGCCCTTGACGGTCAGGAGCCGAGGGGCCTCGAAGTGGCGGGTCAGGATCGTGTCGACACCGGGGCCGACGACCATCGCGGGCCGCAGGACCGCGAGACGCACGTCCGAGGTCCCGGCGGCGCGGGGCTCGCCGGCGGCGTCGACGAGCGCCTCGACCAGGGCGTCCTCGAACGCCACGAGGTCCGCGACGAAGCCCGCCGCGTCGGCCGAGACCGGGTCGTCGTCCTCGATCACGGGGCGGTCGGCGCCCGCGCCGTGCACGGTCGCCGACGTGACCGCGACCACCTGCTCGACCCCGTGCCGCGCTGCGGCCCGCGCGGCACGCTGCGCCTGCTCGACAAGGTGCGTCCGTCGTGTCTCTCCCCTGACGACCTTGATGCCGAACTCCCCGGCGGGCGCCACGACCACGAGCGTCCGCGCCCCCTCGACCCACGGGGCGGACAGGTCGTTGGCCTCGACCGGCGCGATCTCGGGCCCGCGACCGCCGAGCGCGGCACGCAGGAGCGCGGCGACCCGCCCCTCGCCCACGACGACGGTCGCGTCGTCGGCCCGCTCTCGGGGTGCGTCGTGCTCGTCGTCCTCGCCCGGCGCGGGAGCGGGGTCCGCGCTGCGCCGTGAGCGAACCGGGCCCTCCGACATGCCTCGACCCCCCTCGTCCGTCCGCGAATGTGGTTACGGTGATTCCTGACGCTATCCCGAGGAGACCCCGATGAGCAGCCAACCGCCCGACGAGTTCACCTCCGGCGCGGGCGACCAGCCCGACGCGCAGTGGGAAGAGCTCCTGCGTTCCATGTTCGGCGCGGACGCCGACGAGGCCCTGCGCGAGCTGCGCGCCCGCGGCCTCGACCCGGCCGCCCTGGCTGCCGGCAGCGGCCTCAGCAACGATCCTGCCACCATGAAGCACGTCCTGGCCCAGGTGCAGCGCCTCCTCGCGAGCTCGGGCAACGGCCCGGTCAACACGGACGTCGCGCACGACATCGCCCGCCAGGTCGCGGTCGCCGAGGGCGACCCCTCGCTCACGCCCGCGCAGGTCCGCTCGGCGACCGAGGCCCTGTCGGTGGCCGAGCTGTGGCTCGACGCCGTCACGGACCTGCCGCCCGCCGGTGGCAAGCGCTACGCGTGGAGCCGCTCGGAGTGGGTCGAGAAGACTCTCCCCGCCTGGAACGCGCTCGCGGCGCCCGTGGCCTCCTCGGTCGCGGACGCGCTCTCGACCGTGCTGCGTGACCAGCTCCCGGGCGGGATCGACGGCCCCGACGCCGGCCTCGGCATCCCCGGGCTCCCCGCCGGAGCGCTCGGGATGGACTTCGACCCCGCGCAGATGATGCGCAGGCTGGGCTCCGCGGTGTTCGGCATGCAGATCGGCCAGGCCACGGGGACCATGTCCCGCGAGGTCTTCGGCGTCACGGACATCGGCCTGCCGCTCCTCGACGAGCCCGCGACGGCCCTCCTGCCCACCAACGTCGCCGCGTTCGCCGAGGGCCTCGACGCCCCGGTCGAGGAGGTCCGCCTCTTCCTCGCCCTGCGCGAAGCCGCGCACGCCCGCCTCTTCACGCACGTGAGCTGGCTCCGCGCGCACCTGCTCGGCCTCGTCGAGGCGTACGCGCGCGGGATCACGATCGACCTGGACGCGCTCGAGTCCCAGCTGTCCGACATCGACGTCACGGACACGGGCGCGCTCCAGCGCGCCCTGTCCGGCGGTGTGTTCGGTCTGCAGAACACCGACGAGCAGAAGGCCACCCTGCTGCGCCTCGAGACCGCGCTCGCCCTGGTCGAGGGCTGGGTCGACGAGGTCAGCGCACAGGCCGCGCTCCCCCACCTCCCGCACGCCGTCCCCCTGCGCGAGATGCTCCGCCGTCGGCGTGCGGCGGGCGGACCGGCCGAGCAGATCTTCTCGACCCTGGTGGGCCTGGAGCTGCGGCCGCGCCGGTCCCGTGACGCCGCGACCCTGTGGGCTCTCATCGCCGCCCAGGGCGGAGCCGACGCACGGGACGGGGTGTGGGACCACCCCGACCTGCTGCCCAGCCCGCTCGACCTCGACGACCCGGCCGGCTACCAGACGCGGCGTACCGAGGTCCAGGAGGAGCAGAGCGATCTCGACAAGGCGCTGGCCGACATCTTCAGCGAGGCCGAGGACTCCCGGGGCTCCGGCCCGTCGGAGCCCGCCGGCCCGACGGACGACACCGAGACCGAGCCGGACGGCTCTCCCCGCGACTGACGGTCCGCCCCGCGGCTAGCGGGCGGGCTCCCTCTCGGGGCCCTGCACCTCACCCCTGGCCGGCACCGCGTGCCGGTCGGGCGTGGGGTCCGCGACGGCGTCGCCGGCATCTCCCTCCGGCGACGCCTGGGGCGCCGGATGAGCCTCGATCTCGACGTGGGGCGGCGGCTCCTGGGTGTCGTCGGGCGCTTCAGGTCCTTCGGGCCGCCCGCCGTCGCGGCTGTAGGACACCCCTTCGAGGAATCCCTTGGCCCGCTCCGTCCGGGGGTACGACTCGAGCAGCGCCCAGAACCCCGGCCCGTGCCCTGCGTGCAACAGGTGGGCGAGCTCGTGCAGCAGCACGTAGTCCAGCACCCACCCGGGCATACCCTGGACTCGCGTCGAGATCCGGATGCTGCCGTCGATCAGGGTGCAGGACCCCCAGCGACGCCCCTGGTTGCTCGACCAGCGCACGCTCGTGGGGTGCGCCCGGCCGTCGAGGTACTTGGCGGACAGCTCGGTCGCACGGGCTACGAGCTCCTCGTCGGAGGGCCTGCGTCGGCGTTCCTTGTCGGCGAGCCGGTCCAGCATGCGCTGGACCCACTCCCGTTCCTGGGCACGCGTGAAGCGTGCGGGGATCGACACGATCGTGCGGTCCCCGTCGCGGTAGGCGCTGACCGTGCTCTTGCGTCGACGGCTCCGGCGTACCTCGACGTACGTCTCGGCGCTCTTCGCGGCGCCCGGCTCGGCTTCGTAGGCCACGGCACAGACCGTAGTGGGTCCGCGTGACATATGCCATAGACCACGCCGAGGGTTCCCCTCCATGTATGCGCAGAATCGTCGAGAACAGGTCAAGTCTTGGCGAGGAGGACCGACCGCCCTGTGGAGAACCGTGACGAGCGTCCCCGCCACCCCAGACTGGTGCGACCGGCACACCAGTCGAGGAGGGCACATGGACGACGCCACCTTTCCCGTCCGGCTGCGCCCCGGGACCGTCGTGCTCCGGCGCGAGCCCGGGACGCTCCAGTACGGCACGGACGAACGATGGAGCGTGCTCCTGAGCGGGCTCGGCGACCAGGAGGCAGCCTGGCTCCTCGACCATCACCGGTCGGGGCGCCCCCTCCTGCACGCGCCACCCGCCCGGTACGGCGTGGACCCCGAGCGGCAACGCGTGATCGTGCGTCACCTGCACGAGGCGTTCCTCGTCGTCGGGGCGCCCGACGCGGCCTCCCGCGAGGTCGTGGCCCCCGCGCACGGTGGGGCGGACGCCCCGACCCTCGCGCTGTTGCGACCGGACGGCAGCGGGCGGGCAACGCTCGCTCGCCGGGCACAGGCGAGCGTCGGCGTCGAGGGCCTGGGCCGGCTGGGCCTCGGGGTCGCGGTCGTGCTCGCCACCGCAGGGGTGGGCACGCTCCTGCTCGACGACGCCGCGCCGGTCCAGGCGACCGACGTCGGGCTCGGCGGCTATCGGACCCGGGACGTCGGCCGACCGCGCGGAGAAGCCGCCGCGCGGATCCTGACCGACCTCGCCCCCGAGGTGCGCAGCCACCTCGTCGAGGCGTCACGCTGGGTCGCGCCGCACGCAGGCCGACCGGACGTCGCGGTGGTCGTCGAGCACCGCGTGCTGCGCCCTGAACGGTACGGACGGCTCACGGGCGACGGGACTCCGCACCTGCCGGTCGTGGTGCGGGAGGCGGACGTGGTGGTCGGACCGTTCGTCCGACCGGGAAGGACGCCGTGCGTCCGGTGCGTCGAGGGGCATCGCGCCGACCTCGACCCGCAGTGGCCGCAGCTCGTCGACCAGCTACGGGATCCTCAGCGGGAGGTCCTCGACGTCGAGGAGACCACGCTGGCAGCCGTCGGCGCGGCGATCGCCGCGAGCCAGGTGCTCGCGCACCTCGACGGGCTGACGCCCCGCGCAGCCTCGGCCTGCATCGAGATCGCTGTTCCCGATGCCGTGCCGAGGCTGCGCGAGGTGGTGAACCACCCGCGGTGCGGGTGCTCGGACCTGACGGTCGCGGCAGCCATGTCAGGCCGCCGATGACGCGGAGACGGAGTCCTCCGACTCACGGGCGGCGGCGTGAGCCGCCTCCTCCGCCTGGCGGGCGAGGACCTCGGCCTTGCTCGGCCGGCCACGCCCACGCTTGCGGGCGACGACGGCTCCGTCGACGAAGACCTCGCCGCCCCAGACGCCCCACGGCTCCTGGCGGTCGATCGCGCCTGCCAGGCAACCGGCGACGAGCGGGCAGGCCTGGCACAGGGCCTTGGCCTGCTCGACCTGCGTCGACTGCTCGGCGAACCAGAGCTCGGGGTCGTTCGTGCGGCAGGGCAGCAGACCGGCGAGGAGCCGGTCGAACTCGGCCGCGTCCGCGGAACCGAGAGGGGTGGTGAGGGGTTGGTGGGGAGTCCAAGGGCCGGATCCGCCCTGGGCAGTGATGTTGTCGAGCAGCGCGGTGAGCCGCACGATGTCCTCCAGTGATGTCCTGATCTGCGTGTGAACTTCTTTGTCACAGGACCCGCAGGTGGTCGTGCCGTCCGGGGATGGTGGACGGCTGACCGGGAAGACGATCGCATTCGGAGAAACACGAAGGCCGCGGGTCCAGGTGGACTCCGCGGCCTGAGAAGGGTGCGTCGGTGACTAGACCGGCGACGTCCTCAGTGCGGAGTCGGGAACGGGGCGGATGACGAGGGATCCGCCGCGCCGTGCGCGGTTGATCGGATCGGCCGACACATGTGTCGGGTTCGCCGTCAGGATCTGCTTCACCAAGCCCACCTCCCATCTCCGTCGAACGCCCGCCTCTCGGCGCGCGTCTCTCCTACAAGGACTCCTGAACCATATGCCGCCCTCGGAAGGACGCACAACTTAATTAACGAACTTCTTTCGACGAGTTTTCGCGAGCCCTGAGGAACCCCGCGATCACGGCGAGGATCAGCCTGCCGAACGCGCCACGATGTCCAGCAGCGTCGCGCCGTACTTCTCGATCTTGGCCGGGCCGATCCCGTTGATCCTCGCGAGGTCCGGCACCGAGGCAGGCCTGGTCTCGGCGATCGCCGCGAGCGTGCCGTCGACGAGGATCGTGAACGCCGGCTTGTCCGTCTCCTGCGCGACGGACATCCGCCACTCGCGCAGCTGCTCGAACAACGCCTGGTCGTACTCGCCCGTGAGACGGACCTTGTTCTGGTTCGCGCGGCTGCGACGCGGAGCACGCGCATGCTCCTCGTCGGGCCAGAGCCCGTCGAGGAAGCGCGTCCGACGTCGCGACGCACGCCCGCCCGGGTTGCGCGACCGCCCGAACGACACCTGCAGGTGCTCCCGTGCACGGGTGATGCCCACGTACAGCAGGCGGCGCTCCTCGGCGACCGCCTCGTCCGTCTCCGCGAGCGAGATGGGCATGAGGCCCTCGCTCATGCCCGCGAGGAAGACCGCGTCCCACTCCAGCCCCTTGGCGGCGTGCAGCGACGCGAGCGTGACCCCCTCGACCGTGGGCGCATGCTGGGCCGAGGCGCGCTCGTCGAGCTCCGCGACGAACGAGACCACCGTGGGAGGCGCGTCCTGCGGCGCGACGCGTGCGACGTCGTCGGCCAGGGCGACCAGGGCCTGCATGGACTCCCACCGCTCGCGCGCGGCACCACGCGCCGACGGCGGCTCGTTCGCCCAGCCCGCCGTGACCAGGACGTCCCGGACCGTCTCCGGCATGGGGACCTGCGGGTCCGCGGACCGGGCCGCGCCGCGCAGGAGCACGATCGCGTCGCGGACCTCCTTGCGCTGGAAGAAGCGTTCGCCTCCCCGCACGAGGTAGGCGATTCCCGCGTCCGCGAGCGCCTGCTCGAAACCCTCCGACTGGGCGTTGGTGCGGTAGAGGATCGCGATCTCGCTCGCACGCGTGCCCGCCGCCAGGAGACGGCCGATCTGCGCGGCGATGCCCTTGGCCTCGGCCTCGTCGTCGTCGTACGCGACGTACGCGACCGGTGGGCCGGACGGTCGCTGCGCGACGAGCTCGAGCGCCTGGTGGGCTCCCCCGCGGCGCCCCGCGCGTGCCAGGAGCTGGTTCGCGAGCGTCACGACCTGGGGCGTGGACCGGTAGTCCCGCACGAGCTTGACGACCTGGGCCCCCGGGTACTTCGTCGGGAACGTGAGCAGGTGGTGGGGCGTGGCGCCCGTGAACGAGTAGATGGTCTGCGACGGGTCGCCGACCACGCACAGCTCCTTGCGCCCGCCCAGCCACTGGTCGAGCACGAACTGCTGGAGCGGCGACACGTCCTGGTACTCGTCGACCACGAAGTGGCGGTACTGGCGGCGCACCTCGTCGGCCATGGCCCCCTGCGACGAGAGCATGTCGCCCAGCATGAGCAGGACGTCCTCGAAGTCGATGACCGAGCGCTCCGTCTTGACCTCCTCGTAGGACGCGATGAGCCGCGCGACGGTCTGGTGGTCGTAGCCCGCGGGCGCCGGGCGGTCGATCGCCGCGCACGCCCGGACGTAGTCGTCGGCCGTGACGAGCGAGACCTTGGACCACTCGACCTCCGAGGACAGGTCGCGGACCGCGATCCGGTCCACGCCGAGCCCCAGCCGCCGCGCGGCCTCGCCGACGACAGGAGCCTTGTACTCGAGGATGCGCGGCGGCGCACCGCCCACGACCTTGGGCCAGAAGTAGCTGAGCTGTCGCAGCGCCGCGGCGTGGAACGTGCGGGCCTGGACCCCCGTCGCGCCGAGCTCGCGCAGGCGAGTGCGCATCTCGCCCGCGGCGCGAGCCGTGAACGTCACCGCCAGGACGCTCGTGGGCGTGTACACGCCCGTGCGCACCCCGTACGCGATGCGGTGCGTGATGGCTCGCGTCTTGCCCGTGCCCGCGCCCGCGAGCACGCAGACGGGACCGTGCAGCGCGAGGGCGACATCACGCTGGTCGGGGTCGAGGGCTTCGAGGATCTGGTCCGCTGACTCGTTCGGCATCAGGACGATTCTCTCAGCCGCCGCCGACAGCGGGCACCATCCTCAACAGGTTCGGCTGCCCCGTAGGGGGCGTCGGACGTGAGCGGGAACAACCCGGCCCGTGCGGGCGTTCCTGACGACGACAGCTCCCGGGGCTCGCACCCTGGGCCGGTTGTCGGCCCGTGCACTCGCCTCGGGCCCCGCGAACGAAGGAGCACCGATGGCCACGGCCCCGACCACCCCCGACGCCGGATCGATCGTCATGTACTCGACGACCTGGTGCGGCTACTGCCGTCGCCTGAAGACCCAGCTCGACTCAGCGGGCATCGGGTACACCGAGGTCAACATCGAGGAGCACCCCGAGAGCGCGGCGTACGTCGAGCAGGTCAACGGGGGCAACCAGACCGTCCCCACCGTGGTCTTCCCGGACGGCACCGCGGCGACCAACCCGTCGCTCGCCCAGGTCAAGGAGCGCCTCGCGTTCTGACCTCCCCTCGCCGCCGACGGGCCTTGCGTGCACCGCGCGGCACGTCGGCGCAGAAGGCCCCGGACCGGAGTCCGGGGCCTTCTTCCGTCCTCGGGACCGGGCGCCTCGTGCTGCCCGCTCCAGCGCCCAGGCCTGGCCGCACGGCTACTTCGAGGTCCCCGCCTCGAGGATCGACACGATCGAGAAGAGCGTGAAGCAGACCGCACCGAGTCCCACCAGCACGTGCGCGCCGACGAAGAAGCCCGGCTCGGTCATGGTCGCTTCGAAGAGGAACGCCGCGAAGAACAGGCACGCGAGCGCTGTCGCCACCGGGATGATGGGGATGCGGTTGGCGAGCGCGAAGACCTGGCGCCACACGAGCGCGAGCAGCAGCACCTTGGACAGGATGCTGAAGCAGATGAGGCCCAGGCCGATCAGCACGGTGCCGGGGGCCAGGCGCGCCGGGTCGGCCGAGCTGAAGAGCACCACGAGCCCCAGTGCGACGTTGATGGTTCCCATCGCGACGACCCACCACGCCCAGCGGTAGCGCTCGGCGTCGCCGAACTCGTTGCGGACCTGGCACACGATGCTCGCGACGAGCGCGACGAGTGCGGAGCAGACGAGCGACAGCCCGACCACGACGTTGCCCGCGACCAGGGCAGCGTTGCCGCCGCGCGCGTAGAGCGTCGCCGCGACGACGAGACCGACCACCGCGAACAGGGCGGGGATCGCGATCAGCAGGGTTCCCGTCCCGCGCGGGTAGGCGCCGTCCGGCGCGCCGCCTCCGACGGGAAGAGCCGCGCTCTTCTGGATGAGCACGAACTTGGTCGACGCCGTGGCCACGGTGCTCACGCACCCCGTGATGAACCCGATGCCGAGCACCACGTGCCCGGCCACGACGAACTGCGGCTCGTCGCCCCGGCCGATGATCGTGACGCCCCAGATCATGGTCGCGAGAGCCACCGCGTACCCGAGCACGGGCAGCGCGACGGCCCAGACGCGGCCGTACCGGTGGACGAGCTGGCGGATGATCGTCGCGGCGGTCGTGAACAGCGCGATGCAGATCGCGGTCAGGGCCACGTTGACGTGACCTGCGACGAAGTGGTTCGCGTCGTCACCGCCCGACAGGACGTAGAGCCCGAACGCGAGGCAGACCGCCCCCATCGCGAGCGGGATCGCACGGAAGAGAACGCTGATCGACGGGTTCATGCTCACTCCCCAGGGTGGACGAGCCGGTGCGTCCACCGTAGGCAGGGCACCGGGGATCGGCCCGTCGAGCACTCTGGACGCCCCCGTGATAGGTCACTCCCCCGCGAGCGGGCCGCCGAACCAGTCCTCGATGAGCGCCCGCGCGATCGACGAACGGCTCGGCAGCCTCACCTCCCCGCTCTGCGTGGCCTCGGTGAGCTGTGCGCGGGTGAACCAGCGCGCGTCGGTGACCTCCTCGCCGTCGGGCCGGACGTCCGTCGTGAGCGCCGTGGCCGTGAAGCCCAGCATGAGCGAGGCCGGGAACGGCCACGGCTGGCTCGCGCGGTAGACGACCTCCCCGACCGTGACGCCGACCTCCTCGGCGACCTCGCGCCGCACGGCCTGCTCGAGCCCCTCGCCCGGCTCGACGTAGCCCGCGAGCGTCGAGAAGCGGCCCTCGGGCCAGTGCGCGGCGTGACCCAGCAGGAGCCGGTCCTCACCCGGGCCCGTACCCGGGTCGACGACCGCCATGATGACCGCCGGGTCCGTGCGCGGGTAGTGCTCGACGTCCTGCGCGACGCAGCGCCGCACCCAGCCCGCCGCGACCGGAACGGTCGGCTCGCCGCAGCGCGGGCAGCGCTCGTTGGCCGCGTGCCAGGCGGCGAGCGCGACGGCCTCGGTCGCCAGGCCCGTGTCGCGCGGCCCCAGGCGCGAGGCGAGCTCGCGCAGCCCCGCCCACTCGTGCGCGCGCACCAGGACCGACAGCGGACCCTTGGGATCCACGCCCTCGATGTCGAGGTCGAGGTCGTCCGCGTCGTCGGGCAGGAGGAGAGCCAGGAAGGACGTGCCCGACGGCGCGTCCTCGCCCAGGAAGATCCAGCGCGGCGTGTTGCTGTGGTCGCCCGAGGCCGCGTGCGGCTCGGGGACGGCCGCGACCTCCTGCGGCGTCGCGAGCGCGAGGCCGTCCGGGCCGGTCGCGAGCCGACCGCGGTGCAGCAGCACCACGCGTGTCGACGGGTCGGCGCGGAGCGTCGCGAACAGGCCCTCCTCGGTGCGGCGGTGCGCCGCCCGGTCGAGCATCGAGTGCGCGAGCGGGAGGTGCGCGGCGAACGCGCTGGGAGAGGCGGCGGGCGAGGTCTGGTCGGTCACTCGTCGACCGTAGGTCACGCAGGGCCGACGCTGCACCCGGCAGGTGCGCGTGGTGGACACGTTCCGGTCCGGGTGACGCCGCCCGCCCCGCACCGACTACCGTGGACGCGTGCCACGCTCACCGCTCAACCTCGCCGCGCTCGCGACCGCGGCCGTCCCCGGCCTCGACGTCCGGTCCGTGCGGCCGTCCGAAGCGACGGGCGACGACGACGTCGCGATCGTCACCGACAGCGGCGGACAGGAATGGGTCGTCCGCGCTCCCCGCACCCTCGCGGCCGGCGCGGCCCTCGAGGCCGAGACCGCGCTCCTGGACTCGCTGCGGCACTACGTGACGACGGGCGTCCTGTCCTTCACCGTGCCCGACGTCCTGGGCTACGCGCTGCTCCCCGAGGGCGGGCGCGCCGTCGTGCACCACCGGTACGGCGGGGTCCCCCTCGACCTCGACACGCTGCGCCCCGGACCCGGGCTCGCCGCCGACCTCGGTCGCGTCCTCGCCGCCGTGCACGAGCTCCCGCACTCGGTCGTCGAGAACGCGGGCCTGCCCGTCTACACGGCCGCCGAGTACCGCGACCGGCGCCTCGCCGAGGTCGACGAGGCCGCCAAGACCGGCAGGGTGCCCGCCCGGCTCCTGCGCCGCTGGGAGGCCGCGCTCGAGGACGTGTCGCTGTGGAAGTACCAGCCCGTCGTCGTCCACGGCGACCTGGGCACCGAGCAGGTCCTCGTCGCGCGCGGCCGCGTCGTCGCCATCACCGACTGGGCCGAGGCGCGCGTCGCCGACCCCGCCGACGACCTCGCATGGCTGCTCGTCGCGGCCCCGCCCGAGGCGATCGACTCGATCATGGAGGCCTACCAGCTCCGCCGCACCGAGCTCACCGACCCGCACCTGACCGACCGGGCGCTGCTCGCGGGCGAGCTCGCGCTGGCCCGCTGGCTGCTGCACGGCGTCCGGCACGGGCACCAGGACGTGATCGACGACGCGGTCGACATGCTGATCGACCTCGATGAGGTGACGAGCGGGGAGAGCGAGGGGTAGCGGGCAGTCCCCGGCCCGGCCGTCGTCAGCTGCCCGCCACGAGCACCTCCAGCTCGGCCGCGTCGAGCAGTCGGTCCGGGCGCACGGTCTCGTCCGAGCCCAGGTAGTAGAACGCCGCGTTGACCTTCTCGACCGGCAGCCCGGACCAGCGGGACCAGGCGAGCCGGTAGACCGCGAGCTGGACCTCGCGCGTGCGCCGGGCCTCGGCGTCGCGCGGAGCCTTGCCCGTCTTCCAGTCCACGACCACCATGGCGTCGTGCGCGCCGTCCGCGTGCTCGGAGCTCTCGGGGAAGACCGCGTCGATGCGCGAGCGGAACATGATCCCGCCCACGGGGGTCTCGACGTCGACCTCCACGGCGAGCGGAGTGCGCCCCGCCCACTCCGAGGCGAGGAACGTCTGCTGGAGCGCGTCGAGGTCCAGGTCCGGCGAGATGTCCTCGTCGTCGGCACCGGGGAGGTCGTCGACGTCGAGCAACGACGACGACGTGAAGTACTGCTCGGCCCACAGGTGGAACTGCGTGCCGCGGCGCGCGTGCACCGTGGGCTGCGCAGGCACCGGACGCCGCAGGTGCAGCGCGTACTCGGCCCGGTCCGCGGCCAGACGCACGAGCCCGGACGCCGAGATGTGCGCGGGGAACGAGATCTCGCTGCTCCGGGCGTCACGGCGGTCGCGCTCCTCGAGCAGGATGCGCGCGAGCTCGCGCAGGTCCGTGCCCGACCCGTCCAGCAGCGGCACCTGCCCCTCCGAGACCGCACCCGACCCCACGTCCCCGCCGCGACCGGCTGCGACCGAGAGCGACGCGCGGGCGTCGATCC
>NZ_JACSQE010000002.1:269876-337811 GCF_014836745.1 Oerskovia gallyi
GGCCCCGGCCCCGGGGCGGGGGGGGCCCGCACGACCGCGCGAGCGCGCGGCTCGGCGGTCGGCACGGGCGACCCGTCGGCCACGGCCCCGTCTGCACCGGCGCCGTCGACCCCCGGCTCTCCGCGCGGCCACTCGGCCTCGTGGACCAGCTCGTCGCGCGGGTTGGTCTCGTCCTTCTCGGGCATGCCGGCCCAGTCGGCGTCGCTGATGATCCCGGCCTCGGCGAGCTCGACGAGGAACGGCGACGGGGTGCGCGGCTTGGTCGCGTCCCGCCACCAGGAGCCGGCGAGCAGGAGCTCGGCGCGGGCGCGCGTGAACGCGACGTAGGCGAGACGGCGCTCCTCGTCGACCTGGTGCTCGCCGCTCGCCGCGAGGAACTCCTTGCGGCGACCGTCGAGGTCCTTGGCGTCCTCGGCGACCTCGTAGTGGAAGACGGGCAGGTCCTCGGCGTCGCCGCGCAACGGGTACGGCAGGTTGCCCAGCCCGGTGAACCAGCCGCTGTCGGTCGGCCCCTTGTCCCCCACGGCCGTGCTGGGGAAGATCCCGTCGACCATGCCCGGCACGGCGACGACGTCCCACTCCAGCCCCTTCGAGGCGTGCACCGTGATGATCTGCACCGCGTCCGGGTCGGGTTCGCGCACGGGGAGGTCGAGCCCCCGCTCCTGCGACCCGGCCGTGCCGAGCCACGCGAGGAAGGCGCCGAGCGTGGGCAGGTCAGCGGACTGCGAGAACGTCGCCGCGACGTCGCGGAACGCGTCGAGGTGCGCGCGCCCGCGGTCCCCGACCTCCTCGCCGTACCCGCCGGCCGCGAGCGTGGCCGCGGTGGTCACCTCGATGTCGAGGCCCAGCGCCCGCTCGGCCTGGGTCACGAGCTCGGGGAGCGACAGGTACGTCTGCCCGCGCAGGTCGCGCAGCACCCTGGACAGCGCGGCGAGCCGCGCGTGCCCGGCCTCGGTGAGCACGCGACCGTCCCGCGCGGGGTGCCCCGGGGCGGGCAGGTCGTCGAGCGCGTCGACGATCGACCGGTGGTCGACGACGTCGCCCTCGACCACCGTGAGCGTCCCGTCCGCGGCGACGCCAGGCAGCTCTGCCTCGCCCGACGTGCCCGCACCCGACGGACCGGCGGACGCTCCGCCGTCGGGCGGGCCGGCGGGAGAGGAGTCGGCAGACGGGCGGCGCGCCGCGTCCCGGCGCGCCAGGTCCGCCGCCCAGCTGCTCAGCGCGTGCAGGTCGGCCGCGCCCAGGTTGAGGCGCGGACCCGTGAGGACACGCATGAGCGAGTCGCCGCGCGACGGGTCGTGCGCGACCTCCAGGAGCGCCACGAGGTCCACGACCTCCGGGGTCGAGAGCAGGCCGCCCAGCCCCACGACCTCGACCGGCAGCCCCTTGGCGCGCAGCGCGACCTCCATCGCGAGGAACTGCGAGCGCGCGCGGCACAGCACCGCTGCGGTCACGCGTTCCTGACGGCGCGTGCGCGGACGCCACCGCTCGGCGACGAAGTCAGCGACCGCCGCGGCCTCCTCCTCGAGCGTCGCCGCGTACACACCGGTCACGACACCGCGACCCGCGCCGGGACGCTCGTCGAGCTGCGGCACGGGCACGCGCGTAGCGCCCTCGCGCAACGGCGCAGCCGTGACGTTGGCCGCGGCCAGGACGGCACGGTCGTTGCGCCAGGACGTGCTGAGGTACTGCACGTCGGCCGGTGCGCCCGTGCTGCCGGGGCCCGTCGCGCGGAACCGCTCGGGAAACCGTGCCAGCCCCGACGCGCTCGCGCCGCGCCAGCCGTAGATCGACTGGTTCGGGTCGCCGACTGCCGTCACCGGGTGCCCGCCGAACAGCGCGCACAGGAGCTCGACCTGTGCGTACGACGTGTCCTGGTACTCGTCGAGCAGCACGACGCCGTACCGGGCCCGCTCCCCCGCGCCCACCGCGGGCACGGTCCGCGCGAGCCGGGCCGCGATCGCGACCTGGTCCCCGAAGTCGAGCGAGTCCGACGTCCGCTTGCGCTCCTGGTAGGTCTCGACGACGTCGAGCAGCCGGTGGCGCTCACCGAGCGAGCCCAGGAGCCGCTTGACCTCGGCATAGTGCTCGGTGCGCTTGCCGCCGAGCGGCGTCGCCAGGATCTTGTCGACGATGCCCGTGATGCCCGCGCGGGCCTCGTCAGGGCTCAGCAGGTGCTCGCTCAGCGCCCCGGACAGCGACAGGACCGCGCCCACGACCGTCGAGAACGCGGCGTCGGTCTGGAGGTCTCCGGCCCAGCTCTCGACGACCTCCGCCGCGAGCTGCCACTGGCTGGCCTCCGAGAGCAGCCGCGCGCCGGGCTCGATGCCGATGCGCAGCGCGTGGTCCCCCACGAGCGAGGCGGCGTAGGAGTTGTACGTCGAGATCGCGGGCCGGTCCAGCATCGACAGCGCAGCGCCGTCCTTGCCCAGTGCGCGGTCGAGCTGCACGAGGCGCGACTGGACGCGTTCGGCGAGCTCGCCCGCGGCCTTGCGCGTGAAGGTCAGCCCGAGCACCGCCTCCTTGGCGACCCACTCGTTCGCGATGAGCCACACGACGCGCGCGGCCATGGTCTCGGTCTTGCCCGACCCCGCCCCGGCCACCACGAGCATCGGCGCGAGGGGCGCCTCGATCACGGCGACCTGCTCGTCGGTGGGTCGCGGACGCCCGAGCATCTCCGCGATGCGCACGGCCGAGAACCGCGGCTCGGGCAGCTCCCGCTCGCCCGGCCCGTCAGCCCCGGCCGGGAACCCGACCGCCCCGAGGTCGACGTCGTCGAACAGCGACTCGGCGCTCATGCGATCACCTGGCGGCCTTCCGTCATGAGGGGGCACGAGCGGCGCACGGGGCACACCGAGCACAGCTTGTTCTCGCGGGCCGTGAACACCGAGTCGGCCATGGTGTCCGCGACGTCCTCCACGAGCTCGCGCGCCCAGCTCGACCCGTCGGGCTCGGGCTCGAGCGCGGGCTGCGTCCGCAGGCCCGCGTCCTTGCCGTCGCCCACGAACACGAGCTGGGCGCCCGCGCTGCGGGTGCCGTCGGGCAGGTCGAGGACCCCGCCCTCCACGGCGAGCTGATAGGTACCGAGCTGAGGGTTGGTCACGGCCTCGGCGACCGACGGCTTGGTCTTGCCCGTCTTGAGGTCCGCGACGCGCACCGCGCCGTCCCCGGCGTCCTCGACCCGGTCGATGACCCCGCGCAGCACGGCGCGGCCGATCTCGAGCTCGAACGGCGCCTCGACGAGCAACGGCTCGCCCGAGGACTGCAGGTACCCCGCGAGCCGGCCGACCATGTCCTCGGCCTTGTGCCGCGTCTGGGTCGCGGGCCAGCCCGGCGTGAGCGCGAGCTCGGGCCAGCGCCGGTCCAGCTCGGCAGCGAGCTCGGAGTGCGTCCCGCGCGGCGCCTCCTGCGCGATCGAGTGCACCAGGTTGCCCAGGGACTGCGCGGTCGCGTCGGGGGCCGTGCCGCCCGCGCTCTCCACGGCCCAGCGCAGCGCGCACCTGCTCACCGACTCGACCTTGGACGGGGAGATCATGACCGTGTCCTCGGGACCCCACAGGGGTTCGGTGCTGGAGACCGGGTTGACGCCGTACCAGGACTCGGGGCGCGCCTCGCCGACGCCTGCGAGCGCCAGGTCGGCGAGGAGCTCCGCGAGGTCGTCGGCGCGCGCGGGGTCCGAAGAGTCCGCGCGGCCGCGCCGCCCACCAGGGGCAGCCGACCGCACGGAAGGTGCGGGCACCTCGGGCGACGCCTTCACGACCTCCTCGACGAGCAGGCTGCGTGCCGAGGCGACGAGCCCGCGCAGGTCGAGCGGCTGCCCGACCTCGACGCGGCGCGGGTCGCGGTCCTCGTCGGGTACCGCGGGCCCGTCCCCGTCGTCGCCGGGCACCGCGCCCGGTCCCTCGTCGGTGTCGTCAGGTCCCGCGGGCGGGCACACGAGGTCGACGAACGGCGAGGGGACCTCGTCGACGTCGCTCACGGCCGTCACGAGCAGGCGTCGCGTCGCGCGCGAGGTCGCGACCGCGAAGGACCGCAGCTCGTCGGTGAGGACGGCGCGCCGGGCGTCCGGCCCCAGGCCGTGCGCGTCCTGCGAGCGCCCAGCGAGGAGCTCGACGAGCGCCTCGGAGCCGAGCAAGGAGTCACGCAGCCGCAGGTCCGGCCACACGCCGTCCTGGACACCGGCCACGACCACGACGTCCCACTCGCGACCGGCCGCGCCCGCGGGCGTGAGGGCGGCGACCGAGTCCGTACCCGCGGCGCGGGCCGCGAGCGAGTCGGCGGGCAGGTCCTGGGACTCGAGGTACTCCACGAACGCCGACGGCGGAGCACCCGGCATGCGGTCGACGAAGGTCTCCGCGGCACGGAAGAGAGCGAGGACGGCGTCGAGGTCGCGGTCCGCGCGGGCGCCGACCGCTCCCCCGCCCAGCGCTGCGTCGCGCCACCGGTCCGACAGGCCGGTCGCGTGCCAGATCGCCCAGAGGACGGTCTGCGCGGTCGCGTCGGGGGCGAGCACGGCCTCGCGTCCGGCGGCGATCACCCGGGCCACGGACACGGCTCCGCGGCGCACGCTCGCGGGCAGCGTCGCGGCGCGCGACTCGTCGAGCAGGACCTCGACCAGGAGGGCGTCGGACGTCCGTCCGCCACCCGAGCCGAGCTCCTCGGCGCGCAACGCCCGGCGGAGCCGCCGCAGCGCGACCACGTCGAGGCCTCCCACGGGCGAGGTCACGAGCGCGGCCGCCGTCACGGGGTCCAGCTCGTCGAAGCCCGACGGTGCGTCGGACGCGGCGGGCTCGCGCTCGATCAGCGTCTCCGCGGGGTCGCCCACGTCGCGGGTCACGGCGTCGTCGATCCCGGCCGCGCCGCGCACGCCGTCCAGCCCCCGCGAGTACCCGGCCGGGGGCAGACCCACCGCGACACGCATGATCGCGAGCAGCGGCGTGACCGCGGGCTCCTCGCGCAGCGGCACGTCCGAGCCGAGGATGCCGACGGGCACCGAGGCCGCGATGAGCGCACGGCGCAGCGTCGCGAGCTGAGCCCCGGCACGGCAGACGACGGCCATGCGCCCCCAGGGGGTGCCGTGCAGCAGGTGCTCGGCGCGCAGCTCGCGGGCCACGTACGTGGCCTCCTCGGCGCCGCTGCCCAGCAGGGCGACCGAGGCGCCGCGTGGCGGGCCGTCCTCCGGGACGGGGACGGGCGACGCCGCCGCCCCGCGGTGGACCGCGCCGGCGACCGTGCCGATCTGGGTCGTCACGGTCCGCGTGACCTCGCGCAGGTCGCCCTCCTGCCGCCAGGCGGTGCCGAGGACCTCGACGCGGGCGTCGAACTCTCCCGTCGCGGCGCGCCGCCGCACGGGTGCCGCGGCCCGCCCGACCAGGGCCGGGCTCGCACCGCGGAAGGTCTGGACCGCGGTGTCCGGGTCCGCGAGCAGGACGAGGCGCGCGCCGTCGTCGTGCACCACGCGCAGGAAGCGCGCCGTCGCGATCGTGGCCTCCTGGTAGTCGTCGACCACGACCAGGTCCCACCCGGGCCGGGGTGCCCCCGTGACCTCGTCCTCCCAGGCCAGCAGTGCCTCGGCGGCCTCGTCGACGACGACCGCGGGGTCGTAGCGCGAGCCCAGGTCCGGGGTCCCGACCCGCAGCGCCGTCACGTCGAGGTACTCCTGGTAGACCTGCGCGGCGGTCCGCCACTCGGGGCGGTCGTGCGCCCGGCCCAGGTCGTCGAGGTCTGCGGGCGTCAGTCCGCGCTCTGCCGCTCGCATCAGGAGGTCGCGCAGCTCCTGGCGCAGGCCGCGCAGGGCCAGCACCTCCTCCGGCAGGCCGTCCGGCAGGCGCAGCGGCACACCGTCGCCGTCGAGGTGACCCGCGAGCAGCTCGGCGAGCAGGAGGTCCTGCTCAGGACCGGAGATGAGGGTGGGCGGTGGCTCGCCGGTCGCCGCGGCCCGCGCCCGCAGGACCGCGAACGCGGCGGCGGCGGCGGTGCGGACCATCGGGGCGCTCACGGTGCGGTCCGCGCGCGCCGACAACCGGTCGCGCACCTCGGCCGCGGACCGCCGCGACGCCGCGACCACCAGGATCCGGGCCGGGTCCACGCCCTCGCTCAGCGCCTGCGCGGCCACCTCGATGGCCACGGTCGTCTTGCCCGTCCCCGGCGCCCCGACGACGAGCGTCGCAGGCTCCGTGCGCACCGCGTCGAGCGCGGCCCGCTGGGTCTCGTCGAGCCGGACGGGGGCCGCGGAGGCGGCGTCCGGGAGGACGAGGCGGAGGTCGGGAAGGTGCAGCACCCGAAGATCTCATCACGAGGCACCCACATCGCCAGGCCGCCCCGGCGACCAGGGTCGCGAACGCCGCTAGAGCGTCGGCCACCCGTTCGGCAGGCACCCCTCGGTCGACATCGACTGCTGGACCATGACGGGCGCGAGCGCCCCCGGCGCGGGGCAGCTCACGTGCCGGTGCCCCAGCACGTGCCCGACCTCGTGGTTCACCAGGTACTGCCGGTACAGCGGCAGGTCCTGCCCGAAGTCGGTCGCGCCGTTCACCCAGCGCGAGAAGTTGAGGATCGCGGCGCCGGTCACACCGCACGAGTACGCCCCCTCGGTCTGGAGCGGCGCGCACAGCCGGTCGGTCGTCGCAGGGCTCGCCAGGACCACACGGATGTCCGCGTCGCCCCCGGTCCGCGCGAACGTCACGCCGTCCACCGCGCTCCAGCCCCGCGGGTCGTTGAGCGTCGCGAGCACGGCGGCCGCGAACGTCTCGCCGTCCACGGGCAGCCCCTGCTCGACCTCGACACGCACACGCCGGACCGCCCCCGCCCCGGGCGCCGGCACCTCGGCGGGCACGATCGTCAAGGCTCCGCCGAGGTCCGGCACGACCTCCCGGCCGACCAGCCCCGACCCCTCCTCGACGACCCGCTCGAGGGGCAGCGGCAGCGACCCCGGACCGTCGAGGCCGACGAGCGGGTCGCGGACCGAACGGCTCGCGGGGTCCTCCGAGCGCGCATCGGCCGCGCCGTCCGTGCTGGCGGTCCCGCCCGCCGCGGAACCGGCGCTCGCCTCGGGCGCCGCGCCGTCCTCCTGCCCGACGCCGTCGCCCCCTGCGCGGTCCGTCGCACCGGAGGCCGCAGGGGCCACGGGACCGGTCGGGGCGCCGGGGATCAACGAACCCACCCCGAGGACGCCGGCCCCGAGCCCGCCCAGGACACCGGCCACGACGAACGCTGCCGCCGGACCGCGGCGCATCCCGCGCCGACGTGCGCTCCCGAGCCTCGCCCGGGCGCGTGCAGCACGCGACGGGCGCGCCGCCGTCGGGCCGGGAAAAGCCGCCTGACCTGGGTCTTCACCCTCCACCGGACGATCCCCCAGAGGGCCCCTCCAACCGTCGACGGGCGCTCCTGGTGCATTCACGTGTCCATGATCGCATCGCCCGCCGCACCACCTCTGCGCTGCCCGTACTATCGCGGCATGTCGGGGGTCGCAGAGAAGCAGAGAATGCCCGGTTCCGTCCGCGCACGCATGCCCAAGGGCGAACGGCGTGTGCAGCTGCTCACGATCGCCGAACGCCTGTTCTCCGACCACGGCTACCACCACATCACGATGGACGACATCGCCGACGGCGCCGGGGTCAGCAAGCCCGTCCTCTACCGGCACTTCCCGTCCAAGCTCGACCTGTACCTCGCGCTCGTCGACCAGCAGGGCGTGGCGCTCGTGGACTCGGTCCGCACCGTCCTCGCACCGTTCCGGTCCGCACCACCGGGCACCTCCCCCACCGACGTCGACGCGCTCGCCGTGGACGGGCTCGCCGTGATCGAGGCCATCGTGCGGGCGTACGTCGACTACGCGCGGACCGCCGGCCCGTCCGCGGGTCTCCTGTTCGAGTCCGACGTCATGCGCGACCCCGGCGTCCGCGCCCGCGTGCTCGAGCCCGACGAGGTCAACGCCCGCGAGTTCGCCCGCGTCCTCGGCCGCCTGACGTCGCTCACCGAGCACGAGGCGCTCGTCGTCGCGCGCACGTGCACCGCGATCGCGCGCAACGCCGCGGGCGAGGCCGCGCGCGCCGGCACCGACGTGACGAGCGAGGAGCTCACCCGGCTCGTGCCCGCGCTCGCGTGGCGCGGGGTCCACGGGATGCTGCGCCGCGACCGCTGACACCGGTCGGGCCCCTCACCCGCCTCCACCAGCGAGGGAGCGCCCGGGGCGTCCGGGAATCTCGTTAGTATCGGAGGAGTTGTCGACCAGTGGCCGGCGGGATCACCCGCAGGCGACGCTCGCGAAGGAGAATCACGTGGAAGTCACCATCGGTGTGCAGAACTTGGCCCGCGAGCTCGTGATCGAGACGGAGGAGACCACGGAGGCCGTGGCCGCCGCCGTCTCCGCCGCTCTGGCCGGCGGTCCGGCCCTCGAGCTGCTCGACTCGCGCGGGCGCCGCGTCATCGTCCCGACGGCGTCGATCGGCTACGTCGAGATCGGCACCGAGGAGCAGCGTCGGGTGGGCTTCGGCTCGCTCTGACGACTCGCGGCTGACTCGCTCAGCGCACGAGAGCGGGGCCCCGCCGGACCCCGCCGGGGGCCCGCTCTCGTCGTCTCAGGCCGCGAGGCCTAGCTCCACCCGCTCAGGCCGCGAGGCCCAACTCCACCCGCTCAGGCCGCGAGGCCCAACCGCCCCATCCGGCGCGTGTGCTCCGCCGTGAGCTGGGAGAACACCCAGGCCTGCCGGTCGGCGGCGGTACCCGTCACGTCGGCAGCCCCGGGCGTGCCCGCCTCGGTGCGGTGTCCCGCGCCGTCCGCGAGGAGCCGGCCCAGGCCCTCACGCTCGGAGAGCAGCGTCTGCACGAGCCCCAGGGCCTCGCCCACGAGGCGACGTCCCCACAGCGCGAGGCGGGACGCGAGCACGGGGTCGGCAGCAGCGGCGTCGGCGATGACGGTGGCCGAGCGCTCCGAGTCGACGCCGTCCGAGAGGATCTCCAGGACCAGGTCGCGCGACTCGTCGTCGAGCCCGTCCGCGGCGAGGCGGCAGAAGTCGTCGGCCACACCGTGCCCGACGTACCCCTTGAGGACGCCCTCCCACCAGGTGCTCGACGGGGTGCGGCTCTCGAAGTCGTCGAAGATGCCGTCGAAGGCTCCCATCTCGGCCTCGGGGTCACCGCCCAGGTCCGCGATGCGCTCCAGGACCCGCTCATGCCGCGCGAGCATCTTGCCCGCGTGCCGCGAGAGCTGGTGGCGCTGCGCGAGGGTCGGCGCGTTCGCCGCGTCGGCCGCCAGCCGTCCGAACGTCGCGAGCTCGGTGTAGGCGATCAGGCCCAGGAGCCCGATCACGTCGCGGTCGGTCGCGAGCCTGGCCGTACGGTCGGACAGGTCGTGGTGCTGGGGCTCGCTCATCCGGCCAGAATAGTCGAGCGCCCTCCGCCGGCCGCGACATGAAACGTGACAACACGGGTGATGACGGGTCCAGCGGGAGCAGTCCGATACTATGGGTGGGTACATCGGTTGCCCGGTCGTCCGAATCCCCGGCCCCCGGTGGGTGCTCCCTGAGCCCCACCCCGTGCCGAAAGACTTGCGAACGACACTGCACGACGCCGACCTCGGTCGGTGCGCGCGGGCGGAACCGGGGTTCGCGCCTCACGGCCGACGACCCCCGACGACGTCTTCGCGGCGAATACCCACGATCGGCTGCCGGCCACTAGGCGCGAGAGACCGTACCTGCCTGGGACTTCCCCGGAGCATCGTGGACCCGCCGAACCGTCGGGTCGATCACGCACGTGCGGCGCCTCGCGCCAGACATCAGAACCACGAGGCACCAGTGACCACCACCGAAACTCCCGTCGAGCCCACCGAGCTCGACCTCCCCTCTGTCGAGAACCCTGCCGACGACGTCCAGGGCACGCTGTCGTCGAGCGTCCAGGCCAAGGACGTCTCCTTCGCGGACTTCGGCGTCCGCCCGGAGATCGTCGAGGCGCTGGCCGACGCCGGCATCACCCACCCCTTCCCCATCCAGGCCATGACGCTGCCGGTCGCGATGTCGGGCCACGACATCATCGGCCAGGCCAAGACCGGCACCGGCAAGACGCTCGGCTTCGGCGTGCCGCTGCTGCACCGCGTCGTCGCTCCGGGCGAGGAGGGCTTCGACCAGCTCCCCGCCCCGGGCAAGCCGCAGGCGCTCGTCATCGTCCCGACGCGTGAGCTCGCCGTCCAGGTCGCCGGCGACCTCGAGGCCGCGTCGGCCAAGCGCAGCGTCCGCATCATCCAGCTCTACGGCGGCCGTGCGTACGAGCCGCAGATCGCGACGCTCAACGCGGGCGTCGAGGTCGTCGTCGGTACCCCGGGTCGCATGATCGACCTCATGAACCAGGGGCACCTCAACCTCACGCGCGCTCGCTGCGTCGTGCTCGACGAGGCCGACGAGATGCTCGACCTGGGCTTCCTGCCCGACGTCGAGAAGCTCCTCTCGCGCACGCCCGCAGCCCGCCACACGATGCTGTTCTCGGCGACCATGCCGGGCGCGGTCGTCTCGATGGCGCGCCGCTACATGACGCAGCCCACCCACATCCGGGCCAACGACCCGGACGACGGCGGCCAGACCGTCAAGAACATCAAGCAGGTCGTCTACCGCGCGCACGCGCTCGACAAGGTCGAGGTCCTCGCGCGCATCCTCCAGTCCGAGGGCCGCGGTCTGACGATCGTGTTCGCGCGCACCAAGCGCACGGCCGCCAAGGTGGCCGACGAGCTCGCGGACCGCGGCTTCGCGTCGGGCGCGATCCACGGCGACCTGGGCCAGGGCGCCCGCGAGCAGGCGCTGCGCGCGTTCCGCTCGGGCAAGATCGACGTGCTCGTCGCGACCGACGTCGCAGCCCGCGGCATCGACGTCGACGACGTCACGCACGTCGTGAACTACCAGTGCCCCGAGGACGAGAAGACCTACCTGCACCGCACGGGACGTACCGGCCGCGCGGGCAACAAGGGCACGGCCGTCACGTTCGTCGACTGGGACGACGTGCCCCGCTGGTCGCTCATCAACAAGGCCTTGGACCTGAACATCCCGGAGCCCGTCGAGACGTACTCGACGTCCCCCCACCTGTACACGGACCTCAACATCCCCGAGGGCACCAAGGGCCGCCTGCCCAAGTCCGCGCAGACCCGCGCGGGCCTGGACGCCGAGAAGCTCGAGGACCTGGGCGAGACCGGCAAGCGTGGCGGTGCACCGTCGCGCGGCGGCCGCGACGCAGGCCGCGACGCGGGCCGTTCGGGCTCGCGCGACGCCGGGCGTTCGGGTGGCCGCGACAGCGAGCGCAGCGGCTCGCGTTCCGGCGGCCGCGAGGGTGGTCGCGCCGGCGAGGGTGCACAGCGCTCCTCGTCCACGGGTTCCACCGACGCTGCTCAGGCTCCGCGCACCGAGGCTCCGGCTGCGGGCGCCTCGGCCGAGGGCGCTCCCTCACGTCCGCGTCGTCAGCGCAACCGCCGCCGCACGCACGGCGGCGCGTCGGGTGCCGGGACGGCAGGGACGCCGGCTCCGACCGAGTGATCCTCGACCGCTCCGCCTGACCTGACGGCGGGCCGTCGCTCCACGGCCGCCTGCGCCTCCGGCCCGCTGCCCCGGGGGGGGGGGCCCCCCCGTCGTGTCCAGGGACCTCGTCGGAGCACGTCCCGCAGGTCGGGTCTAGCGTGGGTCCATGGAACCTCGCGTCAGTCTGATCACCCTCGGGGTGCGCGACGTCGCCCGGGCGCGCGCCTTCTACGTCGACGGCCTGGGCTGGGAGCCGGTCAACGAGGTGCCGGGCGAGGTCGTCTTCCTCCAGGTCGGCCACGGCCTGCTGCTCTCCCTGTGGCGCCGCGCCGACCTCCTCGAAGAGGCCGGTCCTGGCGTCCACGAGGCCCACCACTCCCCTGAGCATTCGCCGGGGCACGTCGTACCCGTCGCGCTCGCGCACAACGTCGGTTCCCCCGCGGAGGTGGACGACGTCCTGGCGAGCGCGCTCGCCGCAGGAGGCTCCGTCGTCGTGCACGCGCAGGTGCGCGTGTGGGGTGGGTACTCGGGGTACTTCGCGGACCCGGACGGGTTCCGCTGGGAGGTCGCGCACAACCCGGGCCTCGTGGTGTCCGACGACGGACAGGTCACCTTCGTCGCGCCGGAACCCGACCCCGGGGCCTGGTAGGACCCGGTCGCCTCACGGGGTCCAGTCGACGTCCACGACCTCGTTCCACCCGATGCCCGCCGCGGTCCAGCGTGGGGACACCTGGACGAGCCGGTCGCGGAAGTCCGGGTAGCTGCGGTCGGCCTGGTCGGACCACGCGACCTCGGCCGTCGCGGGCAGGCGCGGGAAGAGCATGAAGTCGGCGTACTGGTCGACGGGCACGAACTCGTCGAGGCTCTCGGGGGTCTTCATGAGGCTGTCCGGGTAGGAGCGGTCGGACCACAGCAGCACCTCGACACCGGCCATGTCGGACTCGTCGGCCAGGACACTCTTCCCGTCCGGCGAGGTGAGCTCGGTCGCGGGGTCCCAGCCGTACGCCTCCTCGAGCGTGATCTGCGCGGCCCACTCCAGGCCGTACGGGGTGTCCTGGTCGTACTTCATGTCGAGGTAGGTGCGGTCCGCCGGGGACATGATGAGCCGCGCGCCCAGGTCGAGGGCGTCCTGCACGTCGACCAGGTCGGCGTTCGTCGCCTCCCCGCCGATGACCGGGCGCAGCCGCTCCCCCACACCCCAGTACTGGACGAGCGTGCCCGGCGGCAGCGCCTCGGCAGCACCCCACTGGTGCCAGCCGATCACGGTCTTGCCGTGGCCGGTCGCGATCTCGTTCGCGGCCTCGGCGTAGTTCTCGTACCAGCCGGGCGGGCTGGGGGCCTCGTCGCCGCCCAGGTGCAGGTACGGTCCGGGGTTCTGCCCCGCGACGGACGCGAGGACGGTCTGGAGGAACGCCCGGACGTTGCCCATGTTCTCCTCGCTCGAGCAGACCACGGGGTTGTTGACCTCGGGGCCCCAGTACTGCGCCGTGGGGACGCCGTCGCACGTCAGCGAACCGAGCGACGCCTGGGCCGCGAGCGTGTGGCCGGGCCCGTCGATCTCCGGGATGACCGTCATGAACTTCTCGCCCGCGTACGCGACGATCTCCGCGTACTCCGCGGCGGTGTAGTACCAGCGTTCACCCTCTCCGCTGCCCGGCTCCCACCACTCCTGCGTCGTGGAGCCGATCTCGGTGAGCTCGGGCAGGGCGTCGACGGCGATGCGCCACCCCTGGTCGTCCGTGAGGTGCAGATGCAGAGCGTTGAGCTTGTAGGTCGAGGCGTGGTCGATGAAGCGCTTGACGGACTCGACCGGGTAGAAGCGGCGGGCCACGTCGAGCATCGCGCCACGGTAGGCGAAGCGGGGCTCGTCGGTGATCGTGACGGCCGGGGCGGTCCAGCCGCCTGCGGGGGCGTCCTGGACGGTGGTCGACTCGATCTCCGGCGGGAAGAGCTGGCGCAGCGTCTGGACACCGCGGAACAGGCCGGGGGGCACGGCCGCCGTCAGGACGATCTGGTCGTCGTCGACCGTGAGCTCGTACGCCTCGACCGCCGGGTCGTCGAGCAGGCCGTCCCGGTCCCAGGCGACCTCGGTGTCCGGGACGAGCTCGAGCCGGATCTCGCCCGCCGCCCCATCGACAGCCGGGCCGAGCGGCAGGTCGAAGCCCGTCGCCGTCCCGAGGTACTCGGCGAGCTCCTCCCCGACGTGGTGGACGTCAGGGGCCAGGTACTCAGGGGTGACCAGGGCGATCGTCGAGTCCGCGGTGAGGACGAATCCCTCGCCCCCGTCGAGGCTCACGTCGGTGGGCACGGGGACGAGCCCCAGGCCGAGCGACGGGACAGTGCTCTCCTCGGCCGTGCAGGCCGTGAGCAGCGTCGCGGTGAGGATCGTGGAGAGGAACCCTGCGGCCAGGGCGGCGGGTCGACGGCGACCTGGCGAGTTCATCAGCACTCCTTCGTCACTCACGACCGGGGACGGCCACGCCGTCTCCTGGCGACCACCCTAGGGGCGACCAGGGGCGCGGCCACGTGGGTCAGCCGTCTCGATGAGGTAACGAATCCGGTGGGATCGGTCCCATGATGTCCGGCAGGCCGTACCGCTGCTGGAGCCGGCCCCGCCGCCCGACAGCACGACGCCCGCGAGACCCGAGGGTCTCGCGGGCGTGTCGACGAGAGGCGGCTAGTTCGCCATCTGCACGAACGCCGTGACGGCGTCCGCGACGAGCTGCACCGCGATCGCCGCGAGCAGCAGGCCCGCGATGCGGGTCACGAGGATCGTGCCCGAGTCGCCCAGGACGCGGTGGATGACGTTCGCGAAGCGCATCGCCAGGAACAGCGTGAGGTGCACGGCGACGACGCCGGCCGCGATCGCGACCCAGTCCGCGGCGGACCCGTCGGCGCGCTGGACGAAGACCATGGTCGCGACGATCGCACCGGGCCCGGCCAGGAGCGGCGTGCCGAGCGGGACCAGGGCGACGTTGACGCCCTTGTTGCCCGACGGCGTCGGCTCCTCCATCTTGCCCGTCAGCAGCTCCATCGCGACCAGCAGGAGCAGGAGGCCGCCGGACGCCTTGAGCGCCGGGAGCGAGATGCCCATGTAGTTGAGGATCTGCTGGCCGAAGACCGCGAACGACACGATCACGCCGAACGCGACGAGGATCGCCGTCCGGGCGGCCTGGTTGCGTTGCTTGGCGCCCATGGCGCTGGTCAGTCCCAGGAAGATGGGGACCGTCCCGGGAGGGTCCATGATCACGAACAGCGTGATGAACACCTCGGTGAAGAGGCGCAGGTCCATGATGTCGTTCACGACACCACCGCCCGCGCCGTCATCGGATCACGTCCAACGTGCCTAGCTCCTCGATCGTCTCCAGCACTCGTGGTGCTGTCGTGTTCTCGCCGAGCCGGTTCGGTTTGCCGGCCCCGTGGTAGTCGCTCGAACCCGTCACGAGGAGGCCCAGGGTGTGGGCGATGTCCTCGAGGCGGGCAACCTGCTGTGTGCTGTGGTCGCGGTGGTGCACCTCGAGCCCCAGCAGTCCTGCGTCGGCCATCTGCTCGATGACCACGTCCGGCACCACGCGTCCTCGTCCGTCGGCGCCCGGGTGGGCGAAGACGGGCACGCCGCCCGCCGCGCGCACCGCGCGCACGGCGTCCAGGACGTCGGGTGCGTAGTGCGGCACGTAGTAGCCGGTGCCGGGGTGCAGGATCGTGGCGAATGCCGCCGAGCGGTCGCTGACGTGGCCGGTGGCCACCAGGGCGTCCGCGATGTGCGGCCGCCCGATCGTGGTCCCCTCCTGCGTCTGCGACAGGACATCTTCCCACGTGAGCGGGTAGTCCTCGCCGATCCGCTCGACCATGCGCCGGGCGCGCGAGACGCGGTCCTCGCGCGTGCGCTCGGTCTCGGCCAGCAGGTCGGGGTGGGTGGGGTCGTGCAGGTAGCTCAGGAGGTGCACGGAGACGTGTCCCGCGCGGGCCGAGATCTCCGCGCCGCGCACCAGGGCGATGCCGTGCTGCTGGGCGGACTCGGCGGCGTCGGCCCAGCCGGCGGTCGTGTCGTGGTCGGTCAGGGCGACGACGTCGAGCCCTGCGGCGGCTGCGTCCGCCACGACGTGGGCCGGAGCATCGGTCCCGTCGGACGCCGTGGAGTGGGTGTGGAGGTCGATGCGCACCGTCTCAGGATAGTGAGGGTGCGCGTCGCGGCCCGCCGAGGCAGGCCCGACGGCGCCGCTCACGGCACGCGCCCTCTCGCCCGGGCGGGGCGAGAGGGCGCCACGGGTCAGAGGCCGGTCATCTTCTGCATGGCCTCGTTGTAGCGGGCACCGGCGACGCCGAGGCGGGCCGCCGCCTCCCCGAGGGACGAGAGGTCGGCCGCGGAGAGGTCGAGCGTGGTCGCACCGAGGTTCTCCTCGATGCGGGACAGCCTCCGGGTGCCCGGGATCGGGACGAGGTCCGGGCGCTGGGCGAGCAGCCAGGCGAGGGCGACCTGGGCGGGCGTCGCCCGGTGGACTGCCGCGACCTCGGTGACGAGGTCGACGAGCGCCTGGTTCGCGGCCCGGTTCTCCTCGGTGAAGCGCGGGATGAGGGTGCGGACGTCCCCCGGGGTGAACTCGGTCGAGGCGTTCACGGTGCCCGTGAGGAAGCCCTTGCCGAGCGGGCTGAACGGCACGAGCGAGATGCCGAGCTCGTCGAGGGCCGGCAGGATCTCGTGCTCGATCTCCCGGGTCCACAGCGAGTACTCGCTCTGCAGCGCGGTCACGGGATGGACGGCGTGGGCGCGGCGGATGGTGCCCGCGCCGGCCTCGGAGAGTCCGAAGTGGGCTACCTTGCCCTCGGCGACGAGCTCGGCGACCGCGCCCGCGACGTCCTCGATGGGCACGCCCGGGTCCACCCGGTGCTGGTAGAACAGGTCGATCCGGTCCGTGCGCAGCCGCTGGAGCGACGCGTCGGCGACGCGACGGATCTGCTCGGGGCGGCTGTCCACGCCGATCGACCTCCCGTCGCGGATGTCGAAGCCGAACTTCGTCGCGAGGACCACCTGGTCGCGCAGGGGTTCGAGCGCCTCGCCCACGAGCTCCTCGTTGACGTACGGGCCGTACACCTCGGCGGTGTCGAAGAACGTGACACCGCGCTCGACCGCCCCGCGCAGCACCGCGATCATCTCGTCGCGGTCACCCGGGTTGGGTCCGTAGCTCTGGCTCATGCCCATGCATCCCAGCCCGAGGGCCGAGACCTCGAGCCCTCGTCCGAGCGTCCGTGTCTCCATGTGCGCCTCCTGTGATGTCGTGCCGGTCGCGGTTGCGACGGGCGGCGCCTCACGCGCGCCGCTTCGTCGACGTCCCACAGCCGACGCTACGTCCGCCGCGCCGCCGCGGGCAGGGCCCAGCGGTACCTCTCTCGTCAGGGCACCCCTCGGTGGCCGACCGTCCCCGAGTCCCGCACAGGACGTTCACGCGAGACCCGCCGGGCTTTCGCAGTGCTCCCAGGTGCCCCTGGCAGCATCCGAAGAGATGCGTAAGAGCCAGCCCGCCCTCCGGGCCACCGCCGTCCCGTCCGCCCCGTCGATCGATCTCCTCCCGAGCCTCGCGCAGGCGTCAGCGGCGGGTTCCCCTGCCGCCGTCGTGTTCGTGCACGGGGTGCGCACGTCGAACACGATCTGGGGCCGTCAGCTCGCCCACGTGCGCGACGCGGGCCACCTCGCGGTCGCGGTCGACCTGCCGGGGCACGGCGAGCGGAGCGGCGAGCGGTTCACGCTCGAGCGGGCCTTCGAGATCCTGGACGACGCCGTCGCGTCCTTCCCCGACGACGTCCCGGTCGTCGTGGTGGGCATGTCGCTCGGCGGCTACACGTCGCTCGCGTACGCGGCGAGCCACCCCGAGCGGCTGGCCGGCGTCGTGGCGTGCGCGTGCAGCGCCGACCCGCGCGGCAAGCCCGTCGCCCTGTTCCGCGAGGCCGCGGCCCTCGTGGACACCGCGGGCAGCGCGACCCGCCGTGCCCTGGGGCGTGTGCAGGACGTGCTGCGCGCCGGACGCTCGCTGCCCGGCGGCGTGCGAGCCTCGGCACAGCTCACGGGTGCCGGGTCGTTCGCGGACCCGCAGCTCCCCGGCCGGCCCGCGTGGCAGGTCGTGACCGACGTGCTGCACGAGCTCGCGGGCCGCTCCTCGCGCGCGGACCTGCGCGCCGCGAACGTTCCGGTGTGGCTCATCAACGGGCAGCGGGACCACCTGCGTCTCGACGAGAAGCGCTACCTCGACACGGCCCCGGGCACCGCGCTCGTGGTCGTGCCGCGGGCCGGCCACGACGTGAACCTGGACGCCCCCGACGCCTTCAACGCCGCGCTGACCCGAGCGCTCGGCGATCTCACGAGCCGCTGGTCCCCTGTCCGTCGCGGCGAGCTCGCCGCGGCCTGACGCTTCCGGGCAGCGGCCCCGTTCGACGGTCCCGGGCAGCGGGCTCGGCTCGGAGGGGCCCGGGCAGCAGACTCGGCTGCGAAGCGCGTGTCGTGCCGCGCCGGCCCCTCGGTGAGCCTCGCGCTCGGGTGGGCCGGCGCCGTCGGGCAGGGGGCCACGCGTCGTGGCGACCTGAGGGCGGAGCGCCCCCGACCGGCCGGACAATGACGCCCAGCACGCGCGTATTGTCGCTACACAATTTGAAGTCTGCCACTTAAAGAGCACCTTTTGTGTGTTGACGACAGAACTTTCGTCTATCTGTTGACATAGCCCGAACCGTGCGTTCTGATGATTGACAGTTGCTCCTGGAAATCACCGGGGGACCCGGATCTCCTGCTCGGGGCAGGTCGGAGACCCGGACCGACGGTCGGCGCGCACGCATCGTCGCGTGCACCGGCTCGGCCACCCGTGGCCACCGACCTCGCCCCGTGACACGGGTTCCCACCGATCGATCGGTGTGCGCCCCTGTCGCTGACGTCCGGCGAGCGCGACCTGTCGCGCACGCGGGACCGACACCCCGCTCCGGGGCCGCTGCCCCGGGGTCCGTCGACCGAGAGACGTGGCGTGACGCGCCGCGGCGCGCCGTCGCGCCGCACGGGCTCGCCGTCCGCGTCCGGAAGGACATCCATGAGCGACCCGACGACCGAGCTCCTGCCCGCGAACCCCCTGTCCAGGCGATCGCTGCTCCTCGGAGCAGGCGTGCTCGCAGCGGCGCCCGTCGCCGCGTACGTGCTCGGCCCGGGCGGCGCCGTCGCCGCCGCTCCGGCAGCCGCGGCCACAGCCACGCCGAGCGCGACCGTGCGGCGGATCACGATGTACGCCGAACGCATCGCGGACGGCCTGGTCGGCTACGGGCTCGCACCGGGCGCGGCGACCGTCCCCGGTCCGGTCCTCGAGATGTGGGAGGGCGAGACGCTCGAGATCACGCTCGTGAACACGACCGACCAGCGCCTGTCCATCCACCCGCACGGCGTCAACTACGACGTGAACAGTGACGGGAGCCCGTTCAACGACTCGTTCAACGAACCCGGCGAGACACGCACCTACGTCTGGTCGACCGTGCCCATGGCCCGGGACCGCGGCATCTGGATGCCCGGGAGCGCGGGCTACTGGCACTACCACGACCATGCGTGGGGAGAGCACGGGACGCCCGGCGTGGCCGCAGGGCTCTACGGTGCGCTCGTCGTCCGCCGGGTGGGAGACGTGCTTCCCCAGAAGCAGTTCACGGTGGTCTTCAACGACATGCTCATCAACAACCTGGCCGCCCCCGACACCCCGATGTTCGAGGCGAAGCACGGTGAGCGGGTCGAGTTCATCTGCATCGGCCACGGCAACACCTTCCACACGTTCCACCTGCATGCGCACCGCTGGGCCAACAGCCGGACCGGGCTGCTCCAGGGCAGGGACGACCCGAGCCAGGTGGTCGACAACCGCGACCTCAACCCCGGTGACTCGTTCGGCTTCCAGGTCGTCGCCGGGCTGGGGGTCGGTCCGGGAGCCTGGATGTACCACTGCCACGTGCAGTTCCATGCCGACGGCGGGATGGCCGGGATCTTCCTGGTCCGCAACGCGGACGGCAGCATGCCGCCGGGCGCGCAGGAGTCGATCGACCGTTTCCGGGGGCACGGGGGGCACATGAGCGCCCCGAGCGCGCCAGCGGACCCCGCGGACCCCGCAGCTCCTGCAGACCCCGCAGCTCCCGCAGGTCCGGCAGGTCCGGCGGGTCACGCCGGTCACTGAGGTCCGGCGACCCAGCAGCCCGGCTGACCAGAAGCGCTGTCCACCTGCTACCGGCCCGCCGCTTCTCCCCCGAACCACCACCGCTCGGCGCCCGGGTCCCCGGGCGCACCGCACCGATGACGAAGGAGTTGGAGAGTGCTTTCGAGACGAGCAACATCCCCCACCACAAGAGGCCGATCCCGGCCGCGAGCCCTGCGAACCATGGCCGTCGGGCTCACGAGCCTCGCGCTCGTGGCTGGTGCGACCATGGTCCCCGCCTCCGCCCAGGTGGATCCCACCACCGGGGTTTCGGCATCGACGGTCCAGGCCTCCCCCGTGCAGGCGGCTCCTGCCCAGGCGGCCCCCGCCGGGACGGCCCCTGTCCGTGTCCTGGTGTTCCACGGAGCCCCGGACGTGCAGGACGACCCGGTCGTCGAGGCCACCCAGGCCTTCACCCAGCTCGGCGCCGAGCACGGGTTCGAGGTCGTCGCGTCGTCCGACCCCGCCGTGTTCAGCCAGGCCGCGCTCGGTGAGTACCGCGGCGTGGTCTTCCTGTCCGCCGAGGGCACCGAGTTCAGCGCTGCTCAGGAGGCGGCACTCAAGGACTACGTCAACGCCGGCGGTGGCTTCCTCGGCGTGCGCGACGCGGCGCGCGCCCACGAGGCCTCGCAGTGGTTCACGGGACTCGTCGGTACGCGCATCGCCGGCGCACAGCCCGACCCCGAGGACATCGCCGAGGTCACCGCGAGCGCCGACAACCCGCCGAACGAGGACGTCGGGAACCTGGTCGACGGCGACCCCGGCACCAAGTGGCTGGCGTTCGAGACCGCGGCGACGATCACGCTGCGGCTCGACGAGCCGGTCGCCCTGGCGCGCTACACGCTGACGTCGGCCAACGACTTCGACGGTCGTGACCCGAGGTCGTGGACGCTGCAGGGCTCCACCGACGGGCAGACGTGGCAGGACGTCGACGCGCGGATCGACGAGGACTTCCCGCAGCGCTTCCAGGGTCGGGACTTCGACGTCGAGAGCGACACCGCCTATGGCTGGTACCGCCTGAGGATCACGCAGAACCGGGGCGAGAGCTCCACCCAGCTGGCGGAGATCTCGCTCTTCGGGCCCGACGCCGTCGAGCAGCCCGAACCCGAGCTCCCCGTCGAGCAGCGCACGGTCGACCTCGTCGACCGCCAGCACCCCGCCACGGCTTCCCTGCCTCTCACGTGGGACCGCGAGGACAAGTGGCTGGGCTGGTCCGACAACCCCGCCGGCCAGGTGCACACGCTCGCACAGCTCGAGCCCGGACCGGGCGCAGGACCGACGACGTCTCCGTTCGAACCCGTGTCCTGGTGCCGCGACTACGACGGCGGCCGGTCGTTCTTCACCGGCATGGGCGGCACCGCGGGGAGCTGGACCGACGCATCCTTCCGCGAGCACCTGCTCGGTGCGCTGCAGTGGACGACCGGCGTCGTGCGGGGCGACTGCCAGGCGACGATCGCCTCGAACTACCGCGTCGAGCGCATCACGGCCCCGAACACGGCCGGCACGCTCGACCAGGTCGGCGAGCCGCACGGCCTGACGATCGCCCCTGACGGCACGGTCTTCTACGTCGGGCGCGGGGCGTGCCCGACCGGACCGGTCGTGAGCTGGGAGAACCCCGACGTGGGCCTCGGCTGCGGCACGATCCACGAGTGGGACCCCGACACCGGCGCCGTGAGCCTCCTCACGACGCTCGACGTCATGGGCAACCGGGGCAGCGGCAGCGAGCTCGTGAAGAACGAGGAGGGCCTGCTCGGCATCGTCCCCGACCCGGACTTCGCCCAGAACAGGTGGATCTACGTCTACTGGATGCCGCACGAGTCGATCGACCGTGAGAGCCGGGTCGGTCAGCGCACCGTCTCGCGGTTCACCTACGACCCCAAGGGCCCGAGCATCGACCAGAACACCCGTGTCGACCTGCTCGAGTGGGACACGCAGATCCACAGCTGCTGCCATGCGGGCGGTGGCATGGCGTTCGACGACGCGGGCAACCTCTACGTCGGCTCGGGCGACAGCAACTCGTCCGGGGGCTCGGGCGGCTACTCCGGGAACAACTGGACCCAGGAGTTCGGGGGCATCAGCTTCCAGGACGCGCGCCGCACGTCGGGCAGCACGAACGACCTCAACGGCAAGATCCTGCGGATCCACCCCGAGGACGACGGCACCTACACAGTCCCCGAGGGCAACCTCTTCCCCGCGGGCGAGTACCCGGCGGACAAGACCAGGCCGGAGATCTACGTCATGGGCGTGCGCAACATCTCGCGCCTGCAGATCGACCCCGACACCGACTGGCTGACGGCCGCCTGGGTCGGACCGGACGCGACCCTGCCCGACCCCGAGCTCGGCCCCGCGAAGTACGAGACGGCGACGATCATCACGTCCGCCGGCAACCAGGGCTGGCCCTACTGCATGGGGAACGGTCAGCCGTACCGCGACCGGAGCAACGAGGACGCGAGCGTGCTCGCGGGCTGGTACGACTGCGACAACCTCAAGAACACCTCGCCGCGCAACACCGGCCTCGTGGACATCCCGCCGGCACGCGACAACATGATCTGGTACTCCCCGAGCGGCGGCGGGCCGGTCTTCCCGGAGGGCGAGGACGGTATCCCGACCTACGTCGACGACGAGGCGACCTACACGATCCCGTGGCTGCGGGGCGGTGGTCAGGCCGTCATGTCCGGCCCGACCTACCGGACCTCGCAGGTCGACCCGAAGAGCGACGTCGCGTGGCCCTCGTACTGGGAGGGCAAGTGGTTGCTCGGTGACCAGTCCAACCCGAACAACCGCACCGCGGTGACGGTCGACCCGGAGACCGTGGGCGAGCAGGGGGCCCCGGCGTTCATGGAGGACCTGCGCCACATCATCCCGGGCGGTCGCGGCGACGAGCTGGTACAGAGCTGGATGGACGCGAAGTTCGGTCCCGACGGCGCGCTGTACCTGCTCGACTACGCCGGTGGCTTCTTCAGCCTCGACCCGAACCAGAAGCTCGTGCGCGTCACCTATCAGGGTGGGGCTCCCACCCCGGCCGTGACCGCGTCGGGGACGAGCGTCCAGGGTGACCCGCTCACGGTCGCCTTCTCCGGCGAGCGCTCCGGTGGCGTGTCCTACCACTGGGAGTTCGGCGACGGCACCACCTCGCGCGAGGCGAACCCGCGGCACACCTACGCACGGGTCGGCTCGCACGAGGCGACGCTCACGGTCACCTACGCCGACGGCACCACCGCCACGGCCACGGCCGACGCGACCAGCACCTGCACGATCCCTGACGGCCGCAAGACGGTGTTCTTCGGGGAGGTCGACTCCGGGGTGGCGAACGCCGACCTGGGCGGCTGCACGATCAACGACCTGTTCCAGGACGAGAAGGAGTGGAAGAACCACAACCAGTTCCTGCAGCACGTCAAGGCCGTGGCGAAGGGCCTGGTCGACGACGGCCGCATCAAGGGCGCGGAGCGCCGGGACCTGGTCAACGCCGCGGCGCGCTCGCAGATCGGCGTGGAGCCCGGCGGGTACCGGACGATCTTCGACGGCACCGAGAAGTCGCTGTTCGACTGGGTCCAGCTGCCCGGTGGGAAGTTCGACCTGCGGGCCGACGGGTCGCTGCGATCGTCCGGGGGTCTGGGGATGCTCTGGTACGAGGCGGAGGAACTCGGGGACTTCTCGGTCAAGCTGCTCTTCCGCGACGTCTCACAGGGGGCCGCGTTCGCGAACAGCGGCGTCTTCACGCGGTTCCCCGACCCGACGGCACCCGGCGACGCCGAGTGCGCCGAGGGACAGTCCCCGGCGTGGGTGGCGATCTCGTGCGGTCACGAGATCCAGATCTACGACGGCCCGACGGGCGAGCCGCAGAAGACGGGCTCGGTCTACAACTTCGACCCCGTCGGTCGTGACGACGCCGGGCTCACCCCGAAGGGCGAGTGGAACGAGTACGAGATCCGGGTGGTCGGGCAGAAGTACACGATCATCCGCAACGGCGTGGTCATCAACGAGTTCGAGAACACGCCGGGTCAGGAGTCCTCGCGTGCGGGCGACCCGCCGACGGACCTGCGTCAGTTCGACCGCGGGTTCATCGGGCTGCAGAACCACGGGAACGCGGACCTCATCGAGTTCCGCGACATCCGGGTGGCGGACCTGTAGCACCCGGCCCGGGGGGGGGGGGCGGCGCACGCCGCCCCCGCTGACCGTCGCACGACCCCACCAACAGCTCTGCACATCGACGAGGAGTGCACACCCATGGAACGAAGAAGTTCACGAGCGCGCGGCGCACGACGGCTCATGGCCGCCGTGGTCGCCGGCCTCACCGCTGCCACGGTCGTCTCCGTCGCCCCGGCGACGGCCGTCCCACCCACCACGAGCCTGTCGTCCGCGACGACCGCGACGACGGTCGCGGCCGAGCAGGTGCTGACCTGGACCGGCGACAACAGCGTCACCGACTACAAGGCCTTCCCGGCGACGGCCACCGCCGGCAAGGCGACGATCGTGTTCGAGAACAGCATCGCGACCGGCAGCACGTTCGGCATGAGCCACACGCTGACCTTCGACACGTCGACTCCCGGCTACAACCACGACGTCACGCTCGACATCCTGGCGAGCCCGTTCGACGCGAGCGGCGGCAAGCACGTGGCCGAGGTCGTCCTGACCCCGGGCACGTACCGCTACTTCTGCGCGATCCCCGGCCACGGCGAGATGTGGGGCGAGCTCGTCGTGACTGACGGGGGCGGGGGCGGCGACGACACGACCGCGCCGTCGGTCGCTGCCGAGGTGACGGGCGAGCGCGACGGCGACGGCGCGTACCTCGGCGGCGCCACCGTCACGCTCGCTGCGACCGACGACGGCTCGGGCGTCGCCGGGGTCGAGTACGACCTCGACGGCGCGGGCTGGCGTGCCTACGACGCTCCGTTCGTCGTCGGCACGGTCGGCGAGCACTCCCTCCAGTTCCGCGCGACGGACGAGGCGGGCAACACCTCGGACCCGCAGACGGCGACGTTCACGGTCGTGGAACGGGGCGGTGAGGAGGACACGGTCGCGCCGACCGTGACCGCCGAGGTCACGGGCCGGCAGGACGCCGCCGGGGCGTACGTCGGCTCCGCGACGGTGACCGTCGCGGCCCAGGACGAAGGGTCAGGCGTCTCCTCGATCGAGGTCGACGCGCACGGGGGGCACTGGATGCCCTACACCACGCCGGTCGCGATCACCGAGCCGGGCGAGCACACCGTCTCCTACCGCGCGACCGACGCGGCGGGCAACGTCTCCGAGGTCGGCACGACGACGTTCACGGTCGTCGCGGGCGACGGCGAGCAGGACACGACCGCCCCGACCGTGACCGCGGAGGTCACGGGCGAGCAGGACGACGCGGGTGCGTTCGTCGGGTCCGCGACCGTCGCCCTCACGGCGACGGACGACGCCTCGGGCGTCGCGTCCGTCGAGTACGACCTCGACGGCGCGGGCTGGGCCCCGTACACGGGTCCGGTCGTCGTCACCGGGCCGGGCGAGCACCAGGTCGCGTTCCGTGCGACCGACACGGCGGGCAACGTGTCCGAAGACGGCGTCACGACGTTCACCGTCGCCGAGGACGGTGGCGGCCAGGACACGACCGCCCCGGCCGTCGTGGCCGAGGTCGGCGGCGAGCAGGACGGGACGGGCGCGTACGTCGGGTCCGCGGCCGTGACCCTCACCGCGTCCGACGAGGGATCGGGCGTCGCGTCCGTCGAGTACGACCTCGACGGCGCAGGCTGGGCCCCGTACACAGGTCCGGTCGTCGTCACCGGGCCGGGCGAGCACACGCTCGTCCACCGTGCCACGGACGAGGCGGGCAACGTGTCCGAGGTCGCGTCCGTGACCTTCACGGTCGTGGGGGCGCAGCCCGGTGACACGGTCGCTCCGGTGGTCAGCGCCGACGTCTACGGCGCGAAGAACAGCGCCGGCGAGTACGTGGGCCGCGCGCTGGTCCGTCTCGCCGCGACCGACGAGGACTCGGGTGTCGCCACGATCGAGTACCAGGTCGACGGAGGGACCTGGTACCGGTACGCGTCGCAGGTCGCGGTGTCGACGCCGGGGCAGCACACCGTCGCCTTCCGGGCGAGCGACGTCGCGGGCAACACGTCGGCTGCGAAGAGCATCACGCTCGTCGTGGCGTCGACCGTGCCCGACGACACCGTCGCCCCCGAGGTGACGGCGACCCTCAGCGGGAGCCGGGACCTGCGCGGGGCCTTCCTCGGCACGGCGACGGTCACCCTCGTCGCGACCGACGAGGGCTCGGGCGTGGACCGGACCGAGCTCCAGGTCGACGGCGGGGTCTGGCAGCGCTACGCGGCGCCCGTCGTCATCGCCTCGGACGGGAACCACACCGTCTCCTACCGCGCGACCGACGCGGCGGGGAACGTCTCGAAGGTCAGGTCGGTGATCTTCACGATCGTCGTGCAGGGGCGTGACCGGTGCCCCGGCTCCGACGTGCGCCCGACGGTCGTCATCGACGGCAACGACAGCACCGTCACCAACGTGGACACCGGGGACGGCTGCACGATCAACGACCTCGTCGCCGAGGGCGCCGACTACCCGAACCACCGGACGTTCCTGCAGCACGTCAAGCAGGTGACACGGGACCTCGTCGACGACGGCGTCATCCGACCGGTCGAGCGGAGGCGGATCGTGGCAGCGGCCGAGCTGTCGGACATCGGGCGCTGACGAGGCAGATGCCCGTCGGGGACCGGAGGTGACCGGACAGGTGGTCTCGGAGTCGTCCGAGACCACCTGTCCTGCGCTCCCTGCTCCCCGGCCGGGGCGGGCCCGGCGCCCGAGGCCGAGCGCCGCCGTCGAGCCGCACGCCCCTTCCCCGGCACCGATGGGAGACTGGTACCCATGAGCAACGACACCACCCCTGTCAGCGCGCCGGCCGCGGAGTCCGAGCAGGAGATCGCCGCCCGGAACGACAACCGGTCGCACCGGCCCGACTCCGAGGCCTTCAAGGCGTTCATCACGAGCGGCTGGGCGCCGCGCGCGAGCAGCGACGTCGAGGCCGGCGTCGCCGCGCCGTACACCGCGGCCCGCCGCGCCGAGCTCTCGGCGGGCTTCCCCGGCGCGCGCCTCGTGATCCCCGCCGGGCCGCTCAAGGTCCGTTCGAACGACACCGACTACCGGTTCCGCCCGCACTCGGCGTTCGCGCACCTCACGGGCTTCGGCACCGACCAGGAGCCCGACGCGGTCCTCGTCCTGCACCCGGTCGAGCCCGGCACGGGCGACGACGGCTCGAACCACCACGCCGTCCTGTACGTGCGCCCCCTCGCGGCGCGCGACACCCAGGAGTTCTACGCCGACTCGCGCTACGGCGAGTTCTGGGTCGGCGCCCGCCCGAGCCTCGACGACGTCACCACCGTGACGGGCATCGAGGCCGCGCACATCGACGAGCTGCGCGACGCGCTCGCCAAGGACGTGGGCGAGCACGTCGTCCTGCTGGTCGTCACCGGGGCCGACGAGAACATCGAGGCCCTGGTCGAGGCCATCCGCCTCGAGAACGGCCAGACCGACGACGCCGCGGCGGACGCCACGCTCGTCGAGGCCGCCTCCGAGCTGCGCCTCGTCAAGGACACGCTCGAGATCGCGCACATGCGCGAGGCCGTCGACGCGACGATCGAGGGCTTCGCCGAGGTCGTGCGCAACCTTGCCCGCGCGACCGAGCACCGCCGCGGCGAGCGCGTCATCGAGACGACGTTCGACGCGCACGCCCGCCTCGAGGGCAACACGGTCGGGTACGAGACCATCGCGGCCGCGGGCGAGCACGCCACGACGCTGCACTGGATCCGCAACGACGGCCAGGTCCGCGCGGGCGAGCTCGTGCTGCTCGACGCGGGCGTCGAGGTCGACTCGCTCTACACGGCCGACGTCACGCGCACCCTGCCCGTCGACGGCACCTACACCGACGTCCAGCGCCGCATCTACACCGCAGTGCTCGACGCCGCCGACGCGGCCTTCGCGGTCGCCGTCCCGGGGGCCCGCTTCCGCGACATCCACGCCGCTGCGATGGAGGTCATCGCCGAGCGCCTCGCCGAGTGGGGCCTGCTGCCCGCGACGGCCGAGGAGTCCCTCGCGCCCGAGGGCCAGTTCCACCGCCGCTGGATGGTGCACGGCACGAGCCACCACCTGGGCCTCGACGTCCACGACTGCGCGCAGGCGCGCCGCGACCTGTACGTCGACGGCGTCCTGGAGCCCGGCATGGTCTTCACGATCGAGCCCGGCCTGTACTTCAAGAGCGACGACCTCACGGTCCCCGAGGAGTACCGCGGGATCGGCGTCCGTATCGAGGACGACGTCCTGATCACGCACGACGGCAACGAGAACCTCTCGGCAGCGCTCCCCCGCCGCCCCGAGGACATCGAGGCCTGGATGGCGTCGTTGCGCGACTGAGCACGACGCGTCGCGGCCCGACCGACGACGCACCAGCACGACCGCAGCACGACGAAGGCGGCGGTCCCGAGATGTTCTCGGGGCCGCCGCCTTCGTCGTGCCGGTGTCAGACGGCGCGCGCCACGACGAGCAGCTCGCCCGCGCCTTCTCCCACGGGTTCGCACGCCCACCCGCCGAAGACCTGCTCGACGGCGAACCCCGCCGCCTCGACGCTTCGGCGCACCTCGCCCTCGGGGCGGAACCGGAGCGTCGCGGTGCTCAGGAGCTCGTCCCCCTCGGGCATCTCGTAGCCGAGCGTGAAGTCGACGACGCCGTCGCGCTCACCCGTGATCTCGCACCAGGTCTGGACGACGCGCCCGTCGCTCAGGACGACCGGGTCGCGCTCGTCGGGCGTGTGCCACGTCTCCCACGCACGGTCGCGAGGGTCGCGGGTGTCGAACACGAGGATCCCGCCGGGGACGAGGGCCGCGCGGACGTCCGCGAGGACGCCCGCCCACTCGTCGTCGGCGACGAAGAACTGGGCGACGTGGCTCGTCATGAGGGCGACGTCGAACGCGCCTGCGGGCGCGTCGGGGGACGTCCCGTGGATCCAGGTCACGGCGTCGGCACCGGGTCGGCGCCCGGCCGCGTCGAGCGACGCGCCGGCGGGGTCGATGCCCGTCACGCGGTGCCCCGCGGCCGCCAGCGCCACGGTCAGCCGTCCTGTGCCGCACCCGAGGTCGAGCACGCGCGGGCCCGGGCCCTCGGTCGCGCGGGCGAGGAAGTAGTCGTCGTCCGGACCCCAGGTGTTCTGGGCGTCGTAGACCTCGACGAGGCGGGCCTCACGGAACTCGGCCTGGTGCGTGGCGGTGTGCATGCGGCCACGCTAACGGGCGCCTCGTGGGCGGTCACGAGATTTCCCTCTTGTGTACGCCACACACAATGCGTATGGTCTACACAGTGTAGGGAGCACACACAGTCTGCGACGCACACGGAGGTAGCGATGCCCGACCCCATGATCGACGTCCGGGGCCTCACCAAGGCCTACGGATCCCACGCCGTCCTGCAGGGCGTGGACCTGACCGTCCGGCGCGGCGAGATCTACGCGCTGCTCGGACCCAACGGCGCGGGCAAGACCACCGCCGTCAACATCCTCACGACCCTCGTCCGACCGGACGCAGGGACCGCGAGCATCGCGGGGCACGACGTCGTCCGCCAGGCCGCGAGGGTCCGCGAGGTCATCGCGCTGACCGGCCAGTACGCCTCGGTCGACGGGTTCCAGACGGGCGAGGAGAACCTCGCGATGATGGCCACGCTCGCACACCTGCCCCGCGCCGTCGTGGCGGCCCGCACGGCCGAGCTGCTCGACCGCTTCGACCTGACCGACGCCGCACGGCGCCGCGTCGAGACCTACTCGGGCGGCATGCGCCGCCGCCTCGACCTGGCGATCAGCCTCGTCGCGGACCCTCAGGTCCTGGTCCTCGACGAGCCGACCACCGGCCTCGACCCGCAGTCCCGCACCGAGCTGTGGGACGTGGTCCGCGAGCTCGCCGCCGACGGCATCACGGTCCTCCTCACGACCCAGTACCTCGAGGAGGCCGACCGCCTCGCCGACACCATCGCGGTCCTCGACGGCGGGCGGATCGTGGCCCGCGGCACCGCGAGCGAGCTCAAGGCCCTCGTCCCGGGCCAGCACGTGCGGGTCGACGTCGAGGACACGCGCGCCCTCGCGGCCGTCCAGGACCTCGGGCTCGAGATCTCCGGGACCGACCCCAAGGACCTCGCGGCCATGGTGCCCACGACCGACCCCCTCCGCACCGTCCGTGACGTCCTCGCGCTGGCCGACGAGCGCGGCATCCCCGTGACGGGCGTCAGCGTGGTCAAGCCCTCGCTCGACGACGTCTTCCTCGCTCTCACGGGATCGCGGGCGTCGCGGGCCGCGAGCCCGTCCGCAGCCCCCGGCCCGGCCGACCAGCAGGCACCCGCACCGACGAAGGCAGGCACCCGATGAGCACCACCGCCCCAGAGACCGCACGGGCCACGCGCCCCACCCCCGGCCGCCGGGCGGCGAGCACCGCCCGCAGCACCCGGCACTCCCCCGCGGCCGCGCTGCGCGACGTCTCGGCCATGACCGGCCGCGAGCTGCGCCGCACGCTGCGCAGCGTCGACGGCCTGGTCACGGCCCTCATGCTGCCCGTCCTGATCATGCTCGTGTTCGTCGTCGTGTTCGGCGGCGCGATCGAGGACGACGGCAGCTACGTCGGCTACGTCGTGCCCGGGATCCTGGTCCTGTGCCTGGGCTTCGGCTCGGCGACGGCCGCCCTCTCGGTCGCGCAGGACATGACGAGCGGCACGATCAACCGGTTCAAGACCCTGCCGATCTTCGGCCCGTCGGTCCTGTGGGCCCACGTGCTGGCCAGCACGGTCCGCAACCTCGTCTCGGCGACCCTCGTCCTGCTCGTCGCGGTCGCGCTCGGCTTCACCCCCGGCGCGGACCTGGGCGGCTGGGTGGGCGTCGCGGGCTACCTCGCGCTCATGGTCCTGGCGTTCACCTGGCTGAGCTGCCTCGCGGGCCTGGTCCTGAGCGTGGACGCCGCAGCGAGCTTCAACATGTTCTTCCTGTTCGTGCCGTACCTGTCGAGCGGTTTCGTCCAGGTCGAGACCATGCCCACGTGGTTGCACGGCTTCGCGATGCACCAGCCGTTCACGCCCATCATCGAGACGTTGCGCGCGCTGCTCTCGGGCACCTCGGCCGCGGGGAGCCTCGTGCCCGCGATCGCGTGGCTCGTCGGGATGTTCGCGGTCTCGTGCGCCCTGGCCTCGGTCCTGTACCGCCGCCGGACGGCGCACTGAGCGCGGACCTGAGCGGACGAGCGACACGGTCGCCGTGGCCCGTCCCGACACGTCCCCGACCGGACCCGCGATGATGTACCCATGACGGACACCACCGATCCCGGCCTGCCCCACGCCATCGCCCTGGCGTGGGGCGTGGCCGAGAACCCGCAGCGCGGCCCGCGCCGCGAGCTGAGCATCGAACGGATCGTCGAGCAGGCCATCGAGATCGCCGACGCCGAGGGGCTCGGGGCGCTCTCGATGAGCAAGCTCGCGACGGCCCTGGGGTACACGACCATGTCGCTGTACCGCTACGTCACGAGCAAGGACGACCTGCTGCTCCTCATGCAGGAGCAGGCGATCGACATCGATCTCCCCTCGGGCGCCCGGGCCGAGGTCGACGCGGTCATGGAGGGGCGAATCCCCGACGGCGACGAGCCCACGTGGCGGCGCGGCCTGCGCGAGTTCGCGCTCGCGACGCTCGCGGTCTACGAGGCCCACCCGTGGTTCCTCGACGTCGCGGTCCAGGGCGTGCCGCTCACGCCCAACAACCTGCGCTTCGTGGACCTGGGACTGCGCGCGATGCACGGGACCTCGCTCACGGACGAGGACAAGCTCGCGATGATCATGCTCGTCACGAGCTACGCGCAGAGCGCGGCCCGGATCCAGCGCGAACTGCGCGGCGCCCGGCAGACACCTGGCGGCCGGGACGTGACCGGCGCCGCGTACGCCGAGGTCTTCTCCGAGCTCGTGACGCCCGAGCGCTTCCCGTTCCTGCACCCCGTCGTGGCGTCGGGGGCGTACCTGAGCGAGGACGACGGGGTCGACGACGTCGTGTTCGGCCTCGAGCGCGTGCTCGACGGGATCGGGGTCTACATCGACCGCTCGCCCGCCGAGCGCGCGGACTCGCCCCTCCCCTCGTCGCAGGAGCGCGCCGCAGCCGAGGCCTACGCGCGCGACCCCCAGGTCAAGGAGGCGTCCAAGGCGCGCCGCGAGGCGGAGAAGGCGGTCCGAGAGGCCGAGAAGCGGCTCAAGGAGGCGCGCAAGCGCGAGCGCGACGCGGCGAAGGCCGCTGCCGAGCGGGTGGCGCGCTGACCTAGCGCGTGCCCGACGACGTCTCGTCGGTCGCGCCGTCGGCCGCAGCCTGGGCGTCGGTGGCCGACGCGCCCTTCCCCTCGACAGGTGCACCGTCGGCCGGGGCGGGCGGTGTCACGTCGCTGCGCATCGCACCGTAGCGGGGCGCCCCCGACGGCGTGGTCCAGCGCGGGTCGGGCGTCCGGACCGGCGGCGCGGGCTGGGCCGGTGCGTCGGTCGGCTGGACCGGGCTCACGACCGGAGCGGGCGCCTGCGGCTGCTGCGCACCCCACGGCTGACCGGGCTGCCCCTGGTGCTGACCGGGCGCCTGGCCCGGCTGGCCCCAGTGGCCCGGCTGCGCGGGCTGTCCCGTCTGGCCCGCGACCGGCGGGACCTGACGCGCGACGGCCGCGGCGCCGTCGGGCATCTGGGACAGGAGGCGACGCGCGTCGCCCGCCCGCTCCGCGAGGCACAGCAACGAGTACGACGACGCGACGATCTGGCTCGACGACGTGAAGTCACGCTTGCCGCCCGTGAGCGAGTACGACAGGACCGAGAACAGCAGGCCGAAGCCCGCACCCAGACCGATCGCTGCGAGCATCAGCCCGCCCCCGCTGTTGAACATGTACAGCAGCAGACCCACGAACAGGCCGAACCACGCACCGGACGCGAGGCCCGCGAGCGCCACCCGCCCGTACGTGAGGCGGCCCATGACCCGCTCGACCATGCGCAGGTCGGTGCCGACGATGGTCACGTACTCGACGGCGAACTTGTTGTCGGAGAGGTAGTCGACGGCCTTCTGCGCCTCGAGGTAGGTCGCGTAGGACGCGATCTGCTCCCCGCTCGGCGGCGTCGGGACCTTGGGCGCGGAATTGGGACGAGTCATGCTCATCTGCCCAGTCTCCCGTACATGTGGGCGTGAGGCGAGGGGGTTCGCTCTGGGGGGACGGCCGGAGTGCTCAGACCGCGTCGAGCACGGCCAGCAGGCGTACGACCTCGTCCCGCATCGCGTCGCGGCCCGCACCCAGGTACTTGCGGGGGTCGACGACGGTCGGGTGCTCGTCGAGGTAGGCCCGCAGCGCCCGCGTGAGCGTGTTGTTGAGGTGCGTCGAGACGTTGATCTTCGTCATGCCCTCCTTGACCGCGCGCGTCAGGTCGTGGTCGGCGACCCCCGACGAGCCGTGCAGCACCAGGGGGACGGGGACGGCGGCGCGCAGCTCGGCGATCCGCTCGAAGTCGAGCGACGCCGTCCGGTCCGTCATGGCGTGCGACGAGCCGACCGCGACCGCGAGCGCGTCGACCCCGGTCGCCGCGACGAACGCGACGGCCTCCGCAGGATCGGTGCGCACCCCGGGGGCGTGCACGCCGTCCTTGCCCCCGACCTTCCCGAGCTCGGCCTCGACGAAGACCCCGCGGGCGTGCGCCTCGCGCACGACGTCGGCCGTGGCCTCGACGTTCTGCTCGTAGTCGAGCGCGGACCCGTCGTACATGACCGAGGTGAACCCCAGACGGACGGCCTCGCTCACGAGGGCACGGTCCTCGGCGTGGTCCAGGTGGACCACGACGGGTGCGCTCGACGCGCGGGCGATCGCGAGCGTCGCGAGGGCGATCGGCTCGAGTCCGCCGTGGTACTTCGCGGCGTTCTGGCTGATCTGCAGGACGACGCCCGTGCCCGCGCGGGCGGCCGCGGCGACGAAGGCCTCGGCGTGCTCGACCTGGATCACGTTGAAGGCTCCGACCCCGCGACTCTCGGCGCGGGCCCGGTCGACGAGCTGGTGGGCGGTGACGAGCGGCATTCAGTCCTCCGTGGTTCTGGTGTCGATCAGGTTCTCGGCGAGGACGCGCGCGCCGAGGCGGCGCACGTCCTGGGGGTCGACCTCCCCCGCGACCGGCTGCAGCACGGCTGCGGCCGACGTGGCGACGGTCAGGGCCAGTCGCTCGGCCCAGGGCCTCCCGGCGCTCACCGCGAGCGCCGCCATGGCCGCGTCGCCCGCGCCCGTCGGGTTGCCCTGCACGGGGACGTCGAGCCGTGCGCGGGCCGCCGGGGTCGTGGACCCGGGCTCGAACGCCGCGAGGCCCTTCTCGCCGTCGGTCACGACGACGTCGCGCGCCCCCAGCCCTTGCAGCGCGGCCACGCCCTCGGCGAGGCCGGTCTCACCGGTCGCCTCCGCGAGCTCGGCCCGGTTGGGCTTGAGGAGGTCGGCGCCCGCCCGTGCGGCCCACAGCAGGCCCGGTCCCGAGGCGTCCACGTGGACCGGGCAGCCGGCCGCGCGCAGCGACCGCACCAGGTCGGTGAACCTGTCCTGCGTCGTGCCCGCGGGCAGCGAGCCGGAGATCGTGACGACCGTCCCGTCCCCCACGAGCCCGACCGCGGTGCGCACGAACAGCGCCCACTCCTGCGCGGTGAGCGGCGCCCCGGGTTCGTTGAGGACCGTGGGGTGACCGCCGTCGTCGGGCCCCGCGTGCTCCGGGACCACCGCGACCGCCTGCCGCAGCGCCCCCGCGACGGGCACGAGCGACGCGGGCTGTCCCGCGGCCTCGAGGTCCGCCGCGAACGCAGGCCCGAGGAGCCCGCCCACGGGGGCGACCGCGACCGAGTCGCCGCCCAGCGCCCGCACGACGCGGGCGACGTTGACGCCCTTGCCGCCCGCACGGGCCGCGACCGAACGGACGCGCAGCGCCTCGCCCGGGTCCAGGCGGTCGACGCCGTAGGTCACGTCCCAGGCCGGGTTCGGTGTGAGGCACAGGACCCGGACCTGCTGGTCGCCGCTCACATCGGCTCCAGGTCGCTCGTGGCCACCGCGTCCCACGCGAGGACCGTCGCGCCGTACGTGCCGGCGGCCGAGCCCAGCACGGCCGGGACCAGTCGCGGGGCCGGGTGGATGGTCAGGTAGGACCGCACCGCGGCGTCGAGGGGGACCATGAGGTCGTCGCCCGCGCGCACGAGCCCACCGCCGACCACGACGACCGGGAGGGCCAGGACGCGGACCATCGCGGCGACGAGCTCGCCGAGCCGGTCGACCGCGCGGTCCCACACCTCGCGGGCCACGGCGTCGCCCGCCGTCGCCCGGGCCAGGACCTCGGCCGAGCCGGGCACCTCGAGAGCAGAGGCGCCCGTGCGCTCCCGGTAGCTGCGCGCCATGCCCGCGGCCGACGCGTAGGTCTCGGCGCACCCGCTGCCGCCGCAGGGGCACGGCGTCCCGCCGCGCACTCCCCCGTGGCCCAGCTCGCCCGCGAAGCCGCGCCCGGCGTAGACCTCGCCGCGCAGCACGATCGCCGCGGCGATGCCCGTACCGACCGACACGTACGCGTGGTCGGGCTCGCCGCGGCCCGCGCCGAGACGGGCCTCCGCGAGGCCGCCCGCACGCACGTCGTGGCCGAACCCCACGGGCAGTCCCGTCGCGTCCGCGACGACCTGCCGCAGCGGCAGGTCCACCCAGTCGAGGTTCTCCGCGTTCAGCACGACGCCGGCGTCCTCGTCGACGACGCCGGGCACCGCGAGGCCCACGCCCCGCACGTGGTAGCCCGCCGGGACCTCGGCACGCAGCGCCTCGACCGCCGCCAGGACCGCGGCGACCGAGGCCTCGGGCCCCTGCGCGGCACGCGTGGGTGCCACGCGCTCGAGGAGGATCTCGTCGGGTTCGCCCGGGCTCGCACCGCGCGCGACCAGCGCCGACTTGATGTCCGTCCCGCCGACGTCGAGCGCGACCACCGCCGGACGGAGCCCCGCCGTCCCCGCCGCGGGCTCCGGGGCGGCGGGGAAGGCGGGCTGCTCCTCCCCGGGCCTCATGATGCGACGTCCTCCAGGATGATCGAGCGCGTCAGGTGGCGCGGGGCGTCGGGGTCCAGGCCCTTGCGCTCGGCGTTCGCGACCGCGAGGAGCTGGCAGCGCACGAGCGTGAGCTGAGCGTCCTCGTCGAAGCGGACCACGAGGGCTCCCGTGCGCTCGACGTCCTCGACCAGCCCCGGGACCTCGGCGCCGAGCAGGATGACCGCGCTCGTCTCGTCCGAGATGCTGATGGGACCGTGGCGGTAGTCCATGGCCGGGTACGCCTCGGCCCAGGCGAGCGACGCCTCGCGCATCTTGAGCCCCGCCTCGTTCGCGAGCCCCACGGCCATGCCGCGCCCCAGGAACGTGAACTGGGTGCGGGCCAGGACCTCCTCGGGGACCTGCCATCCCACGACGTCCTCGGCCGCTGCCGCGAGCGCCTCGACGTCGTCGCCGAGTCCGGCACGCAGGAGCGTGAGCGCGGCCGTCGCGAACCGGGTCTGGACCACGGACTGCTCGTCGGCGAAGGGCATCACGACCACGTCGTCCGCGGCGCCCGCACCGGGCGAGGTCGGGTCACCCACGATCGCCAGGGTGCGCTGCCTGCCGCCGAGCACGTCGAGGAGGTGCAGGATCTCGGTCGTGGTCCCGGAGCGCGTGATCGCCACGACCCGGTCGTAGTCGCGGCCCACCGGGTACTCGCTGCCCGCGAACGCGTCGGTGACGCCCTGGCCCAGCTCCTCGCGGCGGGCCGCGTAGGCCTGCGCGACGAACCAGGACGTGCCGCAGCCGACGATCGCGACGCGCTCGCCCGGCTGCGGGAGGACCGCGGCGCGCTCGGCCGCGAGGCGTGCCGCCTCACGCCAGACCTCGGGCTGGCTCGCGATCTCGGTGCTGACGTGGGAGGTGCTCATGGTGTCGAACCCTTCTGGTGGGGCCACCGGGTGCGCGGACCGCGCACGCCCGGAGTCCGTCATGGTGCGGACGTCGTGGACGGGACGCCGGGAGGGGCGGGAGGTGCCGTCGGGACGACGACGACCTCGACCCCTGCGTCCCGCAGGGGGGCGAGCTGCTCCTCGGTCGCGCCCGCGTCGGTGACGAGCGTGGTGACGGCGGACAGGTCGCAGATCTGCGCGAACGAGCGGACCCCGAGCTTGTCCGAGGTCCCGACGGCGACCACGGCGCGCGAGTGCTCGACCAGGGCGGTCGTGACACCGGCCTCGTCGGGGTCGGCGCACGTGAGCCCGGCGTGCTCGTCGATGCCGACCATCCCGACGACGAGCACGTCGAGCCACAGGCTCCGGGCCATCGTCACGGCGAGAGGTCCGGTGAGCTCGTAGGACTGCGCGCGTGCGGTGCCGCCCAGGCATACGGTCCGCACCTGGGGGCGCAGGACGAGGTCGGTCGCGATGTTGAGCGCGCTCGTGACGACCGTGTAGACGTGCTCGCCGTGCCGAGCCGCCTGCTCGGAGGCCTGGTCGGAGATCTCGCCGAGCATCTTCGCGACGAGCGTCGTGGTGCGCCCGCCGTTGAAGCCGACGACGGGCTGGCCGGTGTGGCGCTGCGCGACGAGCCGCGCGGCGGCCTCGGCCACGAGCTGGCGGTCGTCGACCTGCTGGCCGTAGCGACCGGGCAGGCCGTAGGCGACGGACGCCGCGACCACCCCGCCGTGGGTGCGGTGCGCGAGGCGCCGGTCGGCCATCTGGTCGAAGTCGCGGCGCACCGTCGACTCGGAGATGCCGAACTGCTCGGACACCTCGGTCACGGACAGCCGCTGCCGGTCGGCGAGCAGCGCGAGCATGCGTTCCCACCTGACGGACTTGCTGAGCCCGCCTGGTGCGTCGCCGACGGTCGGGTCTTCGTGGCGTGCCATGCGTCTCTCCCTGCCTCGGGGGCTGCGGCGCCTGCGCTGCGAGCCGGACCACCTGATGGACCGCGTGACTGATTCTGACGGATTAGCGTCTTTTCCTGTCAGATTCAAGCAGACATCGTGGCGGGCGTCCAGCACGCTGCCACCGCCCGGGCCGCTCGGCACACGGTCGGCACAGGGTCGGCACCTCCTCTCCTCCAGGTCGCCGGACCGTCGAGGCGCCACCGCACCGCGCGGTGCGTAGTCTTGCGACGTGAGTGCAACTACCCGCGTCTTCGTCGCGCGCCTGGCCGGTACGGCGGTGTTCGACCCCCTCGGTGACCAGGTCGGACGCGTGCGTGACGTCGTCGTCCTCCTCCGCCCCAAGGGGGCCCCGCGCGCCGTCGGCCTCGTGGTCGAGGTGCCCGGTCGACGACGCGTCTTCCTGCCCCTGACCCGCGTCACGAGCATCGACGCGGGACAGGTCATCAGCACCGGCCTGGTCAACATGCGCCGCTTCGAGCAGCGCGCCATGGAGACCCTCGCGGTGAGCGAGCTGCTCGACCGGACCGTGCAGTTCGTCGACGGCTCGGGGTCCGCGACCGTCGAGGACCTCTCGATCGAGAAGCAGCGCACGGGCGACTGGCTCGTCAACCAGCTCTTCGTGCGCCGTCACACGACCCCCAACGCGCTGGGGATCCGGCGGCGCGGCGACGCGTTCGTCGTCGAGATCGGCGCGGTCACAGGCCTCGCCGGGACGCCCGAGACCCAGGGCGCCGCCCGCCTGCTCGCGGCCTACGACGACCTCAAGCCCGCCGACCTCGCCGACGTCCTGCACGACCTCGGCGACACGCGCCGCCTCGAGGTCGCCACGGCCCTCGACAACGAGCGCCTCGCCGACGTCCTCGAGGAGCTCCCCGAGGACGACCAGGTCGCGATCCTCTCGGGCCTCGACACCGACCGTGCGGCCGACGTCCTGGAGGCCATGCAGCCCGACGACGCCGCCGACCTCCTGCACGAGCTCCCCCAGGAGCAGGCGGCCGAGCTCCTCGAGCTCATGGAGCCCGAGGAGGCGCGCGACGTGCGCCGGCTCCTCGCGTACGACGAGGACACCGCGGGCGGTCTCATGACGACCGAGCCCGTGGTCCTCGGACCCGAGACCACGATCGCCACGGCCCTCGCGCAGATCCGCCGGCAGGACCTGCCGCCCGCGCTCGCCGCGCTCGTGTTCGTCGTGCGCCCCCCGCTCGAGACGCCCACCGGACGCTTCCTGGGCGTCGTGCACTTCCAGAAGCTCCTGCGCGAGCCCCCGCACGTGTCGGTCGGGTCGGTGCTCGACTCCGACATCGAGTGGGTGCGCCCCGACGCGCCGCTCGGGCGCGTCACGCGCCTGCTCGCGGCGTACGACCTGCTGGCCCTGCCCGTGCTCGACGACGAGAAGCGCCTGCTGGGCGCCATCAGCGTCGACGACGTGCTCGACCACATGCTGCCCGACGACTGGCGCGAGACGGACGACGACGCGGACGAGTCGAGCCTCGGCACGCAGACTCCCGCGTCCTCCGCCTTCCCGATCCGCCGAGGAGGTCTCCGTGGCTGAGCGCCTCGACACGCCCAAGGCCGCGCGCCGCACCCTCCTGCCGCGCGTCCGCGTCGAGCAGGACGCGTTCGGCAAGATCTCCGAGGGCATCGCCCGGTTCATGGGCACCCCGCGGTTCCTGCTCTACATGACCGTGTTCTGCCTCCTGTGGCTGGGCTTCAACACGTGGGGACCCGAGTCGCTGCGTTTCGACTCGGCGGCCCTGGGCTTCACGGCCCTGACGCTCATGCTCTCGCTCCAGGCGTCGTACTCGGCCCCGCTCATCCTGCTCGCGCAGAACCGCCAGACGGACCGCGACCGCGTGAGCGCCGAGCAAGACCGCCAGCGCGGCGAGCGCAACCTCGCCGACACCGAGTACCTCGCGCGCGAGATGGCCGCGCTGCGCATCGCGCTCAACGAGGTCGCGACGCGCGACTTCGTGCGCTCCGAGATCCGCAACCTGCTCGAGGAGCTCGACGAGAAGGAGTCGGAGCGCGCCGCGGAGGCCGCCGACGTCGGCCGCTCGACGACAGGCTCGGCGGGCTCGACGGGCGCGTCCGGCCGGGGCGGCCTCGACTCCCCGCTGCCCCGTTCGACGTCCGGCCGCGGCGCGAACCGCGACGGGCGCCGCGCGACCACCGGACGCCGCGGGCCGGACACCACGACCGAGCAGTAGGGCGGGTCCGAGCGGTCCGGGGCGGTCCGGGCCTGCTCCAGCGCCTCGCGCGGTCAGGCGGTGGCTACTGCATCCCCTCGTTCGCGACGGCGCGCAGCCGGTCCACGAGCGCGGGGTCGCCGTGGACCGTCAGCCCCTGCCGGTCGGCCCGGCCCCACAGCCACAGGTCCAGCGCCCACGCCGGGCCCGAGACCTGGGCCGTCGTGGACCCGGGCAGGTCCACGAGCTGCGCCGAGTCGAGGTCGTACGCCGTGCCCGACTCGGGGCCGACCCCCGTGAGCCGCCCGAACGCGAGCTCCCACGACCGCGGCGTCTCCCCCGGCCCGTCGACCGCGACCGAGACCGTGCTCCCGTCGGGCGTGAACGTCCCCCAGGCGGGGATGCCGTCGACCAGGACGCGCAGGACCTCGTCGACCCCGTCGGCCGCTACCTGCGGGTCCGCGCCCGTGACGTCCCGTCCCGCGGTCTGCTCGGCGTCGACCCGGTGCACGAGGGCCTCGTGGGCCTGGCGCCGGGACACCCACCCCACGGTGCGCCCCGCGTCGTGCCAGGACCAGCACGGTTCGGACGGATCGCGGCCCGCGAGGGCCGCGAGCAGGCGCGCGGTGGCTGTCGCGGCGAGGTCGGGCAGCGCCGAGTCGTGCGCCGGACGCGCGAGGGGAGCGACGTCGTCGGCGTCGAGGCCCTCACCCGCTGCCGGCCCGACGACGGCGCTCCAGAAGGACTGCACCTCGGCCAGGTGGTACGTCAGGTCCGCGACTCCCCACTCCGGGCAGGCCGGGACGCGCGCCCCGGGCGGCGCGGCGCGCACCGCGTCGAGGAAGAGAGCCGAGTCACGCGCGATCGAGGCCAGGGCGTCCATCCTCGAACGCTAGCGGGCCGCTTAGGATGGGGCCATGGCTGGCGGCTCTGCAACACCCACGACCGACGTTCTCGAGGATCTCGTCCGGACGGCTCTGACCCAGGTGATGGACCCGGAGATCCGGCGCCCCATCACCGAGCTCGGGATGGTCCGGTCGGTCGAGGTGGCGGGGGGCGCCGAGGGCGCCGCGCCCGGGGACGGCACTGCGGCAGGCGGCGCGCGCGTCGTCGTCGGCGTCGACCTGACCGTGGCGGGCTGCCCCATGAAGTCGACCCTCGTCAAGGACGTCACGGCCGCGGCGCAGACCGTGCCGGGCGTGGGCGAGGTGAGCGTCGACCTCGGCGTCATGAGCGCCGAGCAGCGCACCGAGCTGCGCACCATGCTGCGCGGAGGCGTGGGCGAGCCCGAGATCCCCTTCGCCAAGCCCGGCTCGCTGACCAAGGTGTACGCGATCGCGTCGGGCAAGGGTGGCGTCGGCAAGTCCTCGGTGACCGCGAACCTCGCGGTCGCCCTGGCCGCGGACGGGCTCAGCGTGGGGGTCGTCGACGCCGACATCTACGGCTTCTCGATCCCCCGCATGCTCGGTGTGGACCGCCAGCCCACACGCGTCGACAACATGCTCCTGCCGCCCGTCGCCCACGGGGTCAAGGTCGTCTCGATCGGCATGTTCGTGCCGCAGGGGCAACCCGTGATCTGGCGCGGGCCCATGCTCCACCGGGCGCTCCAGCAGTTCCTCGCGGACGTGTACTGGGGCGACCTCGACGTCCTGCTGCTCGACCTGCCGCCCGGCACGGGCGACATCGCGATCTCGGTCGCACAGCTCCTGCCGACCAGCGAGATCCTCGTCGTGACGACCCCGCAGGTCGCGGCCGCCGAGGTCGCGGAGCGTGCGGGATCGATCGCGACGCAGACCCAGCAGGGGGTCGTGGGCGTCGTCGAGAACATGTCGTGGCTCGAGCAGCCGGACGGGTCACGGCTCGAGCTGTTCGGGGCCGGCGGCGGGGCGAAGGTCGCGGCGAACCTCACGGCCGCGACGGGCGGACCGGTCGAGCTGCTCGGGCAGGTCCCCCTGGACATGTCGCTGCGCGAGGCCGGGGACGACGGCACCCCCGTGACGCTCTCCGACCCCGACTCCCCTGCGGCCGTCGCCCTGCGCGGCGTCGCGCGCAACCTGGCCGCCCGCAGCCGCGGCCTCGCGGGTCGACGGCTGGGTCTCTCTCCCGTCTGACCCCCCTTCACCGCCCGAACGTCGCGAAGGCCCGCCTCCCCCGGGGCGGGCCTTCGTCGTGCCTCGCGCCCGCACCCGACGACGCGCACGGACGTCGGCGCCGTCCGAGCCCGACCGTGTGACCTGGCACACCTGTCCCGGGTGTAGGGTGCCCACATCGTTCGTCAGAAGCGTGACCAGCGCCGGTCGCCCAGGGGGGCATCGACAACGCATCACGGCAGGAACCACACCTGATCGTGATCTTCTGCGCAGACATCTCATACCTGAGGTGGATACGCGGGCCGAATCGGCCCCCCTAGGCTTCCCGGAGCATGCCAAGACCTTGAGCCTCCTGCTCATCGGATTCACCTGGAGACCTGCCGTGGGCGTCACCCGCCGGATCATCTTCCCAGCCCTTCGCATCGTGATCTGGGCGGTGATCGCCGTCACCCTCGTCGTGATCGCCTTCAAGTCCGCGCCGCAGGCCGAGGGCGACACCGAGACCCCCTCGGCCGTCGTCACGTTGCCGCAGGTGGCCGTGGCCAAGGGACCCATCACCAACACCGTGACCCTCACGGGCCAGGTCGTCGCGGACCCGGCGAGCACGGAGAAGGTCACCCAGCTCGGCAAGGTCACGGCGGTGCACGCCAAGGTCGGCGACGTCGTCGCGGTCGGCGCCCCGCTGCTGGAGGTCACCCTCGAGACGCCGCAGGAGCCGCTCGTCACGACGAACAAGGAGACGGGCGAGGAGACGGTGACCGAGCGCAAGCCCAAGGTCACCAAGAGCACCATGAAGGCCACGACGCCCGGCTCGGTCGCGACCTTCACCGCGATCAAGGACCAGGAGGTCGCGGTCGGCGACACGTTCGCGACGGTCTCCCCCGGCACGCTGTCGGTGTCCGCCTCGATGCTCCCGGAGCAGCAGTTCCGCCTCCTGACCATCCCCACCGAGGCGACCGTGACGGTCACCGGCGGGCCCGCGCCCTTCACGTGCACCGGACTGCGCATGGGCACGGCCGCCGCGGCTCCTGCGGAGAACCCGGACCCGACGGGCGCCGAGCCCGGTGCGACGCCTTCCGCGTCGATCACGTGTGCCGTCCCTGCGGGCGTCACGGTCTTCGCCGGCCTCGCGGCCAAGCTCGAGGTCACCGCCGGCTCGGCCGAGGACGCGCTGCTCGTCCCCATCACCGCGGTCCAGGGATCGGTCGAGACGGGCAACGTCTGGCTCGCGGGCGAGGAGGGCGGCGAGCCCGTCGAGACGGCCGTGAAGCTCGGCATCACCGACGGCACCCAGGTGCAGATCGTCGAGGGCGTCGCCGAGGGCGACCTCGTGCTCCAGTTCGTTCCTGGCCAGGACGTCGCCCCGGTCGACGAGGGCATGATGTACGGAGGCTCGGCCGGATGAGCCTGCTCGAGCTGCACGGCGTGACCCGGTCGGTCCGCCTCCCCGACGACCGGATCCTGGAGATCCTGCGCGGGATCGACCTCACGGTCGACGCGGGCGAGCACGTCTCGATCGTCGGCCGGTCGGGGACCGGCAAGTCCACGCTGCTCAACATCCTGGGGCTGCTCGACACGCCCACGGCGGGCGACTTCCTGCTCGACGGCGTGCCCATCGGCCGCCTCTCGGGGCGGGTGCGCGCGCGCCGGCGCGGCGCGGACTTCGGCTTCGTGTTCCAGCAGTTCAACCTGCTCCAGGCGCGCACGGCCCTCGAGAACGTCGCCGCTCCGCTGCTCTACGCCCAGGGCAAGCAGTTCTGGGCCCGCAAGCGCCTCGCGGCGGAGATGCTCGAGCGCGTCGGCCTCGGCGACCGCCTCGACACCATGCCGGAGAAGCTCTCGGGCGGCGAGCAGCAGCGCGTCGCGATCGCCCGTGCGCTGGTCCGTGGTCCGCGCGTGATCCTCGCCGACGAGCCCACGGGCGCTCTCGACGTCGACACGGGCGGCGAGGTCATGGACCTGCTCGACACGATCGCCCAGGAGAACGGGTCCGCCCTGATCGCCATCACGCACGACCTCGCGGTCGCCTCGCGCGCCAAGCGCCACTTCCGGCTCGCCGAGGGGGTCCTCACGCCCATCGCGATCGGAGCGCGCAGCGCGGGCTCCCTCGACGGCCTGGGCTCCGGCATGGAGCACGTGCCCGACGGCGAGGACCACCAGGCGGAGCACGTCGCCGTCACGCTGGGCCCGGTCGCGCCCGCCCCGGCGGCAGGCGCCGAGCCGGCCGGGACGCCCCGTCCCCGCACCGGCGTCGACGGGCTCTTCGACGACTCGGTGGTGGCCTCGTGACCGGCTTCTTCGGTGCCCTGGCCGAGGCGTGGGACGAGCTGCGGGTCCACAAGCTCCGGGTGCTGCTCGCGCTCATCGGGGTCGCGGTCGCGGTCTGCGCGATCACGACCATCACGGCGGCGGGCGACATGCTGCGCCAGGTGTCGGCCGAGGCCAACGAACGCTGGAGCGGCCGCCCGGCGACCCTCAGCGTCTCGGCGTACCCGACGGGTCAGGAGATCCCGGGCGTCGAGGAGTACGTCGCCGCCTACGAGGACATCGCGGCCCGCTACGAGGTCGAGTACTCGTCCATGGTCATGTGGTCCGAGACGACCTTCCGGTTCCCCGGCGGGACCATGCCGACGCAGACGAACGCGGTCAGCGCCGACTGGGCCACCATGCACCGCTTCGTGGTGGACGGCGGCCGGTGGTTCACCGAGAGCGACGCCGACAACCTCTCCCCCGCGCTCGTCGTCAACCAGGCGTTCCTCGACGCGCTCGGCCAGCGTATCGAGGACCATCCGACGATCACGATCGGCGGAGAGAACCCGGTCGAGGCGACGATCATCGGCTCCTACGCCAACACCTGGCCGGGCGAGTCGCCGAGCGCGTACATGCTCGTCGAGTCCAAGCTGCGGTGGAGCACCCCCGAGTCGCTCATGAACGCGGGGCCGCCGATGCTCGAGCTCTGGGTCCCGACCGACACCGTCGACGCGCTCACCCACGCGGTCCGCCGTGACCTGTCCGGTGCCATCGCCGGGGCGCAGGTCGACGTGTCCCGCATGGACAGCCCGGAGATGAACATGATCGACGGGGCCACCAAGTGGGTCATCCTGGGCGTGAGCGCGGTCGCGCTCCTGCTGGGCGGCCTCGGCCTCGTCAACATCGCGCTCGTCACCGTGCGCTACCGGATCCGCGAGATCGGCATCCGCCGCAGCTTCGGGGCGTCCTCCGGTCGGGTCTTCTTCTCGGTGCTCATGGAGAGCGTCGTCGCGACCGTCGTGGCCGGGGTCGTCGGGGTCTCGCTCGCGATCGTGATCCTGCACAACGTCCCGCTCGACACCATGATGGGCTCGCCCGTCCAGGACCAGCCGGGCTTCCCGGTCTCCGCCGCCGTGACCGGCATGGTCGCGGCAGTCAGCGTGGGCGCTCTCGCCGGTCTGATCCCCGCGCTCGTCGCGGTCCGGGTCAAGGTGATCGACGCCATCCGCTACTGACCCGACGCTCGTGGGAGGGCGTGCCGCACAGCAGCGCACGCCCTCCCAGAGCCCGACGAACCACCGCGGTCGAGGCCGCGCGCAGTGTCGACACGCATGTCCTAGGGGGGGCACCGCATGAACCTACCGTCATCCACCCGGCCGTCCGGGCCCGGGCGCGCCCGGCCAGCGCCCGCGAGGGCCCCGGTCCTCGCGCTCCTCGCCGGACTGTCGCTCGCGGCATGCACGGCACCGGAGAGCGAGCAGTCGCCTCTCGACCTGACGCTGTTCGCGAGGTTCGACACCTTCCTCGAGGAGAATTCCCAGATCGACTGGGTGGCGAGGCACGAGGACGCCATCGCGGACTGCATGAAGGCCCAGGGGTTCGACTACGTTCCCGACCTGCCGGTCGTCACCGTCGCCGACCTCGACGGCGCCCCGCAGCAAGGCACCCCCGAGTACGCCGCCGAGTACGGCTACGGCGTGACCGACTCCCCCGGTCGCACCGAGGAGATCACCGAGGGTGAACGGTTGCTCGAGGAGCAGGGAGACCCGCAGCAGGACCTCGTCGACGCGATGTCCGCCGCGCAGAAGGCGGCGTACGACTCGGCCCTGTGGGGCACCGACCCCGCGACCGGCACCGAGGACGTCCGCAAGAGCGTCGCCACCGAGGACCGAGGGTGCCGGGCGATCGCCGAGGACGAGGTCGGCCCCGACCCCGCCTCGTTCCTGTTCACCCCGGAGCTCGAGGCCCTGCAGGCCTCCATGGCGCAGATCGACGTCCGGATCGCCGACGACCCGCGGCTCACGGCCACCCACGAGCAGTGGGCCGACTGCATGTCCGACGCCGGGATCGTCGGCTTCAGCCACCCCGACGACGCCCTGCAGTCGATCGTCACGGAGCTCACCACGGACTTCCCGACCCTCGAGAGCGCAACCCTGGAGAACCCCGCGTACGCCGCGCTGCAGCAGCGAGAGCTGGCGACCGCGACCGCGGACCTCGCGTGCCGCACCGAGATCGACTACGACGCGCAGCAGCAGACGGTCCGCCACGACCTCGAGGCGGACTTCCTCACCGAGAACCGGGAGCTCGTCGAGCAGGCGGTCGCCCAGTTCGAGAAGGTCTCCGGCTGGGACGCGCCATGAGCTCGTCCGACGAGACGTCCCCCCACGCACGCCAACCCACCACTTCCCACCGAACGAAGGAATGCACCATGCGTCGACCCTCGACACGGCCCGCCGCGATCACGGCACTCAGCCTCACCGGGATGCTCCTGCTCACTGCCTGCGGGGGCGGCGCCGACGCGCCCTCCGCCGACGAGGACAGCCCGCTGACCGCGTTCTACGAGTCCATCAGCGGCGACCTCGACAGCGAGGCGCAGCAGAAGAAGTGGGAGGAGCAGAACCGCAAGACCGAGGAGCTCACGGCCGCCTGCATGGTCGAGCAGGGTTTCGAGTACATCCCGGTCGACCACAGCGCCGGCATGGTCACCTTCGACGAGGAGGAGCACGACCCGGAGAAGTACGCCGCCGAGTACGGCTACGGCATGACCATCTACCAGGAGCCGAGCGAGGAGGAGCAGGCCGAGATGGACTCGTTCGTCGACCCGAACCAGGAGTATCTCGCGTCGATGTCCGAGACCGAGATGAACGCCTACTACGAGGCCCTCTACGGTGCCATGAGCTCGGCCGAGCCCGACGAGAACGGCGAGATGCCGCAGTTCACCCCCGAAGAGATGGGCTGTCAGGGAATCGCCCAGGACGAGGCGAGCGGCGGCGAGCAGGAGCTCTGGGAGTCCGAGGAGATGACCGCGTTCAGCGAGGCCACCACCAAGCTCTACGAGGACGTCGAGAAGTCGCCGAAGCTGACCGAGGCCGCCGCGAAGTGGTCCGACTGCATGGCTGAGGCCGGACTGGACCACACCACTCCGCAGGCGGCCATGGACTACTTCATGGAGGCGTCCAACGCCCTGTACGACAACGAGACCGGCGAGGGCCCCAGCGAGGACGAGCTGACCACGCTCCAGGAGGAGGAGAGGAGCACGGCCGTGGCCGACTACGCCTGCCAGGAGAAGGTGGGGTACCAGGACGTCCACCGCACGGTCCAGTTCGAGCTCGAGAAGACGTTCGTCGACGAGAACAAGGACCTCCTGGACCGCGTGGCCGCCGCCTACAAGGAGCTCGAGAAGTGAGGCTCTCTCGCTCCCGCGCAGACCGCACGAGCGGCACCCCGGCGACCGACGTCGAGGGTGCGCAGGCGGGCGGGGCGGCGGTCGACGTACCCGGTACCGGGCTGCGGGGCCACCGCCTCATCTGGCTCGTCGCCGGGATCGCCGTCCTGAGCCTGCTGGCAGGCATCGTCGTGAGCCGCCTGGTCGTCTCCCCCGCGCAGGCTGCCGCAGACGCCAAGGCCCCCGACGCCGGGCTCATCACCGTCCCGGTCGAGAAGAAGGTCATCGCGAACGACGTGACGCTGCGCGGAGACGTCAAGTACGACGACGCCGTCCAGGTGAAGGTCGAGACCGCGGACCTCGGCGGTCCCGCGGTCGTGACCGGGCAGGTCCCGGCACTCGGGGCCGAGCTCGGCCAGACGTCGATCGCCCTGGAGGTCTCGGGGCGCCCGGTCATCGTCCTGCCCGGCGAGCTCCCCGCCTACCGGACCCTGCGCGTGGGGGTCTCGGGCCCGGACGTCGCCCAGCTCAAGGCGGCCCTCACCGCAGTCGGGATCGACCCGGGGAAGGCCGACAGCAACGTCTACGACGCCGCGACGGCGACCGCGGTCGACAAGCTCTACGCGAACGTCGGGTATCCCTCGCCGTCGAGCGGCGACGAGGCGAAGGACGGCGTGGAGGCCGCGACCCAGGGGGTCAAGGACGCCGAGGACGCGCTCACCTCGGCTCGCGCGGACCTCTCGACGTCGAGGGGAGGAGCGACCGAGGTCGAGAAACTCGAGGCGGACAACGCCGTGCGGGGGGCCGAGCGAGCCCTGGCCGCCGCACAGGCCGGGACGACGGACCCCGCAGCCGAGCCCGGGACACCGCCCCAGCCAGGGGACGTCGCGGGCGCGCAGGACGCGCTCACGCTCGCGCGGGCGCAGCGGGCTGCGCTCGACAAGCCGAAGGACGTCGCGGCACAGACCGCCGCGGTCACCAGGGCGCAACGCCAGCTGGACGACGCCAAGAAGGCGCTGGGCGAGGCCCGCACGCAGACGTTGACCGCGCTGCCTGCGAGCGAGGTGCTCTTCCTCTCCGGCCTGCCGCGACGCGTCGACGAGGTGCTCGTGGAGCGCGGCGCGACGATCTCGGGCCCCGTGATGGCGGTCTCCGGGGCGACGCTCGTCATCGAGGCGTCGGCCGGTGCCTCCGACGCCGAGCTCCTGGCGCCCGGGGCCAAGGCGACCTTCACCCTGCCGGACGACTCGGAGGGGACCGCGACCGTGACGTCGGTCGAGGCCCGCAAGGCGGACGGCGAGGGCAAGGAGTCGGGCGCCGAGGCCAAGAAGGGCGCCCGCTTCACGGTCTCGCTCGCGCCGGACGCACTGACGCCGGAGCAGATCACCCTCTTGCAGGGGAGCAACCTCCGGCTCACGATCCCGGTGAGCTCGACCGACGGAGAGGTGCTCGCCGTGCCGCTCGCGGCGCTGACCGCCGGGCCGGGCGGCGAGTCCCGGGTCGAGGTCCTGCGCGATGACGCCGCCACCCCGAGCAAGAGCACGGGCAAGGACCGGGCGACCGACCTCGTGCCGGTCACGACCGGCCTCGCTGCCGGTGGGTTCGTCGAGATCGTCTCGTCCGACGACCCCCTCGAGCCCGGTGACAAGGTGGTGGTCGGCAAGTGACCGGGGACGTCGACTGGCTCGGCCTGAACGGGTCGGCAGGTCCCCCCGCGAGCGTCCTCGACGGTGGTCGGGACACCCCGGCGGCCCCTGCCGACGACCAGGTCGGGGCGGGTCCCGGCACCGTGACGGTCGATACCCCTCCAGCGGTCGTCGAGCTCGTGGACGTGACCCGGAGCTTTCCTGGGCCGCCCGTCGTGGACGCCCTGACGTCGGTCGACCTGCGGATCGAACCGGGCGACTACGTGTCGATCATCGGCCCGTCCGGCTCGGGCAAGTCGACGCTCCTGAACCTCCTGGGTCTCCTGGACCGGCCCACGTCCGGGGACTACCTGCTCGACGGCGTGGCGACCGGGCGCGCGTCCGAGTCGGTGCGCTCTGCCCTGCGGGGCGGCCGGATCGGCTTCGTCTTCCAGTCCTTCCACCTGCTGCCGCACCGCACGGTGCTCGACAACGTCCTCCTCGCGACGCTGTACAGCGGCGTGCCGAGGGGCGAACGGCAGGAGCGCGCGCGGGCCGCTCTGGACCGGGTCCACCTGTCGCACCGCGTCGACTTCACGCCGACCACGCTCTCGGGCGGGGAGCGTCAGCGCGTCGCGGTCGCCCGTGCCGTCGTCGCGAGCCCGCACCTCCTCCTCGCCGACGAGCCGACGGGCAACCTGGACTCGACCAACTCGGTCGAGATCATGGAGCTGTTCGACGAGCTGCACGCGGACGGGCTCACGCTCGTGGTCATCACCCACGACCCGGCTGTCTCCGCCCGGGCACAGCGCCGGGTGCGGATCGCCGACGGCCGGCTCACGGAGCTCGACCGATGAGGGCGTTCGAGGCGTTGAAGGCCCGGGTGCCTGGTCGGGCGACGCAGGACCCGCCAGGCGACGTACCCACGAGCGGCCGACGGACGTCGAAGCAGCGGGTCCACCGAGGCCGGGCGCGCGACCGGTTCAACGCTCGCGACCTCTTCGCCGAGGCCGCGCACGGGATCGGCGCCCGTCCCGGGCGCCTGGTCCTGACGATCCTCGGCACGGTCCTCGGCATCGCGTCGGTCGTGATCACGGTCGGTCTCGCGCAGACCGCCGCGGGTCAGATCAGCCGCCAGTTCGACGCCGTGGCCGCGACCCAGGTCGTCATCACCCCGGCCAAGGCCGGCACCGGGGACGACGCACGCCCGAAGGGCCGCATCCCGTGGGACGGCGCGGAGCGCGTCACCCAGATCAACGGGGTCGTCGCTGCGGGGCTCGTCGCTCCGGTCGACGTCGAGGGCCGGCAGGTCACGGCCGTGCCGGTCAACGACCCGTCGGTCGCCGACAAGGCGAGCCCTGCGGTCGTCGCGGGCTCCGCCGGTCTGCTCGACGCCGTGCGGGGGCAGGTCGTGGTCGGACGCTTCTTCGACAGCGGCCACGACGCGCGCAACGACCGGGTCGTGGTGCTCGGTGAGCGCGCCGCCGAGCAGCTCGGCATCAACCGCGTCGACAGCCAGCCGTCGATCTTCATCGGCGAGGACGCGTACACCGTCATCGGGATCTACGGCGACGTCAAGAGACGCACGGACCTCCTCGACGCGGTGGTGCTCCCGGTCGGCACGGCGAGGCAGGACTTCCTCGTGGGCGCGCCCGAGGAGCTGCAGATCCACATCGAGACGGGTGCCGGTTCCTTGGTCGCCGAGCAGGGGCCCGTCGCCCTCGACCCCAACTCACCCGAGTCCTTCAAGGCCCAGGCGCCGGCGAGCGGTTCCTCGCTCCAGGAGAACGTCCAGGCGGACATCAACGCGATCTTCCTGGCCCTGGGCGGGATCGCGCTGCTCGTGGGTGGCCTCGGCATCGCGAACGTCACGCTGCTGTCGGTCATGGAACGTGTGGGGGAGATCGGTCTGCGGCGTGCCCTCGGCGCGACGAAGCGGGACATCGCCGGGCAGTTCGTGGTGGAGTCCGTGGTCATCGGGCTCCTGGGCGGCCTGGTCGGCGCGTCGCTGGGGGTGTTCACGGTCGTGATCGTGTCGGTCGCGCAGGAGTGGACGCCCATCCTCGACATCCGCATGGCGATCGGCTCGGCGCTCCTGGGTGGCGTGATCGGCCTGCTCGCGGGGACCTATCCCGCACTCAAGGCGGCGGCGATCGAGCCGATCGCCGCGCTGCGCGGGGGCATCTGACCCCGGGACGCACCCCTCGACGGCCGACCACCCGCCCGGGTGGTCGGCGAGCCGGCGCTCGCGGGCGCCCCCGTCGTCGTCGGGCGGCGGCGCCGTCCACCGTGCCGACCGGGACGTTCGCCACGACCAGCCCCACCATGTTCAACATTGTTTGTTTCTGTTCGAATGTGTCACCATGGCTGCATGCTCGCCTCCCAGCGCCACGAACGCATCCTCGCGGGGCTCCGCGACCACGGTGCCGTCCGGATCGCCGACCTGACCCAGGAGCTCGGCGTCTCCGACATGACGGTCCGCCGAGACCTGCTCGAGCTCGCCGAGCAGGGCCTGCTCCGCAAGGTCCACGGCGGCGCGGTCTCGCCTCAGGCCACGTCCCACGAGCCCGGGTTCGAGGCCAAGAGCACCCTTGCTCTCGACGAGAAGCGCGCGATCGCCCGCGCCGCCGCGCGTCTCGTCTCCCCCGGGTCCTCGATCGCCCTGTCCGCGGGCACGACGACGCACCTGCTCGCGGTCGAGATCGCGGCGGACCCGCGGCTGCGCCCGCTGACCGTCGTCACGAACTCGCTCCCGGTCGCCGAGGCCCTGCACCGCGCGGGCGACCCGCGGCTCGAGACCGTCCTCACCGGTGGCTCCCGGACGCCGTCGGACGCACTGGTCGGCCCCCTCACCGAGGCCGCGCTCGCGAGCCTGCGCGTGGACCAGACGTTCCTGGGCGCGCACGGCGTGAGCGTCGAGGCCGGGCTGACGACCCCCAACCTGGACGAGGCCGCGACCAACCGAGCGCTCGTCGCGATCGCCGGAAGCACGGTCGTGCTCGCCGACCACACCAAGTGGCGCACCACGGGCCTGAGCGTCTTCGCACGGCTCGACCAGGTCGACGTCCTCGTGACCGACGAAGCCCTCCCGGCCGGCGACCAGGCAGCCGTGCGCGACGTCGTCGAGCAGCTCGTGGTCGCCTCGCGCGACGAGCCGACTCCGCCGGCCCTGCCTGGCCCGTACCCACCCACCCCCGCACCCCAGGACGGTCGTACCTCCCGATGAACCAGCACCTGCGCCGCACCCCGACCCGCCTGGCCGACGGCCGCGAGCTCGTCTACTTCGACGACTCGCCCGCGTACGTCGCGGGCGAGCTCACGCGTCGGCTCGACGACCCCCGCCCGCTGGGCGACCGGTTCGCCGCCGTGACCGGCCCCGACGGGCACGAGCACCCCTACACGGGCCCCGAGATGCGCCTCGACCCGCTCTCGGGCGACTGGATCCCGATGGCCGCGCACCGCATGAACCGCACGTTCCTGCCAGCTGCGGACTCGTGCCCGCTGTGCCCGGCCCGCCCCGGCGCGGCCTACTCGGACGGCGAGGTCCCGGACACCGACTACGACGTCGTGGTCTTCGAGAACCGCTTCCCGTCGCTCCAGCTCGTGCCGGGCGTCTCCGACGTCGACGGAGCGCTCGAGGGCGAGGGGACCCTCGAGACCCGCGCTCCGGCGTCGGGCCGTTGCGAGGTCATCGTCTTCTCGAGCGACCACTCCTCGTCGTTCGGCGCGCTGCCCCCGCAGCGAGTGCGCACCATCATCGACGCGTGGGCCGACCGCACCGAGGCCCTCGGGCGCGAGCCTGGCGTCGAGCAGGTCTTCTGCTTCGAGAACCGCGGCCAGGAGATCGGCGTCACGCTCCACCACCCCCACGGGCAGATCTACGGCTACCCGTACCTCACGCCCAAGACCCGCTCGATGCTCGCCCAGGCCCGCGCGCACCACGAACGCACGGGCGGCAACCTGCTGCGCGACGTCCTGGACGCCGAGCTCGCCGACGGCCGTCGCATCGTCCTGCAGACCGAGCACTGGGTCGCCTACGTGCCCTTCGCGGCCCGCTGGCCCGTCGAGGTGCACGTCGCGCCGCGCCGGGACGTGCCCGACCTGCCCGCGCTCACCGACGCCGAGCGCGACGACCTCGCGGTCGCCTACCTCGAGCTCCTGCGCCGCCTCGACCTGTTCTTCGAGGGGCCGGGTGGCGCGCCCGTCCCCCTGCCCTACATCGCGGCCTGGCACCAGGCCCCGGTGCGCGAGGGGCGCGAGCTCTCGCGCCTGCACCTGCAGGTCTTCTCGGTGCTGCGCGCACCGGGCAAGCTCAAGTACCTCGCGGGCTCGGAGTCGGGCATGGGCGCCTGGGTCAGCGACACCACCCCCGAGCGGATCGCGGCGCGCCTGCAGGCGCTCGCCCCGGCCCCGGCGGCGCAGTGGGTCGAGTCCTGGCCCGACGACGTCGGTGCGGACCGCGTCCGGCAGGCCTTCGCGGCCGCGTACCCCACTGACGGCACGGAAGGCGGGGACGAGGCGGACGTTGCCCCCGAGGTCCGCGTCTACGCCGCACCGGGGCGCGTCAACATCATCGGCGAGCACACCGACTACAACGCCGGGCTGTGCCTGCCCATCGCGCTCCCCCACCGCACGTACGTCGCGCTGCGCCCCCGGACCGACTCGGTCGTGCGCCTCGCCTCGGCCCAGGAGCCCGGCGCCGCGTGGACCGGGCGGCTCGAGGACGTCGCGCCCGGAGCCGTGACCGGCTGGGCCGCGTACGTGGCCGGGGTCGCCTGGGCGCTCGGGCAGCACCTCGAGGCGACCGGCGGTTCGGCCGAGACCATCCGCGGCTTCGACGCTGTGGTCGACTCGTGCGTACCCTACGGCGCGGGCCTGTCGTCCTCGGCCGCGCTCGAGTGCTCGGTCGCGGTCGGGATCGACGACGTCGCCGGCCTGGGTCTCGCGGCCACCGACGCCGGTCGCGCGACGCTCGCAGCCGCCGCGATCCGCGCCGAGAACGAGGTCGCGGGCGCCCCGACGGGCGGCATGGACCAGTCGGCCTCGCTGCGCTGCGCCCCCGGCCATGCGCTGCTCCTCGACTGCCGGCCGGGGCTCGACCCTGCCCGCGCCGTCGAGCAGATCCCGTTCGACCTCGCGGCCGAGGGGCTCGCGCTGCTCGTGATCGACACCCGGGCCGAGCACGCCCTGGTCGACGGCCAGTACGCGCAGCGACGGGCGACGTGCGAGGCGGCCGCCGCGACCCTGGGGCTCGCGAACCTGCGCGAGCTCGCGGACTCGGTCATCGCCGCCGCGGAGGGAACCCCGAGAGGCGAGGCGGCGTTCGCCGAGGCCCTCGGCGAGGCGCTCGACCGCCTGCCCGACGACGTCTCGCGCCGTCGCGTCCGGCACGTGGTGACCGAGATCGCCCGGACCCAGGACCTGGTGTCGCTGCTGCGCGCGGGGCGAGCCTCCGACGTCGGGCCGCTCATGGACGCGTCCCACGCGTCCCTGCGCGACGACTACGAGGTCTCCGCGACCGAGCTCGACGTCGCGGTCGAGGCCGCACGGCACGCCGGCGCCCTGGGCGCGCGCATGACGGGCGGCGGGTTCGGCGGGTCCGCGATCGCGCTGGTCCCGGCCGACCGCGCCGACACCGTCGCGGAAGCCGTCGCCGCAGCCTTCGCCCGAGCAGGGCTCGGCGCGCCCGGGTTCCTGCGGGCCGTACCGTCAGCCCCGGCCGGCGCCTGCTGACGTCCCGCTGCCCACGAGGGTGGGCGGGGGGGGGGCCCGCCCCCCCCACCTCGTCCGGCCCGACGCCGAGGCCGTGGCGCGTCCGCGCACCCGGGAACCACCAGTTCCAGCGCCCCAGGAGCGACATCGAGGCCGGGAGGAGCAGGCCGCGGACGATCGTGACGTCGAGCAGGACAGCGACCGCCATGCCCACCCCGATCTCCTTCATGGCCACGAGGTCACCCAGCGCGAAGCCCGCGAACACGATCCCGATCGACACGGCCGCGACCGTGATGACGGGACCGGACGCCACGATGCCCGCGAGGACCGCGCGGTCGTTCGCGCGGCGGTCGTCCCCCGTCCGACGGCGCCACTCCTCCGCGATGCGCGCGAGGAGGAAGACCTCGTAGTCCATCGACAGGCCGAACAGGAAGACGAACAGCAGCGCCGGACTCGTGGCGTCGATCGTTCCCGTGGGCTCGAAGCCCAGGAACCGCGCACCCCAGCCCCACTGGAAGACCGCGACCAGGACCCCCAGCGACGCGGTCAGGGCGAGCAGGTTCAGGACCAACGCCTTGAGCGGGACCACGACCGAGCGGGTGAGCCAGCCCAGCAGGAGCATCGCGGGCAGCACGACCACGGCGAACGCCCAGGGCAGCCGGTCGCGCGACTGCTGCGTCGCGTCGACCAGCTCGGCCGCGGGGCCCGCGACCTGCACCGAGAACGGGACGTCGAGCGCCCGCACGTCCCGGACCACGGCCTGCGCCGTCTCGTCCGTCGCGGTGCCCACCGGGGTCACCTCGGCGACCGTCACGTCGGGCGGGAAGTCGGTGAGGTGCTCGACGTCCTCGACACCGGGCAGCGCGTAGACCGCGTCGAGGAACGACTGGACGCCGGGATCCTCGACGGGCGCCCCCAGCACGAGCTCGACCGGCTGGACGCCCAGGATCTCGAAGTCCTGCTCGATCCTCTCCTGGGCAACCCGCTCCGGCGTCCCCGGGGGGAGCGAGCGGGCGTCCGAGGCGCCCAGCGCGAGCGACGCCAGCGGCGCGCTCAGGAGCAGGAGGACCGCAGTCGACCCGAGCGTCACGGCCACGGGGCGGCGCTGCGCGAACGCCGCGGACCGGGCGAGCAGACCGGAGCCGCGCCCCGTGCGGCGGCGGGCCCAAGTCCGGGTCCGCGCGGCCGGGATCGACGCGCGCAGCACCGCGACCAGGGCAGGCACGAGCGTGAGCCCGGCGAGCGTCGTGAGCGCCACCACGAGCAGGCCGCCCAGCGCCATGCTCGCGAGCAGGGGGTCCGCCAGGACGAGCAGCCCACCGAGCGCCGACGCGACCGCGAGCCCCGAGACGAGGACCGCCCTGCCCGCGGTCGACACGGTCCGGGCCAGCAGCTCCTCGAGCGGGGCCCCGGGCGCCGCCTCACGCTCCTCCCGGAACCGCACGATCACCAGGAGGCTGTAGTCCACCGCCAGGCCGAGGCCCAGGAGCGTCACGACGTTGACCGCGAACTCGCTCACGGGCACCGCTCCGGCGAGCGCGCTCAGCGCGAGGAGGGAGGCCGCGATCGACGCGAGCGCGGCGACGATCGGTGCCAGCCCGGCCCGCAGGCCGCCCAGCACGAGCACCAGCACGACGCACAGCACCACCAGGGCGACCGACTCCCCCACCACGGCGTCGGCCGTGGCGATGTCGGCGAACGTCCGCTCGGCCATGAGCTCCCCGCCCACGACGACCTCAGGGGCGTCGATGGTCTGGAGAGCAGCCGCCACACGGTCCCCGACCTCGAGCGCCTGCTCGTCCGTGAGGTCGGGGTCGAGCTCGACCACGACGAGCGAACCGAGGCCGTCGTCCGAGATCAGCCCACCGGACGTGAAGGCGTCCGAGACCTCCAGGACCCCCGGCATCTCCCGGACCTCGTGCATCACGCGGCTCCCGCTCTCGACGAGCGAGGGCGTGAAGAAGTCGACCCCGCCGACGACCGCCGTGAGCGTCTCGCCCTGCGGGTCGAGCTCGTCGAGCAGGGCCTGGGCCCGGGCCGACGGCGCGCCGGGCGGCAGGCTGTCGACCGTCGTCGTGCGGTCGAAGACCCCGCCGCCGATCACCGCGCCCAGCAGGGCGAGCACTCCCCACAGGGCGAGGACGGCGATGCGATGCCGGGCCATGACCCGTCCCAGGTGCGCGAGCATGGGTCGACTACCTCCCGACGACACGGTGGGACGTCGTCGTCGACGCCCCGGCAGATGGTGACAGACGCTGCGCCGCAGCAGCAAACGAGGCTGCGCCTGTCGTGGTGGGTGCGTGGTTCGGCTGCGACACGCCGGGCGTGTCGCAGCCGAACCATGCACTCAGCGAGGAGCTGTCACGTCAGCCACAGCTCGACGCGTCGTAGGCCGTCTCGACCACGACCTCCTTGTCCCCCGCGCTCGCCGTCACGGTCGCCGCCCCGGCCTCGATCGAGGTCGAGCGCGTCGCGAACGTCTGCTGGGCGGACTTGCCCGGCAGGACCCCGACCATGGTCTTCTTGCCGAACGGCGTGCTGAGCACGACGTCGACCGGCACCGTGTCGTCGTTGACGGCACGCACGTTGAGCGTGACCTTGCCGGCCACGCACTTGGGCTGGACCGTCACCGACACCGCGAGCTCGGGCTCGGCCTCGGCACCCAGGTCCTTGACGCGGATGTTGCGGTAGGAGACCGTCTCACCGGCGCCGTGGTTCTGGATGCCGATGAACCCGTTCGACAGGTCGCGCGCCGGGTCGGTGCTCGTGAAGTCGTTGACGAGCACGTCGTTGAGGTAGATCCGGATGCGGTCGCCCTCGACACGGATGTCGTACGCGTTCCACTGCCCGACGGGCTTGAGGGCCGCGCTCACGGCCGCCGCGTCCGCACCCTGGAACGTGTAGATCGCGCCCGTGGTGCGGTCGGCCGCGTCGCTCGCGTCGATCTGGATCTCGTACCCCTGGTTGACCGCGACCCAGGGGTCGTTGCCGGGGTTCGGGAAGCCGACGAACACGCCGCCGTTGTCGTCCTTGACGAGCTTCCAGTCGAGCTTGAGCGAGTACTCCTCGAGCTCCTGGGCCGTGTACCAGAGCAGACCCATGCCGCCGTTGGTGCGGATCGAGCAGTCGTCCTGGCGGCCGAACGTCCCGGAGCCCGCGAGCTTCCAGTCGGCCAGGCTCGCGAGGGTGCCGTCGAAGATGCCGCGGTAGCCGTCCTCGACGTCGGCCGGGGAGCAGATGTCGGGGTTCTGCCCGATCGACAGCACGTCGAGGTTCACGTTGCCCTGGTCACCCTGGTCGTACTTGAGGGTGATCGTGTTGTGCCCCGCCGTAAGAGCGACGTCGCGCGTGATCGTGTCCCAGACCTTCCAGTCGCCGGTCGTGGGCAGCGTCCACGGGCCGACCTTCTGGCCGTTGACGTAGAGCGACACGTCCTTGGAGCGCAGCTCGGTGTACGGGTGGATGCCGTTCGCGTAGCGCAGGTTGAGCGGGTAGGTGCCCGCCTCGGGAACCGTCACGGCGAACGTGCGGCCGGAGCCGACGTTCTGCATACCGGCGGCGAAGCCCGTGCCGGAGTAGTTGCTGTGGTCCGAGCCGAGGCTCGAGCCACCGAGCGGCTGCGCCTCCTCGGCCTCGTACCAGCCGCGGTCCGCCGGGGCGACGTAGCCGGGCAGCGAGTTGAGCGTGTACCAGGCCTCGGTGCTCAGGAGCTCGGCACCCTCGTCCGAGGCGAACGGGCGCGGGGAGCGCAGGTGCACGACGTGGCCGGGCTTGAGCCCGTCGACCGTGAGGGTGACGGTGGTGCGGTCCTCGGACACGGTGGCGTCCGTGACGAACAGCGGCTGCTCGTCGACCTTAGGTCCGCCGTATTGCTGGGTCGGCACGTAGCGCCACTGCGTGAGCTTGTAGGCGTCGGCCAGCTTCGCGACGACGGCGTCGGACACCGGGTCGGTGTACTCGATCTCGAACCCGCCCTCGACGACGCGCATCTCCACCATGTCGAACGAGTCCTCGTTCACCGTCGCGAGCTTCTGCAGGCCGAACCGCAGCTTGCCGGACTCGCCCCAGTTGCCGCCCTCGCCCGTCCCGCCGACGTACAGCGCGCCGTCGGGGCCCGTGATGACGCGGTTGGCGCCCACCTCGAGGCCCGCGGTGTGGCGGAAGACCGCCCCCTGGAACTCGCCGTCGACCTTCTCGAGGAACGCGCGCTGGAGACCGCCGTAGGTGACGTCGCCGAGCAGCATCTGCCCAGCGAACTCGCCGTCCTGCACGAGGATCGGATTGCCTGGGGAGTTGGCGATCTCGTTCTGCGGGAGCCACAGCGCGGGCTGGGACACGGGGTTCGCGTCGAACGGCCCGGCCGGGGTGGTGAAGTGGTTGAAGAACTTGTCCTGCTCGATGTGCACGAGCTTGTTCGCGGGCAGCCACGCGCCCTGGTTGTCCGTCCCGAAGATCTCGCCCTCGGGGCCGAAGCCGATGCCGTTCGGCGTGCGCAGGCCGCCCGCGACGTAGGTGACCTCGCCCGTCGCGCGGTCGATCTTGATCGACGTGCCACGGTTGGCGGCGGGCTGCGGGGTGGTCGTCGCGCCGCCGTTGTCGATCGCTACGGAGAGGTTGACGTAGAAGTAGTTCTCGTCGTGGATCAGGCCGAACGCGAACTCGTGGAAGTTACCCCCGTCGGGCCACCCCGCGATCTTCGTGTGCGTGTCGTAGAAGCCGTCGCCGTCCGGGTCGGTGAGCTGCGTGAGCTGGTACCGCTCGGAGACGAAGATCGAGTCCTCGATGACTTCGATGCCCATCGGGTTGAGCAGCTTGTCCGCGACCTTGGTGACCGTGACGTCCTCGGGTCCGGTCGCGTCGATCACGCCGTCGAGGAGGTACACCTCACCGGTCGTCGGGTCGGGCCGCCAGCCGCCGGAGCTCACGTCGCCCGTGGTCACGACGGCGAGCTTCTCGTCCGGCGTGAACGCGAGGCCCGAGACCTTGGGCTCGAAGCCCGCGGGGCGCAGGTCGATCAGCTCGTAGTTCGGGTTGACCGTGTCCAGGCGCAGCCCGTCGCCCGAGGTGTCCGTGGCCCCCTCGCAGTACTTGTTGCCGGGCGCGGTGACCCGCACGACGTTCGCCTCGGTGCTCAGGGCAGACGTCGGGACGACCTGGAACGTCGAGGACCCCGGGGTCTTCCACGCGAGCGTCAGGCGCTGCTTGTCGGTGCCCTCGTAGTACTCGACCCGCAGGTCGTGCGCCCCTGCGGTCAAGGTGATCGCCCCCTCGACCGACGTCGAGTCGTTCGGGCCGTCGTTCTCGAGGAGGAGCTGGTCGTCGACGTAGACGAGCGCGCCGTCGTCGTTGGTCACGCGGAACGTGTACTCGCCCTCGGCGGGAACCGTGAGCGTCGCGAGCGCGTGCGTGATGAAGCGGTCCGACGCGCCGAACTGCTCGGGCGTGCTCCAGTCGATCGTCGGCATGAGCTTGTCGACGTTGGGCGTGGTTCCCGACTTGAGGGTGCACACGGACCCGGGGTCCTGGGCGAGCTGGAAGGTACGGAGCGTGACGCCCGGCTCCATCTCGGTGTCGGCCGCCTGGGCGGAAGGGAGCGCTCCGGCGAAGGCGAGCGGGACGAGCAGCGAGGCTCCGAGCAGGCCTGAGAGGCCTCTTCGATGACGTGAGGGGATTCGCACTGGAGATCTTCCTCCTTGAAGACGAGTCAGCGTTGACTCTCGGACCCTAAGGAGGCTTTTGTCTTCTGTCAACCAAAAGTTGCAAGTTGTCAGGCAGATTGAGACCGGACGATCCGGCTCCGCCGCGTTGAGTGCATGATCCTGCTGCGACACGCCCGGCGAGTCGCAGCGAGATCATGCACTCGGGCGCGGGTCGCGGCTCGTGTCGTGGTGGATCGCGACGAACACCGACCACGGCTCGCCGTCGGCCACCGGCTCACGCTGCCGGAAGTCCTCGAGGACCTCGTTGAGGCGTCGCGAGAGCTCGTCCCGCCCCTCGGCGTCGAGCCGCAGGCCGAGCCGCCCCATGTCGACGGTCGCAGGATCAGCCACGGCCAGCTCCTCCAGGAACGCGTCGAGCAGCACGCGGTGACCACCCGGCCCCAGGTCCGCCGTCCACGACCTGCCCGTCGCGAGGTACGGCACCTCCCGCGCCCCGCGCGCCCCCGTGCGCTCGGGCTGCGCCGCGAGAAACCCCCGCGCGACGAGCGTCCGGACGTGATGGAGCGTCGTCGCCGGGTTCTTGCCGAGCACCTGGGCGATCTCCTTGTTGGTCCGCGGTTCGTCGAGGCAGATGCGCAGGATCCGCACCCGGAGCGTCGACGCCAGAGCGCGCGCGTCGGCGTCCCGCTCGGCGACCGAGTCGCCACCCGTCGGCAGGTCGGCAGTCGGCGCGTGCGCACCGCGCGCGGCACCGCCGGCCACAGGAACTGGCGCCGCCGCGCCGGCCACGGGCTCGGACACTGGCGGCGTGGGGCGAGTAGCACGATCCGGGGTCACCCCCACAGGCTAACTGATTGACATTCCTCAATCACTTGCACCAGGCTGCCCCCATGACGCCCGACGAGCCCGCGCCGAGCACCACTGCTCCCCCGCGCAGCCTGGTCCACCATCGCGACTTCCGGCACCTGTGGGGCGGGGACGCGCTGGGCCAGCTCGGCGCCCAGCTCACGGGGTTCGTCCTGCCGATCTTCGCCGTGTCCCACCTGCACGCGAGCGAGTGGCAGATGGGCGCCCTCAACGCCGCCGAGACCGCGGCCTTCCTCCTGCTCAGCCTGCCCGCGGGTGCCTGGGTCGACCGGATGCGCAAGCGCCGGGTCCTCGTCACCGCCGACCTCGCGCGTGCCGCGATCCTCTCGGTCGTGGTCGTCGCCGCCCTGACCGGCCACGCGAGCATGGGACTGCTCATCGGCGCGGCCGTCGTCATCAGCACGTTCAGCCTCTTCTTCGACGTCGCGCACCAGAGCTACGTACCCGGCCTCGTCGGGCTCGACCACGTCGTCGAAGGAAACTCCAAGCTCCAGGCGACCCAGTCCGTCGCGATGATCGCCGGACCCGCGATCGGCGGCGTCGCGCTGCGCGTGCTGTCCGCACCGCTCGTCATGGTCGCGACCGTCTGCACCTATCTCGCGAGCGCGCTCGCCGTCTCGCGGATCCGCCACCACGAGGACCTCCCCGACCCGGCGGCACGACGCCCCCTGCGCACCGAGATCGCCGAAGGGCTCCGCTTCGTCGCGAGCGAGCCCCTGCTCCGCCGCATCCTCGCGTGCACGTCGCTCGGCAACCTGGGCGGCGCGATCGGCAACGCGGTCGTGGTGATCTTCGCGCTGCGCACGCTCGACGTCGGGACGGCGACCTACGGCGTCGTGCTGTCAGCGAGCGCGGCCGGCGGGCTGCTCGGTGCGGTCCTCGCCGACCGGACGGCACGGTGGGTCGGCCCGGCGCGGGTCATCCCCGCCTCAGCGGTGTTCACCGGGGTCTCGTACGCGATCACGCCCGCGGCAGCCTGGGTGGCGGCCACGGGCGCCGCCGATGCACTCGTAGCGGTCGTGCTCGTCGTCGGGGGCTTCGTGTTCAACCTCGCCGTCGTCGTCTACAACGTCGCGCAGGTGAGCTTCCGCCAGCGGCTCTGCCCGCCCGCGCTGCTGGGGCGCATGAACGCCTCGGCTCGGTTCCTCGTGTGGGGCCCCCTCCCGATCGGCGGACTGCTCGGCGGGTGGATCGGGACCGTGTGGGGCGTGGCGCCCGCCCTGTGGGTCGGGGCGCTCGTCATGTCGCTCGGGGCACTGCCCGTGCTGCTGTCACCGTTGTCCCGCATGAGCGAGCTGCCCGTCCCGGCCCGCGACTGACGCTGGGGCGGGAGCGTCCCGTCAGTGGTCGTACGTCGCGACCAGCGCGGCATGGTCGCTCCAGCGGCTCTCGTAGTCGTCGGCGCGGTCGACCTCGACCTTGACCGCGCGCTCGGCGAGCGCGGGCGTCGCGAGCTGGTAGTCGATGCGCCACCCCGAGTCGTTGACGAACGCCTGCCCGCGCCACGACCACCAGGTGAACGGCCCGGGGCCCTCGCCGCCGTGCTTGCGACCGAGGTCGACCCAGCCGAGCTCGTCGAACCAGGTGTCCAGGTAGTCACGCTCCTCGGGGAGGAAGCCGGCCGACTTCTGGTTGCCCTTCCAGTTCTTGATGTCGACGTTCTTGTGCGCGATGTTCACGTCGCCCGCGACGACCGCGAGACCGCCCGCTGCGGAGAGCTCGCGCAGGCGCTCGGTGACCTTCTCGAGGTAGGCGTACTTCTCGTCCATCTTGGGCGTGCCCGCGGTGCCCGAGTGGATGTACGTCGAGACGACCGTGAGCCTCTCGCCCGACGGCAGCTCGAGGTCGGCCTCGACCCAGCGGCCCGTGTCGACCGGAGGCTCAGGCTCGCCCTTGCCCAGCCCGACGCGCACTGCCGTCACGGGCAGGCGCGACGCGACCGCGACACCGGCCCGGCCCTTGATGTCGCACGCCTGGTGCGCGATGTGCCAGTCCTCGCCCACGAGCTCGTTCAGGATCTCGTCAGGCGCGCGGACCTCCTGCAGCAGCATGACGTCCGGGGTGCGCGACGCGACCCAGGCGTCCATCCCCCGGCGGTAGGCGGCGCGGATCCCGTTGACATTGGCTGTAGCGATCGTGAGCACCTCGACATCAAACCCCACGCCACCCACACGAGCGAAAACCGCGCGGCGAGACGCTGGTCACGGCCCACCATGGCCGGCCCGTGGCCGCACGGCACGTGTCAGAGCGAGCGAAACCCCCGCATCACGCTGGTTCTGACAGGTCCTCCGGCAGCGACGCCTCGCGGAACCTCCCCGCGAGCAGCACCGTCGCGAGCGCCAGCACGGCCAGCACCCCGAACCCTGCGCGCAGCGCGTCGGTCGTCGCGAAGACCCCGGTCATCGCGCCGCCGAGCACCGCGCCGACGTACGTGAAGACGTTGAGCCTGGCCACCGCGCGGTCGGTCGCGTCCTCGACCGTCGGGAGGTCCGTGCTCGGCCCCGCGGCACCGACCGTCGCACCGGCCCCAGCACCGGCCCCCGCGACGGCCTCCGCCGCCCGGTCGCCCGCGGCCGAGAACGCCATGGGCGCCACGACCCCGAGCCCCAGCCCGGTCGCGGCGAACCCCAGCACCGCGAGCGGCCACACGGGCGAGACCGCGACGAGCCCGAGCCCCACGACGCCCACGGCGCCTCCGAGCGCCACGACCCGCACGCGCCCCCAGCGTTCGACCGCCCGGTCTCCCAGGAGCCGTGAGCAGATGAGGGTCGCCTGGTAGGCGCCGAAGCCCAGCGGCCCGACGACGGCGCTCGCCCCGAGCACGCCCTGCAGGAACGTCGCGCCCCAGCTCGAGACCGCGGAGTCCGCGACGGGGAAGGCCAGCATCGCGATGCCCAGCACGATCACGGTCCCGGCGCCCACCATGCCGGTCGCGCCACGAGCGCCGGCCGCAGCGGCAGCGCCGACCCCCGCCTCGCCCTGGCCGGTCACCGCGGACCCGACGGCCGACCCGGCGGCGGGAGCGACGCCGTCGGGCAGCTGGCTCCCGCCCCCCGCCGCAGGCCCCCCGGAGGACCCCGCGACCGCGACCGCCGCGGTCCGCGAGAGCAGCCCCGCCCGCAGCACGAGCACCGCCACCGCGACCACCCCCGCCACGAGAGCGAGCGACACGGGCAGCGCGAGCCCTAGGGCCGCAGCCCCCGAGACCGCGAGCGAACCGACGACCCCGCCCGCCGCGTTGGCCGCGAAGAACGCCGCGATGAGGCTGCGCCCGTAGGCGCGCTGCACGTCGATGCCCTGCATGGACGTCGACGCGTCGACCGACCCGAGCGCGAGACCGTACACCGCGAACGCGAGGAAGAACGTCGCGAGCAGCCCTGCCCCTGCGCTCAGCCCGACCGCGAGGATCCCCGCCGCCGCGACGAGGAGCCCGCCCGTCACGACGCGCGCCGACCCGAACCGGGCCGCGAGCCACCCCGACAGCGCGCTGCCCGTCGCCGCGCACACGCAGACGCCGAGGATCACGAGCGTGATGACGTCGGGGCCGATGCCGAGGTAGCGCTCGTACGTCGGGACGTTGGTCAGCATCACGGCGAACCCGAAGCCCTGCGCCGCGTACGCGGCCGTGGCGCTGCGGCGGGCGCGCCGGACGGACGGGGGGACGGCGAGAGGCGCAGGGACGAAGGCCGCGATGCCGTCGTCCCCCCCTGCCCGGGACGCGGGGGTCATGGCGGAACACTAGTCCTGCGCAGCACCACCGCACGACAGGACGTCAGGAAACGACGGGACGGGCGCGACCCGCAGGTCGCGCCCGTCCCGGGAACGGGTCAGGCGCTGGCGATCCCCGCCGCGCGCTCGGCCGAGTCCACGACGTTCGCGAGGAGCATCGCGCGCGTCATGGGCCCGACGCCGCCGGGGTTGGGCGAGATCCAGCCCGCGACCTCGGCCACAGCCGGGTCTGCGTCACCGACGACGCGGCTCTTGCCCGTCTCCTCGTCGACCTCGCGCGAGACGCCCACGTCGATCACGACGGCGCCCGGCTTGACCATGTCGCGCGTGATGATGCCCTTGACGCCAGCCGCCGCGACCACGACGTCGGCTCGGCGGACCAGTGCCGCCAGGTCCTGGGTGCCCGTGTGCGTGAGCGTGACGGTCGCGTTGACCGCGCGGCGCGTGAGGAGCAGGCCGATCGAGCGGCCGACGGTCACCCCGCGCCCCACGACCACGACCTCCTTGCCCGCGAGCGAGACGCCGTGGCGCTCGATGAGCTCGATGATGCCACGCGGCGTGCACGGCAGCGGCGACGTGACGTCCTCGTTGACGCGCAGCACGAGACGCCCGAGGTTGGTCGGGTGCAGGCCGTCGGCGTCCTTGTCGGGATCGATGAGCTCGAGCACGCGGTTGGTGTCGATGCCCTTCGGGAGCGGGAGCTGCACGATGTACCCGGTGCACGCGGGGTCGTCGTTGAGGCGGCGGACCGCGGCCTCGATCTCCTCCTGCGTGGCCTCGGCGGGCAGGTCCTCGCGGATCGAGGAGAGCCCGATCTCGGCGCAGTCGCGGTGCTTGCCCGCGACGTACCACTGCGAGCCCGGGTCGTCGCCGACCAGGAGGGTGCCGAGGCCCGGCACGACGCCGTGCTCGGCGAGGGTCACGAGACGGGTCTTGAGCTCGGCCTTGATGGCGGCGGCGGTGGCCTTGCCGTCCAGGATCTGCGCGGTCATGGGGGGCTCCTCGAAGTCTGGCGGGGGCTGAACAGACCGCTGAGTGCGGAGCAGTTGTCGCGGATCGGCCGGATCGGCGACAAGTACTCCGCACTCAGCGGGTCGTGCGTGACTTACTGCGACAGTCCCGGGTACAGCGGGAAGTCGGCCGTCAGCTTGCGCACGCGAGCACTCAGGCCCTCGACGTCCGCGCCGGCACCGGCCTTGAGGGTCGCAGCGATGATCTCGGCGACCTCCGTGAACTCGGCGTCCCCGAAGCCACGGGTCGCGAGCGCGGGCGTGCCGATGCGCAGGCCCGACGTGACGCGCGGGGGACGCGGGTCGAACGGCACGGCGTTGCGGTTCACGGTGATGCCCACGGCGTGCAGGAGGTCCTCGGCCTGCTGGCCGTCGAGCTCCGAGTGGCGCAGGTCCACGAGGACCAGGTGCACGTCGGTGCCACCGGTGAGGACCGAGACCCCCTTCTCGGCGACGTCGGGCTGCGCCAGGCGGTCCGCGATGATGCTCGCGCCGCGCAGCGTGCGCTCCTGACGGTCCTTGAAGTCGTCCGAGGCGGCGATCTTGAACGACACGGCCTTCGCAGCCACGACGTGCATGAGCGGGCCACCCTGCTGACCCGGGAACACCGCGGAGTCGATCTTCTTGGCGTACTCCTCCTTGGAGAGGATGAAGCCCGAGCGGGGGCCGCCGATGGTCTTGTGGACCGTCGAGGACACGACGTCGGCGTACGGCACCGGGGACGGGTGCAGACCCGCGGCGACGAGGCCGGCGAAGTGCGCCATGTCGACCCAGAGCTTCGCGCCGACCTCGTCCGCGATCTCACGGAACGCCGCGAAGTCGATGTGGCGCGGGTACGCGGACCAGCCGGCGATGATCACGTCGGGGCGGGTCTCGAGGGCCGTCTTGCGGACCTCGTCCATCTCGATGCGGTACGACTGCGGGTCCACGCCGTACGCCGAGACGTCGTACAGCTTGCCGGAGAAGTTGATCTTCATGCCGTGCGTGAGGTGGCCGCCGTGCGCCAGCTCGAGGCCGAGGATCTTGTCGCCCTTGTTGATGAGGGCGTGCAGGACGGCCGCGTTCGCGGTCGCGCCGGAGTGCGGCTGGACGTTGGCGTGCTCGGCGCCGAACAGCGACTTGGCGCGGGCGATCGCGAGGTTCTCGGCGACGTCGACCTGCTCGCAGCCACCGTAGTAGCGGCGGCCCGGGTAGCCCTCGGCGTACTTGTTCGTGAGGACCGAGCCCTGCGCCTGCAGGACGGCGCGCGGCACGAAGTTCTCCGAGGCGATCATCTCGAGGGTGTCGCGCTGGCGCGCGAGCTCACCGTCGAGGACCGCGGCGATCTCCGGGTCCACCTCGAGCAGGGACTGGTTCAGGACGTTCGGCTGAGCGCTCATGCGTCTCCTTGGGTGTGTCTGCGGATGACGGTCTCGCGGGAGGGCATACCCCGTCCGGGCACGCTCCCCACAGGGGGCGACCCGGGGCCCAGGCGAACGACCCGTCGTCTACACAGCATGCCGCTCCCCGGTGGTGATCCACCATTCCCGTCCGTCCCGCGGCCTCCCCTGGGGCGGCGTGCGGGGCGCGGGTGCGCCAGTCGCGACGAGCACGATCCTAGCCCACGTCCGCGCGCCGCGGCAGTGGCGACCGTCACGCCCGGCCGGTTCCTCCTGCCCGACGGCGGAGCGCACGTCGGGCGGGCACGTCACGCTCGGCGAGCGGGCACGTCGCCCTCGGCGGAAGGGTGAGCGAGCGGCGCCGTCGGGCCCGGGGACGACGCAGCGGGGTGCGCGCGGTCCCCACCGCG
>NZ_JACSQE010000002.1:337821-364173 GCF_014836745.1 Oerskovia gallyi
CCCCCCCCCCCCCCCCCCCCCCCCCCCCCCCCCCCGCTGGTCCGTGACCTCGGGAGAGGGTGTGCGCCCTCCCCCCGTCACCTCCTGATCACCGGCTCAGGAGAGCGCGGCGCGCCTCTTGCTCAGCAGGTCGAACGCGACCGCGAGGAGCAGGACGAGGCCCTTGATCGCCTGCTGCCAGGCAGCGTCGACGGCCATGATCGACAGACCCATGTTGAGCACGCCCATGATGAGCGCACCGATCATGGCCCCGGACACGCGCCCCACGCCGCCCGCGACCGCGGTGCCGCCGATGAAGCACGCGGCGATGGCGTCGAGCTCGTAGTTCATGCCCGCCGCGGCCACGCCGGCACCGGCGCGCGAGGTCGTGATGACGGCCGCGACCGCGGCCAGCACGCCCATGTTGACGAAGATGCCGAAGTCGACGCGGCGCGAGTTGACGCCCGACAGCACGGCCGCGTGGCGGTTGCCGCCGATCGCGTAGACGTGGCGGCCGAACACGCTGCGGTTCAGGACGAACGAGTACGCGATGATGAGGATGCCCACGATGAGCAGCACGATCGGCGTCCCCCCCGAGCTGAGCGACAGCCAGTACGTCACGACCCCGATGAGCACCGCGGCCAGGACGATCTTGACGACGAACGCGGGCAGCGGCTCGACCGCGAGCTCGTGGCGACGCAGCGACATCCGCGAGCGCCACTGCGCCACGGCGAACGCGACGATGCCGATCCCGCCGATCACGAGGGTCACGACGTCGAGGTTGCCGACGAACCCGAACCAGTTGGGCACCGAGCCGTTGCTGATCGCGATGAACCCGCTGGGCAGGCCCGCGACCGTGGTGCCGACCAGGACGATCGCGAGGCCGCGGAAGATGAGCATGCCCGCGAGAGTCACGATGAACGCCGGTATCCCGACGTAGGCGACCCAGAAGCCCTGCCACATCCCGACGAGCGCCCCGACCCCGAGGGACAGGACCACGGCGAGCAGCCACGGCAGCTCCCACTGGCTCATCATGATGGCGCAGAGCCCGCCGACGAACGCGACGACCGAACCGACCGACAGGTCGATGTGCCCGGCGACGATCACCATGACCATGCCGATCGCGAGGATCATCACGTAGGCGTTCTGCTGGATGAGGCTCGCGACGTTGTTCGGGTAGAGCAGGCGCCCGTCGGTGAGGACCTGGAAGAGCAGGACGATCACGAGCAGTGCCGCGACGATGCCGTACTGGCGGACGTTGCGGCCGAGGTATTCCCTGACGGCGTTCATCGGACGTCGACTCCCTTGTCCATGGTCATGTAGTGCATCAGTGCTTCTTGGGTGGCGTCGGCTCGCGCCACCTCTCCGGTGATCCGGCCCTGGCTCATCGCGTAGACGCGGTCGCACAGGCCGATGAGCTCGGGGAGCTCGGACGAGATGACGACGACGGCCTTGCCGGCGTCGGCGAGGGCGTTGATGATCGCGTAGATCTCGTACTTCGCGCCCACGTCGATGCCGCGCGTGGGCTCGTCGAGGATGAGGACGTCCGGGTCGGAGTACACCCACTTCGACAGGACGACCTTCTGCTGGTTCCCGCCCGAGAGCTTGCCGGCGATCGCCTCGACGGTGGGCGCCTTGATCCGGAAGTCCGTGCGGTAGCGCTCGGCGACCTGGGTCTCGGCCTGCGAGTCGACGACGCCCCAGCGGGACACCTTGCCGAGCGCGGAGGCCGAGATGTTCTCCCGGATGGTCTGGATGAGGTTGAGGCCGTACCGCTTGCGGTCCTCGGTCGCGTACGCGAGTCCGTGCCCGATGGCCTCGGAGACGCTGCGCGTCCTGATGGGCGTGCCGTTCTTGTAGACGGTCCCGGAGATCTTCGCCCCGTAGGAGTGTCCGAACACGCTCATCGCGAGCTCGGTGCGACCTGCGCCCATGAGCCCGGCCATGCCGACGATCTCTCCGGCGCGCACGGACAGGTTCGCGTGGTCGACCACGACGCGCTCGGTGTCGATCGGGTGGTGCACGGTCCAGTCCTCGATGCGCAGCACCTCCTCGCCGATGGTCGGCTCGTGGTCCGGGAAACGGCTGTCGAGCGAGCGCCCGACCATGCTGCGGATGATGCGGTCCTCGGTCACGAGCTCGGTGCCGTGCAGGTCGAGGGTCTCGATCGTCGCGCCGTCGCGGATGATCGTCACGCGGTCGGCGATCGCGGCGATCTCGTTGAGCTTGTGGCTGATGATGATGCAGGTGATCCCGTGGCTGCGGAACTCGTCGATGAGCTTGAGCAGGTGGGCGCTGTCCTCGTCGTTGAGCGCCGCGGTGGGCTCGTCGAGGATGAGCAGGTCCACGCGCTTGGACAGCGCCTTGGCGATCTCGACGAGCTGCTGCTTGCCGACGCCGATGTCCATCGACTTGGTCGCGGGGTTCTCGGACAGGCCGACGCGCTCGAGCAGGGCCGCGGCCTCGCTCGTTGTGCGGTGCCAGTCGACGATCCCCGCGGAGGCCTTCTCGTTGCCGAGGAAGATGTTCTCCGCGATCGACAGGTGCGGGACGAGCGCCAGCTCCTGGTGGATGATGACGATCCCGCGCGCCTCGCTGTCGCGGATGGTCCTGAACTCGCACGTCTCGCCGTCCATGACGATCGTGCCGTCGTAGGTGCCGTGCGGGTAGACGCCCGACAGCACCTTCATCAGGGTCGACTTCCCGGCCCCGTTCTCCCCGCAGATCGCGTGGACCTCGCCCCGGCGCACGTCCAGCGTGACGTCCTGCAGGGCCTTGACGCCGGGGAACTCCTTGGTGATCCCCCGCATCTCGAGGATGTTGCTCTCGCTGGCCATGGGTCAGCTCCTCACTCGTCCGTTCCGTGGTGGCCCGTCGCCGCGGCGGTGCCGCGGGTCGGACGACCGTCTCGCCCGTCGTGCTGCGCGGACCGTGCCCGGCCCCGGGACTGCTGCCCCGGGGCCGGGCACGGTGCGACCGGTCAGAGGCCGAGCTTGTCGGCCGTGTAGAAGCCGGAGTCGACGAGCGTCGTCTGGACGGTGTCGGCGGTCACGACCTGCGGGTCGAGGAGGAACGAGGGCACGACCTTCACGCCGTTGTCGTAGGTCTCGGTGTCGTTGACCTCGACCTCCTCGCCGTCGACGATCTGCTGGACCATCTTGGCGACCTGGTCGCCGAGCGTCCGGGTGTCCTTCCAGACCGTCATGGCCTGCTTGCCGGCGAGCATGTTCTTCACGTTGGCCTCGTCGGCGTCCTGGCCCGTGACGAGCGGCCAGCCCTCTCCGGCGGAGTAGCCGCTGCCCTCGAGCGCCTGCTCGATGCCGAGCGCGAGCGAGTCGTTGGGCGAGAGGACGACGTTCACCTTCTTGTCCGTGTAGAACGAGTTGAGGCGGTTCTCCATCTCGGACTGGGCCTTGGCGGACTCCCAGCCCTGGATGCCGATCGTGGTCCAGTCGTCGACCGTGGCGGGTGCCTTGCCCGAGGGCACGACGAGCTGGCCCGACTCGACGTAGGGGGTCAGGACGTCCCAGGCACCCTTGAAGAAGAAGCGGGCGTTGTTGTCGTCGGGCGACCCGGCGAAGGGCTCGAGGTTGAACGGTCCGGCGCCGCCCTCGAGGCCGAGCTGCTCGGCGATGAACTCGCCCTGGAGCGTGCCGACCTTCTCGTTGTCGAACGTCGCGTAGTAGTCGACGTGCTCCGAGTCGTTGATGAGGCGGTCGTACGCGATGACCGGGATCTCCTCCTTGGCGGCCGCGTCGAGGACCGGGCCGAGGGCCGTGCCGTCGATCGAGGCGATGACCAGCACGTCGGCGCCCTGGTTGATCATGTTCTGGAGCTGGGTGATCTGCTGGTCGACCTTGTTGTCCGCGTACTGGAGCGTGGTCTCGTAGCCGGCGTCGCCGAGGAGCTCCTCGAGGTGTGCGCCGTCGTTGTTCCAGCGCTCGAGGCTGCGGGTCGGCATCGCGATGCCGATCAGGGGCGTGTCGCCACCGCCGGTCTCGCCGCCGCCCGACTCGCTGCCCGCACGCTCGGAGCTGCATGCCGTGAGGGCACCGAACAGGAGCGTCATCCCAGCAGCGGCCGCGACCGCCTTGCGCATTGACGTCATCGTCATTCCCTTTCGTCGTCGAACCAGGGGGCGGGCCTCGGCTGTGAGGCCCGCGTCGCCTCCGAGCCGCGGAGGGGGGTCCGCGTTGCCTCGGTCGGCACTGGAGCGAAACTAGCCAGGCTTGAGTTAGAGCGTCAAGCGCAGTAACCAGTTCGTGACCTAATTGTGTTCGAGACTCAAACTCAGAGTGGAAGCGGTACCACCGCTGCACCCCCGGAAAAGGCCCGTGTCGCCTCGGTTCTCCGGCCCTCACCAGCGTGTACGCTGCTGCCTGTGAACAACGACCGGTCCACACCCGGCTCGCAGACCTCACTCCGAGAAGCGAACCGAACACGCATCGTGGATGCGGTGAAGCGCTACGGCGGCCTCACCCAGGTCGAGCTCGCCGAGGCCACGGGGCTGTCCACGGCGACGGTCTCGACCATCGTCAAGGAGCTGACCCAGGCAGGGGTCGTCGACACCCGACCCACCTCGCGCTCCGGACGCCGCGCGCTCAAGGTCACGCTCGCGCGCCAGCTCGGTCTGGTCGCGGGCATCCAGTTCGGCCACCGCCACCTCAAGGTCGCGCTCGGCGACTTCGGCCGCACGATCGTCGCCGAGCAGCAGATGCCCCTGCCCGTGGACCACCGCGTCGACACGGGGCTGGACCGCGCGGCCCTGCTCGTCATGGACCTCCTCGAACGCATCGGCGCCTCGACCGACGAGCTCCTGACGGTCGGCATGGCCCTGCCCGCCCCGGTCGACATCTCGACCGGGATGATCTCGGTGCGCGGCATCATGCGCGGCTGGGACGACCTGCACGTCGGACAGGTCATGTCCAAGCGCCTCGCTCGCCCCGTCGTCGTCGACAACGACGCGAACCTCGCCGCGCTCGCCGAGGCCGAGCTCGGGGCCGCCCGCGCGTATCGCGACTCGGTGTTCGTCCGGGTCTCGTACGGGACCGGGGCGGGCGTCGTCGTCGGCGGGCACGTCCACCGGGGGTACGCGGGGACTGCCGGCGAGATCGGCCACGTCCAGGTCGACCCTGCCGGACCCATCTGCCGCTGCGGCAACCGTGGCTGCCTCGAGACCGTCGTGGGGTCGGGCGCGCTGCTCGACCTGCTGCGCACGAGCCACGGGGACATGACCCTGCGCGACGTCATCTCCCGCGCGGTCGACGGAGACCCTGGCTGCCGACGCGTCGTGGCCGACGCGGGCGACCGCATCGGCATCGCGGTCGCGACGCTCGCGAGCGCCATGAACCCTCAGGTCATCGTCGTCGGGGGTGAGCTCGCGGAGACCGGCGAGATCCTCGCCGGCCCCCTGCGCGACGCGGTCCGGCGCCACCTCGTGCCCAACACGATCGCCCCGGTCGAGGTCGTGCTGGGCGAGCTCGGCGCGCGCGCCGAGGTCATGGGCGCGCTCGCGCTCGCCCTCCAGTCGACCGACGTCACGAGCGACGTCCGCCTCGCCCCGGGGGCACCCGGCCCCGTGGGCCTCGTCGCCGCAGGAGACTCCGGCCCCCCGTCTCCGGGAGACCGACCATGACCGCGACCGCACGACCGTCTCGCCACGACGACGTGGCGGGCACGACGGCGCCCCAGGGCGCCCGAGCACGAACAGGTGACAGAACGTGAGCAGCTCCGCCCTCCCCGCCCTGTCGTTGCACGGCATCGACAAGTCCTTCGGCGCGGTCCGTGCGCTCGAGGGCATCGACCTCGAGGTGCACCGCGGCGAGGTCGTCGCGCTCGTCGGCGACAACGCCGCGGGCAAGTCGACGCTCGCCAAGGTCATCGCGGGCGTCCTCGTCCCGGACGCGGGCATCATCGAGTCCGACGGCGTCCCCGTCACCATCCCCAACCCGGCGGCCGCGCACGCGCTCGGGATCGCGACGGTCTTCCAGGACCTCGCGCTGTGCGACAACCTCGACGTCGTGTCCAACCTCTACCTCGGGCGCGAGCTGCGCCACGGACCGCGGCTCGACGAGGCCGCGATGGAGGACAACGCGCGCCGGATCCTGCGCGACCTCACGTCGCGCATCCCCTCGGTCCGCACGCTCGTCTCCGACCTGTCGGGCGGCCAGCGCCAGAGCGTCGCGATCGCACGCACGCTGCTCGGCGACCCGCGCATCGTCGTGCTCGACGAGCCCACCGCCTCGTTGTCCGTGTCACAGACGGCGGAGGTCCTGACGCACATCGAGCGCCTGCGCGACCTGGGGCACGCGGTCATCCTCATCAGCCACAACATGACCGACGTGCGCGCCGTCGCGGACCGGATCGAGGTCCTGCGCCACGGGCGCAACAACGGCTCGTTCTCCGGGCCCGGCACGAGCTACGAGGAGATCATCGCGGCGATCACGGGCGCTGTCGCCGCTCCGCGTCGGGCAGCCCGCCTGGCCTGACGCAGGATCCGACCTGCCTCCGCGCGGCGGGAAGGCCCTGCCACGTCGACGGTCCCGGCGGGCCGCACCCACGGGCCGCACCAGCGGGCCGCACCGGCGCGGGAAGGCGCCCGTCCGCGAGCGCCCCGACGTGTCGTCGCGGTGAACGGGACAGGGACCGGCGCGCCCTGGCGTTACCGCCGGGTTGCCGGCCTGTGGAGATCCGGGCGCAGACCGGACGAACGGCGCAGACCGCCCCGCGCACCGCTTCCCCTGCGAACTTCACCCGCTCTACATTCGAGGCACGACACCACCGGGGGTCCGCTCGACCGGACCGCCCGTCGTCGTGACCGGCACGCAGGGGTGTCGCTGCCCGTCCCGACGTCATCGCCGCCGCCGCTCTCGAGCCGCCGCGCGCCGACCTTCTCGTCGCTCGACGTCCCGGTCCCGCTTGCCGTCTCTCGTCGTCCGACGGAGGAGAACGCATGGGTAGCAGCAGACTGGCCGCGGTGCGGCTCCTGGCCGTGGTCGCGGTGGCCTTCGGGCTCGTGTACATCGGGTGGCGCTGGACGGGGACCGTGGCGTGGGACGCCTGGTGGATCGCGGTCCCCCTGGTCGTGGCGGAGACGTACAGCCTGGGCGAGACCGTCCTGTACTCGCTGACCATGTGGAACGCGAGGCGCCGGCCCCCGGCTCCCCCGGCCCCCGAGGGCCTGAGCGTCGACGTGTTCGTCACGACGTACAACGAGCCCGTGGACCTGGTCCTGCGGACCGCGATCGCGGCGCGCGACATGACGTACCCGCACGCGACGTGGGTCCTCGACGACGGCAACCGGCCCGAGCTCGAGGTCGCGGCGTCCCGCGTGGGCGTCGGCTACATCACGCGCGGTCCCGAGTGGGAGGGGCGGCCACGCTTCGCGAAAGCGGGCAACGTCAACAACGCGCTGTTCCGCACGAGCGGCGACCTCGTCGCGATCCTCGACGCCGACCAGGTCCCGGAGCCGCGCTTCCTGGACCGGGTCCTGGGCTACTTCGCGGACGAGGAGGTCGCGTTCGTCCAGACGCCGCAGCACTTCTGGAACGTGCCGCCGAGCGACCCGCTGGGTACGCAGGCCGAGCTGTTCTACGGTCCCATCCAGCAGGGCAAGGACGGCTGGGGCGCGGCCTTCTTCTGCGGGTCGAACGCGGTGCTGCGGCGTGAGGCGCTCATGGCGCTGGGGCTGACCCGGTTCTCGCGGGACGCGCGCGGTGCGATGCGCGCCGCGCTCCGGGCAGGCCGGTCGCGGCTCCAGGACCTCCTGAGCCAGCTCGCGGTGCGCGAGCCCTCGGCGATGCCCGTCGCCGAGCAGGCCCTGGCCGCGGTGCGCCGGGCCGAGGGGCAGTTCCGGCGCGGCGACGTGCTCGCCGAGATCACCTCGGAGCTGCGATCGGCCTTCACCGCGGCCCTGGTCCAGGCGCCCGTCGCGCCTGTCGCACCTGTCGCGCCTGTGGCGACCGCGGCGACCGCGGCGACCGCGGCGACCGGGACCGTGGAGCCGCCGGAGATCCAGGAGACCCCGTCCCTGCCCGAGGACGTGGCGGGCGAGCTGCTCGCCGAGCTCGACGGGGTGCTCGAGCGCGTCGACGTGGCCCGCACGGACCAGGCCCTGACGATCAACCCGCTCGACACGACCACGATCACCGAGGACATGGCCACGGCGATGCACCTGCACGCGATGGGGTGGACGAGCGTCTACCACCACGAGGTGCTCGTGCACGGGCTCGCGCCCGAGGACGTCGGCACGGCGCTGTCGCAGCGCCTGCGCTGGGCCACGGGGTCGATGCAGGTCTTCTTCCGGGACAACCCGCTCCTGGTCCGCGGGCTCTCGCTGGCCCAGCGGCTCATGTACCTGGGCACCATGACGAGCTACCTGAGCGGGTTCGCCGCTCTGGTCTACCTCGCCGCGCCCGTGCTCTTCCTGACGCTCGGCGTCTTCCCCCTGCATGCGGACCCGGCGCTGTTCTTCCTGCACTTCCTGCCGTTCTTCGTGGCCTGCCAGCTCCTCTTCCAGGTGTCCGGCAAGGGCAGCCGCGGGCTGTGGCGGGGTCAGCAGATGTCGTTCGCACTGTTCCCCACGTGGATCGCTGCGACGCTCTCGGGAGCCTCCGCGGTGTTCCTCGGCCGGCACGTCGCGTTCTCGGTCACGTCCAAGACCAAGCAGGCCACGGGCACGGGCTACCGGCACGTCCTGCCGCAGGTCGTCGTGACCGTGGTCCTGCTCGTGGCCTCGGCGGTCGGGGTGACCCGGATGCTCGCGGGCGAGGCCTCGGCGCCCGCCACGTTCCTGACCCTGGGCTGGGTCGCTGTCGACCTGGCCCTCCTGTCCGCCGCGCTGCGCGCTGCGCGGTACACGGGGCCCGGCGACACCGTCGGGGACCCCGTCCCCCCGTCCGTCGCACTGCTCGCGGCCCAGGCCGTGGGCGACGTGCTCGACGGCGACGACGCACTCCCGACCACGTTCGACCCGACGGAAGTCCCGCTAGACCTCACCGTCCGCCACGTCCCCAGGAGCTCGCCATGGCCGCCTTCGTCAGCGCACCCGACCTCACCCTGACCCATCCCGTCACGAGCATCGACCTCCCCACCGGAGGGCGGCTCGACGCCGCCGCCGTCCTGTCCCTGCGTGAGCCCGTGTCGTCGGCCGTGGCCGACGGTCCGGTGCTCGTCCTGCTCGACGTCTCGGGGGTCGACGGCGTGTCGCCCTCGGGCGTGGCGGGCCTGCTCGACCTGCTGCGCGTGGTCCGGTCGCGCGGCGGGGACCTGCGGATCTTCGGCGCCTCGGCCGCGCTGCAGCACGCGTTCACGGCGCTGCGGCTCGACACGGTCACGCGCATCTACGGCGGCCACGACGAGGCGCGGGGTCTCCTCGCGTCCCGGGCCTCCTGATGGCGTTCTACCTCCCGGGCGGCCGTCGCCGGCCCGGCCTCGTGACGCCGCTCGTGGTCATGATGCTGGGGGTCGGCGCGGTGGGCGCGGGGTTCGCCGTGGCCGGTCCGCCCGCGACCCCGGAGGCTCCCGTGGCCGCGGCGTGCACCGCGGAGGCGGCGAGCATCGTGCCCGACGACGGCACGCTGCTCGGCGTCAACCTCGACTGGGCGTCGGAGACCCTCGAGGAGCACCGGACCTACCTCGACCACGCCCCGGCGGTCGCGGTCCAGTTCTCCGACGTCCCCTACGACCGCGAGACGTGGGAGCACACGGTCAGCGCGGTCACCCAGATGAAGGCCAACGGGGGCGTGCTGCTCCTGACGCTCGAACCGCACGCGGGGCTCGCGGCCATGTCGGACGAGGTGGTCGCGACGCTCGCCGACGACCTGCGGGACGTCAACGAGCAGGGGGTCGCGGTCGTGCTGCGGTTCGCGCACGAGATGAACGGCTCCTGGTACGCGTGGGGCCAGCAGCCGACGGCGTACGTCGAGACGTTCCGTCGGGTCGCGGCCGCGGTCCATGCCGAGGCGCCGGGCACGGCCATGATGTGGGCGCCCAACTACGGCGGCGGGTACCCGTTCACGGGCGGCCAGTTCGCGGCGCTGCCGGGGTCGGCCGACTACGCGGCTCTGGACACCGACGGCGACGGCACGCTCACCATGACCGACGACAGCTACCTGCCGTACTTCCCGGGGGACGACGCCGTGGACTGGGTCGGGGTCTCGCTCTACCACTGGGGCAACCAGCGCCCGTGGGGCAACAACGAGGTCCCCGAGGACGGCAAGTTCCTCGCGATGCTCACGGGCACGTACGTGGGCACGGCGGGGGACGACGCCGCGGTGCCGGACTTCTACACGGTCTACGGCATCGAGCACGGCCACCCCGTGGCGGTGCCGGAGACCGCCGCGATCTACACGCCCTCGCGCGGCGGGGCCGCCGAGCTCGACATCAAGCGGGCCTGGTGGCGGCAGGTGTTCTCGCCCGAGACGCACGAGCGGTTCCCGCAGCTCAAGATGGTCAACTGGTTCGAGTGGGACAAGTACGAGATCGAGATCGACGACGACGTCGACTGGCGGGCAGCGGGCGCCGCCGACGTCCGCGACGCGTTCGTCGCCGACCTCCCGGCGTGGCTGCGCTACGCCGAGGACGTCTCGACCTGCGAGGAGTGACATGCGACCGACCCCGCGCAAGGCACCGCGTCGCGCACCTCGCCCGGGCGTCCTCGTCGCCGCCGTGATCGTCGTGGTGGGCCTCGCCACCCTGGCGGCCGCCGCCGTCGGGCCGCCTGCGTCCGGGCCCGGGGCTCCCCGGATGGGGGCCCCGCCCGGGCCCCTGACCTGGGCCGACGAGTTCGACGGCGCGGCCGGCGCCCCGCCCGACCCCTCGCGCTGGCGTCTCGAGACGGGCGGCAGCGGGTGGGGCAACGGCGAGCTGCAGTACTACACCGACAGCCCGGGCAACGCCTCGACCGACGGCGAGGGCCACCTCGTCATCACGGCCCGTCGGGAGAACCCCGGCGACCTGTGGTGCCACTACGGTCGCTGCGAGTACACGTCCGCGCGGCTCATCACCGCGGACCGCTTCGCCCAGCAGTACGGGCGCTTCGAGGCGCGCATCAAGATCCCGGGCGGGCAGGGCACCTGGCCGGCGTTCTGGATGCTGGGCCAGGACATCTTCACCACCGAGCCGTGGCCCGCGAGCGGCGAGCTCGACGTCATGGAGAACGTCGGCGCGGAGCCGGGCACGGTGTGGGGCAGCCTGCACGGCCCCGGGTACTCGGGCGCGGGCGCGATCCACGCGTCGACCACGCTCCCGGACGGTGAGCGGTTCGCCGACGACTTCCACACCTTCACGGTCGACTGGGCCCCGGGTGCGATCACCTGGTACGTCGACGGCGTCGAGTACTCGCGCAGGACCCCCGCCGACACCGGTGGTGACCCGTGGGTCTTCGACGACCCGTTCTTCCTGCTGCTCAACCTCGCGGTCGGCGGCGACTGGCCCGGCCCGCCCGACGAGAGCACCCCGCTACCTGCGCGGATGCTCGTCGACCACGTCCGGGCCTACGCGTGGGACGAGCCGTAGACGCGGGCGAGGCGCGCCCCCGCACGGGGGACGCGCCTCGCTCGCGGGCGGACGGGCTCAGCCCTGGGCGTCGCTCGCGTTGCGCGCCTCGGCCTCACCCAGGATGCGGCGCAGGTACGTGTACGTGAGGTCGCCCGCGGCCTTGTCGTACTGCTCCTCGTAGCCGTGGCGCGTGTACAGCTCCAGGTTCTGCTTGGAGTCCTTGCCCGTGAAGACCCAGATCTCCGTGGTCTCCTCAGGAAGGTGCGGCAGGACCGCGAACAGCATCTGCGTGCCGATGCCGCGGCCCTGGAGGTCCGGGGCCACCGCGAGCCGCCCGAGCGTGGCCTTGCCGCCCTCGATCTCCACGCGCACCGACCCGACCAGGCGCGGCCCCTGCCACGCCCCGAGCGTGATGACGCCCTGGGTCGCCAGGTCCGCCTTGAGCTCGGCGAGCGTCTGCGTGAGCGGCGGGATGTTCGGGTCCCCGTAGAGCTGCGCCTCGGTGACGAACGCTGCCCGGCGGAGCGTGAGGAGCTCCCCCGCGTGCTCGTCCGTGACGAGGTCCATGGTCATCGGCGTGTCGGTCATGGTCCCATCGTGTCAGAAACGGGCGACCCCGCGGTGCGCGTCCGCGGGTGGAATGGTGACCGTCTCACCTAGCCCTTCACCGCCCCCGCCAGCCCGGACACCAGGTGACGCTGCACGAGCACGAAGAAGACCAGCACGGGCACCGTCATGATGACCGAGCCCGCCATGATCGCGCCCCAGTCGTTCTGGTCGTCCTTGAAGAACGTGAGGATCGCGAGGGGCAGCGTCTGGTTCTCCTGCGCCGAGATGATGAAGGTCTTGGCGAACAGGAAGTCGTTCCACGTCGAGATGAACGAGAACACGCTGACCGCGACCACGCCCGGGAACACGAGCGGGAACAGGATCGAGCGCACGAACCGGAAGCTCTTGGCCCCGTCGATCCGCGCGGCCTCCTCGAGCTCGACCGGGACGGCCGCGACGAAGCCGCGCAGCATCCAGATCGCGAACGGGATCGAGAACGCGAGGTGCACCAGCACGAGCGAGCCGAGCTGGTTGAGGCCGAGCGCGGGGACGGACGCCCCCATGTTCCGGAACAGGAAGAACAGCGGGATCGTCAGGGCCTCGATGGGCACCATCTGCGCGATCAGCACGATCACGAGCAGCGTCGTGCGACTGCGGAACCGGTAGCGCGTGAGCGCGACCGACGCGAGGAACGCGCAGATCGTCGAGAGGACCACCACGGCCAGGGCCACGACGAGCGAGTTGAGGAAGAACCGCCCGAAGTCGTTGACCGTCAGGACCCGCACGAACGAGTCGAGCGTGAGGTCCGTCGTGAACAGCGACGCGTCGCCCGCGTCGATCGCGGCCTTGGGTCGCAGGGCCGACAGGACCATCCAGTAGAGCGGGAACGCGACGACGAGCGCGACCAGGAGCGCCACGGCGTTCGAGCCGGGGTTCTTCCACGCCCGACGGCGCCGCGCACCGCCCGCGCCCGCCCCGCCCCGCGCGGTGGTCGCCCCGGCGTCCGGGGAGCCCGTGCCCCGCACCGCGGACGGTGAGGTGCCGCGCCCGACGGACGCTCCGGCGTCGGGCATGCCGGCGGTGACGCTGGTGCTCACAGGACCTCCCCTGATCGGCGCAGCAGGCGCAGGTAGACGAGCGTGACCCCGAGCAGCAGGAGCGTCATGACGACGCCGATCGCCGACCCGAGCCCGTACAGGTTGGACGCGAACGCCTGCTGGTAGGAGTACACGTTGAGGACGAGGTTCTGCCCGCCGATCCCGCCGCCGTTCGTCATGACGTAGATCTGCGTGAACACCTTGAAGTCCCAGATGATCGACTGGATCGTCACGATGATGATGATCGGGCGCAGCATCGGGACCATGATCGAGCGCGCGATGCGCGGCATCGACGCACCGTCGAGGCGAGCGGCCTCGAGCAGCTCGCTCGGGATCGCGAGGATGCCCGCGTAGACCGTGACCAGCACGAACGGGAACGAGCACCACACGACCTCGGCGCCCACGAGCGCGAACGCCGGCCACTTCTCGGCCGTCCACGAGTGCCCCGCGAAGCCCGACAGGCCGACGTTGACCAACGTCTTGTTGACGAGCCCGAGCGTCGGGTCGAACAGGAAGAGCCAGACCGCGGAGCCCGTCATCGCGGGCGTGGCCCACGCGCCGAGCGCCGCGAGGAACAGGACCGAGCGCACCCACCGGCTGACCCGGGTCGCGAGGACCGCGAGCGCCGAGCCGAGCGCGAGGGTCGCGACGACGCAGCCGGCCGCGAAGACCGTCGTGTTGAGCAGGACCGTCCAGAACTTCGCGTCCCCGAAGAGCTGGGTGTAGTTGCCCAGACCCAGGAACTCGAGCGGCGCCCCGCCCGTGACGTTGGCCTGGCGGTAGTCGTAGAACGACGTGACGACGAGCTGGTAGAGCGGGTACCCGAGCAGGCCGACGAGGATCGCGGCGGCCGGCAGCAGGTAGGCCCACGGTTCGAGCCGGGAGGTCCCGGTCCGGGAGCGACGCGCGGGACGCGGGGGGCGGGCGGACGTGCTGCCCGCCCCCGGTGCGGTGGTGAGCGAGGTCATCAGGGGGCCTCGGAGAACGCCTTGTCCATCGCGGCGGCCGCGGTCTGCGTGGCCTGCTCGACCGTGGCCTGCTTCGTCGCGACGGTCTGGAGCATGGTCTTGATGTCGCCCTGGGCGTCGATCTGGGTCCACGCCGGGGTCGAGGGGACGAACTCGGTGCCCGCCGCGAGGGTCTCGGTGAAGGGCTCGATCGCGGGCGTCGCCGCCGCGACCTTCTCCTGGACGTCGGTGAACGTGGGCAGGTTGCCCATCGCGTCGAACATCTTCTCCTGGTACTTCTTCCCGCCCAGGAGCGTCATGAAGTCGACCGCGAGGGACTTGCGCTCGGTGCTCTTGAAGACGCCGAGGTTGTTGCCGCCCGCGAACGCCGGGGCGATCTCGCCGGCCTTCTCGCCCGGGAGCGGGACGATCGCGTACGTGGCGCCCACGGCCGACTCGTCGACGGCCTTGCGGTTGAAGTCGCCGCCCACGACCATCCCCGCCGTGCCCGCGACGAACTGCTGGACGCTCGCGCTGCCGGTCCACTCGGCGCACAGGGCCGAGGGGCAGATGTCGTCGGCGAGGAGGTTCGTGTACGCCGTGACGCCCGCACGGGACTCGGGCGTGGTGAGCGCCGAGGTGTACGCGCCGTCGGAGCCCTGGGTCGCGAGCGCTCCTCCGCCCGCCCACAGGAACGGCATGGCCGCGTACTGGTACGCGCCGCCCGCCGCGATACCGACCATCTCGGGCTTGGCGGCCCGAATCGCGCGCGCCGCGGTCTCGATCTCGGCGAGCGTCGCGGGGACGGACAGGCCCAGCTCGGAGAAGACGTCCGTGCGGTAGTAGAGCGCGCGGACGCCGATGAACCACGGGACCCCGTAGGTCGCCCCGTCGATCTCGGTCGTGGCGGCGATCGAGGGGGTCAGGTCGCCCGACTCGTCCCAGGCCGCGACCTCCTTGGTCACGTCCGCGAGACCGCCCGCGGCGACGTAGGCCGCGATGTCGGTGTTGCCGAACTCGGCGACGTCGGGGGCTGAGGCAGGGTCGTTGAACGCGGCGTTGAAACGCTCGGCGCGGGTGTCGACGGGGATGTACTGGACGTCGACCTCGACGCCGTCGTGCTCGGCCTCGAACTCCGCGACGGCCTCGTCGACCACCGCGGCCTTGGGGTCCTGGTTGACCTCGGCGAAGAGCCAGACGCGCAGCGTGCCCGTGCTCTCGTCGTTCTCGGCCTCGGTGATCGTGGACTGGGTGGGGGCGCAGGCCGTCAGGGCCAGCACGGCGGCGACGCCGAACGCCGCCAGGCGGGACTTCTTCATATCGACTCCGTCATCGACTCGGGGGCCGGCGTCGTCGGTGGCGCCGGTTCCGGGAGGTTATGCACCCGTTCGCGGCGCGGTCCACGTCGTGGCACCCTCCGTTGCGCACTGCACAATGGAAGACAACTTTGTTGCCTATCAGGCGGTCGGCCGGACGCGGCCCGGACGGAGCCGGTGGACGCGCGACGGCGCGGCTACCCTGGGACCGTGTCCAGCACCTCTCTGTCGAACGTTCCTGCCTCCGGCGCGCCCGACGCGTCCACGCCGACCCACTGGGTCCTCACGCTGTCCTGCCCGGACGGTCCGGGGATCGTGCACGCCGTCACGGGGACGCTCGCCGAGCACGGTGGCAACATCACCGAGTCGCAGCAGTTCGGCGACCCGCTGTCCGGGCTGTTCTTCATGCGCGTCCAGGTCGAGTCGACCGCGTCGCGCGACGAGCTCGAGGGCGCCCTCGCCCCCGTGATCGAGTCGTTCGACATGACGTGGAACCTCGACGTGGTCGGGCGCCGCGTGCGCACCCTCGTCATGGTCTCCAAGGCCGCGCACTGCCTCGTCGACCTGCTCTACCGCGAGCGCTCGCAGGGCATGCCGATCGAGGTCGTGGGCGTCGTGGGCAACCACCGCGACCTCGAGGACATCGCCGCGTTCTACGGCAAGCCGTTCCACCACGTGCCCGTCACGCGCGACACCAAGGCCGCCGCCGAGGACCGCCTGCGCGAGCTCGTGGCCGAGCTCGACGTCGAGCTCGTCGTCCTCGCGCGCTACATGCAGATCCTGTCCGACGACCTGTGCCGCGACCTGTCGGGCCAGGTCATCAACATCCACCACTCGTTCCTGCCGAGCTTCAAGGGCGCCCGCCCCTACGCGCAGGCGCACGACCGCGGCGTCAAGCTCATCGGCGCGACGTCGCACTACGTGACGGGCGACCTCGACGAGGGACCGATCATCGAGCAGGACGTCGAGCGCGTCGACCACTCGCGCGCCGTCGAGGACCTGGTCGCGCTGGGCGAGGACGTCGAGCGCCGCACGCTCGCGCGGGCCGTGCGCTGGCACGCCGAGCACCGCGTGCTGCTCGACGGGCACCGGACGATCGTCTTCCGCTGACCTGCGCGCCACTGCTGCACGCTCGGCGCAGTCACGGCTCCGTGGCCAGCCGGACCTCGACCGGGGTGAGCCCCAGGTCGAGGACGCCCGTGGTCCACGGGGAGACCCATCGCCAGGCCTCGGGCAGCGCCTCCGGGGCGGGTCGCGCCCAGACCGACACGTCAGCGCCTGAGACGGCGATCCTGACGCCCTCGACCGCCGACGGCGGTACGTCGCGGGCAAGGTCGACGAGCGCGGCCAGGCGGCCCGCCAGGGCAGGGTCCTCGCACTGCAGGGTCATGGGCGCCGCGTCGGTCGTGACGGCGAAGAGGTAGTCGGCGCCGTGGTCCCCTTCTCGGCCCCCGTGCTCGCACAGTGCGGCAAACACCTCCTCGAGCTCGGCGGGTGTGCCGGAGACCGTGACGTCGATCGTCTCGGAGCGGGCGTCGTAGCCGGTCTGCACCATGCTGGCAGGCTCGACGAGGTCCACCACTCCCGGCATGGGTACCAAGGTGTCGAGGAACGCGTCCCGGCGCGCGGTGGCCTCGACGTCGGCCGTGCGGTCGGGCGCATCCGGGACGACCAGGCCGATGACGACGGCCGCGACACCGATCAGGACCCCGACGAGGACCACGCTGACGACCAGGGCGAGGACCGTGCGACGCCGCTCGGCCGGTCCTCGCGCCTCGGCGTCGTCGCCGGCGAACGCCGACGTGCCCGAGCCGCTGACCTCTGACGTGTTCTCCCCCGCGCGAACCATGGCCCGAGCATACGGACCGACCACCTGCCTCCCTGCGACCCGCCCACGCCAGCGCCAGCACCGCGCGCCCCTACCTCCCCGCGGCCCGCACCGCCGCCGCGAGCCGCGCCACGGCCTCCTCGACGCGCGCGTCCGCGAGGTTGCCGTACCCGACGACGAGCCGGTCCCTCCCGGCGTCGCGACCGGCGGCCGTCGCCCGGTACCGCTCGACCGCCGCGACGTTGACCTCGCGCAGCGCCGCCTCGCGCACCACGTCCGTGGCCACGACGCCGTCCGGCAGCTCGACCACGGCGTGCATGCCCGCGGCGATCCCCGTGACGAGCGTCCCGGGCAGCGCCTTCCCGAGCGCCTCGACCAGCGCCTGCCGGCGCCGTCGGAACCGTCCCCGCGCAGCGCGCAGGTGCCGTTCGTACGCGCCGGACGTCACGAACCGCGCGAGCGCGAGCTGGTCGGTCGTCGACGGACCGGCCCCGCCCCGGTCGACCACCGGGTCCCGCCACCCCGGCGGCAGCACCGCCCACCCGAGCCCGAACGCGGGCGACAGCGTCTTGCTCAGCGAGCCCAGCAGCACCACGCGGTCGGGCGCGAGCCCTTGCATCGCGGCCACGGGCCGACGGTCGTAGCGGAACTCGGCGTCGTAGTCGTCCTCGACGACCAGCCCGTCGACGTCGCGCGCCCACCCCACGAGCGCCTCGCGCCGCGCGGGCGAGAGGGCCGCGCCCGTGGGGAACTGGTGGGCGGGCGTCACGAGCACGGCGCGCGCACCGGTCCGGCCCGCCGCGGCGAGGAGCGCGTCGACGTCGATCCCGTCGCCGTCGACCGGGATCGGCACGGGCGTGAGCCCCGCGGCGGCCGCGGTCTCGCGCAGGCGCGACCAGCTCGGGTCCTCGACGAGCAGGGCCCGGTGCCCGGCCCCGTGGAGCGCCGCCGCGACGCGCCGCATGGCGTCGTCGGCGCCGTGCGTCACGACGACGTCGCCCCCGCCTGCGCGCACGTGCCGGGCGCGGGCGAGGTAGTCCGCGAGCGCCGCCCGCGTCGCGGGATGGCCGGTGGGGTCGGGGGCCGCGAGGTCCGCGTCGGGCGCCTCGGCGAGGGCCTCGCGCAGCGCGCGGACCCAGGCGGCGCGCGGTACGTGCCGCAGGTCGGGCACGCCCGGCCCCAGGTCGAGTCGGGCCCGGGGTGCGGGCAGCCCTCCCGTGCCCGACGGCGTCGCCCGGGCCTCGGGGCCGGTCGCCCGGGTGCCGGTCCGGGCCGTGAGCGGGACCCTGGTCCCCGACCCTGTCCGGGACTCGAGTGCCCCTTCGGCGACGAGCTGACCGTAGGCCTCGGTCACGACCCAGCGCGAGACGCCCAGGGTGTCGGCGAGCACGCGGCTCGGGGGCAGGGCCGCCCCGGGCGGGACGCGTCCGAGGTGGACGGCCTCGCGCACCGCGTCCTCGAGCCGCCGGTGGAGCGGGCCGGGCCCCGTGCCCAGGTCGAGGACGGTCTCCCAGGCGAGCGCCGTCGTCGGGCCGGGGCTGGGCGGACCGGACGCACGAGGCGAGCGGGGCGGCACCCTCGCCTCGTGCTCGCGCCGCACATTGGTCTGGTCAGATGCCATGCCAATGGACCGTACACCCAGGCCGCTCGACTCCTAGCGTGGAGACCGTCAACCAGCAGCACTCTTCGCAGGAGACCACCATGCGCTACCGCACCCTCGGCGACGGCCGGACGTCGTTCGACGTCAGCACACTCTGCCTCGGCACCATGCTCATGGGCACCAGCACGGACGAGGAGACCTCGTTCGCGATCCTCGACCGCTACCTCGAGGCCGGCGGGACCTTCCTCGACACGGCCAACAACTACAGCCTCTGGGCCGGTGGGCACGGGCGCGACAGCGAGGACCTGCTCAACCGCTGGCTCGTGAGCCGCGGCGCGCGCGACCAGGTCCGCATCGCGACCAAGCTCGGCGCGGCCCAGAAGGACCGCACGCTGCCCCTGTCCAGCACTCCCCCGACCAACTACCAGGGCCTGGCCGCGGAGACGATCGCCTGGGAGGCGCACGAGAGCCTGCGGCACCTCGGGGTCGACCACCTCGACGTGCTCTACGGGCACGTCGACGACCTCGACACCCCGCTCGCGGAGACCGTCGGGGCGTTCGGCAAGCTCCAGGCCGAGGGCGCCGTCGGGATCTCGGGCATCTCGAACGTCGCGCTGTGGCGCGTGGTCGAGGCGCGCGAGGAGGCGCTGCGTCAGGGCGTCGCGCCGTACGGGGTGGTCCAGGAGCAGCTCAGCTACCTCTACCCGACCCCGGACCCCGACCGGCACAACTGGGCCTCGCCCGAGCTGCTCGACTACGCGCGCTCGACGGGGAGCGAGGAGCGGCCCCCGCTCGCGGTCACGGCCTACTCCCCTCTGCTGCAGGGCGCCATGGTGCGCGACGACAAGGAGCTGTGGGAGGGCTACGGGCACCCGACCTCGCTCGAGCGTCGGCGCGTGCTGCACGACGTCGCGCGGCAGATCGGCGCGACGCCCAACCAGGTCGCGCTCGCGTGGCTTCTCGGCGGCCCGGTGCCGGTCATCCCGGTGATCGGGCCGAGCACCGTCGCGCAGCTCGACGAGCTGCTCGGGGCGGCGGACCTGGACCTCGACCCGGAGGTGCGGGCCCGGCTCGACGCGGTCTAGTCCCCGCACGCACCGAGAGCGGAGCCCGTGCGCGACGTGTCCGGCACGTCGCGCACGAGCTCCGCTCTCGCTCGTTCACCCGGAGGCGCTAGCCACACTCACGCGCGGCGTACGACACGTCGTAGCCCGTCCGGACCTCCTTGCCGTCGATCGTCGCCGTGCCCGTGACAGTGGCCGTGGCGGCGGGGACCTGCGTCTGGCGGGTCGCGAACGTCTGCTGGGCGGACTTGCCCGGCAGGACCCCCGTGAAGGTCTTGGCACCGAACGGCGTCTCGACCCTGACCGTCGCGGGGACTGCGCCGGCGTTGACCGCGCTGACCGTGACGGTCACGCGGCCCGCGACGCACTGGGTGCGCGCCGAGGCGGTCAGCTCGACCTTCGCGGCACGCGGCTCGACGAGCACCGCGACCGTGCGCGCCGGGACCGTGACCGTGCCGGTCACCGCGTCCCACGTGGTCGCCTTGACCACGTCGTCGTGCCCCTCGGCCTGGACCGGCGAGAGCGCGTACTGGCGGCCCGCCAGCCCCGCGACCGTCTGCGTGACCGGTTCGGGCGAGGCGTTGAAGGCGACGAGCGCGCCGTCGAGCTCCTCGTCCACGTCCGCCCCGACCGTGTCGTCGATGCTCATGACGATCACGCCGGGCGTCTGGCCGGTCCCCGCGTCGGGGAACGTGACCTTTTCGTTGACGAGGTCCGCGCTGCCCAGGCGGAACAGGTCCGTCGAGGACCGCAGCCGCAGCAGGTCGGCCGCGTTGTCGGACGCCGTCTCGATGTCCTGCGCGACCGGCTTGAGCGCCGGGTTCGCGAGCAGCGGCGCCATGAGCGGCCACTTCTCCCCGTTGTCGGCCTCGAGCGGCAGACCCTTGCCGAACCCGTTCTCGGTCCCGGTCCAGTCGATCGCGTTGAACCAGTCGCCCGAGTCGTAGCTGTTGCGGTCGAGCGACTTGGAACGCAGCAGGTCGGTGCCCGCGTGCCACAGCGACGGCGTCTGCGACAGGGCCGTCGTGGCGAGCGAGACGTTGTTCATGCGCACCCGGTCGGCCATCGACGTGTCCGCCGGCAGCTTGAGGGTCAGCAGGTCGAACAGCGTCTCGTTGTCGTGCGCGTCGACGTAGCTGATGATCTCCTCGGGCGAGTCCGCGTAGCCCGCGGGCGCACCCCGGTAGTCGATCTCGTCGCCGCGCCGGGTCTCGCCCGTCGAGGTCGTGAACGTAAAGCTGCGCAGGTTGCCCGCGAGGCCCAGCCGGACCAGGTCCGTCTCGTGCCCCAGCGCTGCGAGCTCGTCGGGAGACCCGTCGTTCACCGTGCCAGGCTCCCCCGCCCGGGCGGGCTGCCCGTTCGGGTCGGTCGCGAGGCCCGTGCCGAAGCCCTGCGTGAACGTCGACGCCCCGTCGACGGGAGACCCGCCGTGGACCGCGTCGCGCAGGCGGTCGGAGAACGTGCCGATGCCCGTCCCGCCGAGCTGGCCCTGCGTGGCCTGCTCGAACAGTGCGTTGTCCGCGACCTCGCCGAAGTTCCAGCCCTCGCCGTAGAGGTACACGGCCTTGCCGTCCACGCCGTCCTTCTTCGGCGTGAGCTCGTCGAGCGCGGCCCGGACGTCGAGCATGTTCTGCTTCGAGTGGTGCCCCATGAGGTCGAAGCGGAAGCCGTCGACCTTGTAGTCGCGGGCCCAGGTGACGACCGAGTCGACCATGAGCTTGCCCGTCATGGCGTGCTCGGTCGCGAGGTTCTGGCAGCACGTGCTGGTCTCGACCGCGCCGGTCGTCGTGTTCTGGCGGTGGTAGTAGCCGGGCACGACCTTGTCCAGCACACTCTTGGGGTCCTGGCCGCTGGCCGCGGTGTGGTTGAACACCTGGTCGAGCACGACCTGGAGCCCGGTCTGGTGCAGCGACCCGACCATGGTGCGGAACTCGGCGACGCGCGCGGCCCCCTCCGCGTCGACGGCGTACGAGCCCTCGGGCGTGGAGAAGTGCAGCGGGTCGTAGCCCCAGTTGAAGCCGTCCGTGCCCTGGATCGCGGACACGGCCGCCTGCTGCTCGGTGCCGTCGGGCGCGAAGCCGCTCAGGTCACCGGTGACCGACTGCTCGGCCCGGTCCTCTTCAATGGTCGCGATGTCGAACGTCGGGAGCAGGTGCACCGTCGTCAGGCCCGCGTCGGCGAGCTCGGCGAGGTGCTTCATGCCGGCCGACTTCTTCTCCCCGAACGCGAGGTACGTGCCGCGCTTGTCGGCCGGCACAGTGGCGTCGGCGATCGAGAAGTCCCGCACGTGCAGCTCGTAGATCGTCTGGTCGACGGCCCGCTCCACGACAGGAGCCTTGGTGTCCTTCCACACCTTCGGCTGCGTGCTCTTCGCGTCGAGGTCCACCACGACCGAGTGCGTCGAGTTGAGCGTGAGCCCGAGCGAGTACGGGTCGGTCACGACGTTCGTCTCGACCTTGCCGGTCGACGGGACGAAGACCTCGACCTCGTAGAGGTATCGGGCACCGACCCAGCCGAACTTCTTGTCGGCGTCCTTCCCGTCGACCGTCCACGTCCCGTCCGCCTGGCGCTCGGCAGGGAACTGCCGGGCGTCCTCGGTCTTCAGGTCCGCGGCGTCGCCCGTGCCGGGCCACGCGAGGAGCGTGACCTTCTTGGCCGTGGGGGCCCACAGCGCGAACGACGCCCACTTGCCGTTGGTGTAGATGCTCGCGCCGAGCGTGCGGTCCGCGGCGCCCTCGGCGAACAGGTCGTCCAGGACGCCCGGGAGCTGCACCCCGGTCGTCGCGGTGAGCGGTGCGTCGGCCGCGGGTCCGCCGCGCTGGGCGACCAGGAGCTGACCCGTGAGCGCGGCGGTCGCCGCGTCCACGGAGATCGGCTCGCCGTCGGTGCCCGTGACCCGCAGGGCCACCGCGTCGGCGAGGGCCGGGAAGTCGGCTGCGACGTCGTCGGGCAGGCCGGCAGGGTCCAGGACGAGGGAGTACGACGACGCCCCCTCCGGAGCGACGACCGCACCGTCGGCGACGCTCAGGCCGCCCGTCGGCGCCGAGTGGAGCGTCCAGCCCAGCGTCGCCGGGTCCGCCCCGGCGAGAAGGTCGCGCGGCCACGCGACCAGGTCCTTGCTCACCCAGTGCGCCGCCTGCTGGCCCGTGCCGGGCAGCGGCGGGTCCGCCACCTCGATCGTCAGGACGTGCGTCGCCAGCACGTAGGAGAAGGTGACGGCCTTGCCCTCGGTCGCGCTGAACGAGTAGTTCTGGCCGTCCTTGACGCCGCCGACGCCGTAGTTCTCGGCCCAGCTCATGCCGTGCGTGACCTTGCCCTCGTAGGCGCCCGTGGCGAGCGCCGACGTCGTGAACGTATAGACGCCGTCACCGTCCGGGTCGCGCAACCACGACCCCAGGCAGTCCGGAGACCAAGCTGCCGAGCAGCCGAGCTGGTCCTGGAACGAGCCAGCGACCGTGACGATCGGGCCCTGGGCCGTGCTCGAGAAGTCGTGCGAGACCGGGTCCCAGTAGAACGTCACCGGGCCGCCCGCAGTCGTGTACGTCGCGTTGGAGCCGTCCTTCGCGCCGCCCACGCCGTAGTTGAGGTCCCACGAGCCGTTGATCGCGACCTTGTACTCGTACGTCCCGGCCGGGACGTCGAACGTGCCCGCGTAGACGCCGTCGGCGCGCTTGGTGAGCTTCGCGGCCTCGCAGCCGGGAGCCCAGTCGCCCGCGCACCCCATCTCGGAGTTGTGGCTGCCGGGGACGGTGACCAGGTCGATGTCCGTCGGGGGCTCGACCTCCTCGTCACCGCTCACCGCGTTCCCCACGCTCGCGAACGTCGAGGACGCGGCCCGGTCGCCGTCGGCGTCGACCGTCACGGCGCGGTACTCGACGAGCGTGCCCTTCGCCAGGTCGCTCACGTCGTGGAAGACGCGCGGCGAGGTGTCCTCGGCCGTGCCGAGGCCCTGCCACTCGTCCGACCCGACGACGCGCCACGCGAAGCTGGTCTCGGACCACGCGGCGTCGTCGACGTCCGCGCTGACCGGGGCGACCCCGGTGAGTCCCGCTCCCGCGGCCGGGACCGTGACCGACACGTCGCCCGTCGACTCGACGCCCACCGTACGGTCGGCCTTCAGGACGACCGAGCCCAGGGCCGGGACCGTGAGCGAGACCGTGCCGTCGGCACCTGCCGTGACGGGGTCACCCCCGAGGAGCGGCGTGTACGTCGCTCCCGGCGTGAGCGTCGTGAAGCCGACCGTCTTGGCCGCGGTCGAGTTGTTGAGCCCCACGAGGTGCTCGACCTTCTCGGTGCGGTCCACGCGCGAGAAGGCGTAGACGCCCGCGCCCGAGTCCGTGTAGCGCTCGATCTGAGCCCCGGTGGCGAGCGCCGGGTTGTCGGCACGCAGCGCGGAGAGCTCCGCGATGTGGGTGTAGAGCGGCGACGTGGTGTCGTAGCGGTCCTGGCTGCCGGCCGTCTCGCCCGTGACGAGCGGCTGGTCCGCGTACTCGCCGACCTGGGTCGCGAACAGCGACTGACGAGCGTTCTTGTCCTTGCCGTCGCCCACGCCCGCGAAGCCCTGCTCGTCGCCGTAGTAGACGACGGGCTGGCCGCGAGTGAGGTACATGAGGTCGTGCGCGAGCTCGTCGCGACGCTGCGCGTCACCCGTGGTCTGCAGCAGGTACCCGATCCGGCCCATGTCGTGGTTGCCGAGGAAGGTGGGCAGCGCCGAGGCCGACGAGTCGGGCGTCGTGTACATGTCGTCGCTCGCGAAGAGCTGGGACAGGCCCTTGGCGCTGTTGCCGCTCGCGAAGCTCGCGGCCGAGGACTGGAAGGCGAAGTCGAGGACCGAGCTCATGTCCGTCCTGCGGACGTACGGCGAGAGCTTGGCGGCGTCGGCGTCGTAGATCTCGCCGAACATGAAGAAGTCGTCCTTGCCCTTCGAGTGGGCGTAGTCGAGGACCTCGGTGGTCCACGTCTCCCAGAACTCGAAGTTGACGTGCTTGACCGTGTCGATGCGGAAGCCGTCGATGCCGAGGTCGACCCAGCCCTGGTAGACGTCGACGAACCCGTCCACGACGCGCGGGTTCTCGGTCATGAGGTCGTCCAGGCCGTCGAAGTCGCCGTAGGTGACCGACTCGCCGGACCACGTCGAGTTGCCGCGGTTGTGGTAGAGCGTCGTGTCGTTGAGCCACGCGGGGACCTTGGCGTCCTTCGCGTCGTCGGCGACCACGGGCGTGTAGGGGAACGACGTCGCGGGGTCCATCGCGGGGAACGTGTCCTTGCCCGCGTGGTCGGCCGGGTCGAACACGTTGCCCGCTGCGTCCTTGTACGGCGCGGTCGCCTGGTCGACGTACGAGTACTGCTTCTGCTCGTTGTCGATCAGGTCGGCCGTGTGGTTGGTGATGATGTCGAAGTAGACCTTGATGCCCTTGGCGTGCGCCTCGTCGATGAGCGCCTCGAGCTCGGCGTTGGTCCCCAGGTGCGGGTCGATCTGCGTGAAGTCCGTGACCCAGTAGCCGTGGTAGCCCGCCGAGGCGTTCTCGCCCTCGCCCTGGACCGGGTTGTTCTTGAACGACGGCGTGAGCCAGATCGCGGTGGTCCCGAGTCCCTCGATGTAGTCGAGCTGGTCGCGCAGGCCCTGGATGTCGCCACCCTGGTAGAAGCCCTTGTTCGTGGGGTCGTAGCCCGAGCGCAGCGCACCGCCCTCGATGCCGGCCTCGTTGTTGGTCGGGTCGCCGTCCGCGAAGCGGTCGGTCATGACGAAGTAGAACTGCTCGTCCGAGCCCGGCTGGCGCACGGGCGGGGTCACGATCGGCGCGTCGGTCGCCTCGTCGTAGGCTCCTCCGAGCCCGACGGGCGCGAGCGAGACGCGCTTGGCGACGTCGTCGAACGTGAAGCGCAAGGTCGTGGGGCCGCCGACGACGAGCGGGATGTTGTCCGCGCCACCGTTCAGGCCGTACGCCTCGTCCCACGAGTCGTTCACGGCGACCTTGTACTCGTAGGTGCCCGCGGGCACCTGGAAGTCGGCCGAGAAGACGCCGTCGGTGCCGGTCGGCACGAGCTCGGTCGCGGCGCAGGCCGGGTCCCAGTCCGCCGCACAGCCCGCCTCGTCCTGGAGGCTGCCGACGAGCGCGAAGGTGCGCGGCGCATCGTTCGCGGTCGCCGCGGGGCCGGTCGCCGCGTTGGCGACGGCCGTGAAGCCGGTCAGCCCGGTCAGCGCGACCGATATCGCCGCGAGGGAGGCTGTGGTGCGGCGCGGTCTGGAGGACCGCCTGGGGGCAGGTGCTGGCATGAGGACTCCCTTGTCACCGGGGAGTCGGACGTGCGAACGCACCGCCGGGCGACCGAGCCTCTGCGCTCCGCGTGGTCTCCCGAGCCGGGCGCTCCCCGCCGCCGGCTGACCCAGACTGTAGCCCTTGCAGAAAGTTGCAGCAAGAGTTTGTTGTCCGGAGACGCCGAACGAGGCCGGTCGGGCAGCTCGGCTGAGC
>NZ_JACSQE010000002.1:364183-397546 GCF_014836745.1 Oerskovia gallyi
CCCCCCCCGGCCTCGAGGTTCGGAACGGGACGAATCGACGCTGCGGGTCAGCCCGCGAGATGCCCCCACCTCGGCGCCAGGTCGCGCCACGGCCCGACCTCCGCGATCGCACCCTCGTGCAGGACGACGACCCGGTCCGCACGCGCGAGAGCCGCGCGCTTCGAGGTCGAACCGATCACGGTGGTCCCGCGCTCGCGCAGCGACGACCACAGCTCGATCTCCGTCGCGGCGTCCAGGGCGCTCGACACGTCGTCGGCCAGGAGGAGCTCGGCGTCGGTCGCGAGCGCCCGGGCGAGCGCGAGCCGCTGCACCTGACCGCCCGAGAGCCGCACACCGCGATGCCCCACGAGCGCCCCGTGCCCGCCCGCCTCGACCACGTCCCGCTCCATGCGCGCGGCCGCGACCGGTCCCTGGACCTCACGCTCGTGACCGAGCCGCACGTTGTCGGCGAACGTTCCCGACAGCACGCGCGGGACCTGCGCGACGTGCGCGACCTGCCCCGGACGCAGGAACGTCTGCGCGTCCTCGACGTCGGTCCCGTTCCACCGGATGTGGCCCGTGTGCTCCATGAGCCCGGCGAGGGCCGCGAGGAGGCTCGACTTGCCCGCACCCACCTGGCCGAGCAGCAGCACGAGCTCGCCGCGCTCGATCGTCAGGTCGACGCCCTGCACACCGATCGTGCCGTCGTCGTGCAGCGCGCTCACGCCCGCCAGCTCCAGGAGCTCGAGCGCCTGCCGGGGGCTGGGCGCCGGCGTGGGCGCCGCACCGGTGAGCAGGTCGACGCCGGGCGGCACGTCCATGAGGTCCGCCCCCGCGGCGAGGCGGCTCGTCGCCCGCTGCCAGGACCGGGTGCCGGGCGCCTCGGTCACGACCGCCCCGGCCACGACGCCGAACCACCCGAAGCCGTTGACCGCGTTCGCGACCAGGAGCGCCGTCGCGAGGTCCCACGTACCCGTCAGGAGACCCGCCCACGCCGCGACGACGCCGAGCTGGATCATGACGAGCGGCACGCCGTCGAGCGCGGCCTGCACCCGGTGCTCGAAGATCGCGGCCCGCACCCGGCCCGCGTCGACCTCGTGCAGGTGCGCGTGCACCTGCGGGGTCCGGGCCGCGAGCTTGACGGTACGCGCCGAGTCGAGCGCCGAGACCAGCGACCGCCCGAACCGGGCACGCGCGGCCGAGGAGCGTGTGGCCGACCGACCGGCGATCGGTCGTCCGAGCGCCGACGCAGCGGCCGACACGACCATGACCGCGAGCAGCACGGCCCCCGCGAGCCACGACCGGCTGAGCAGCGCCGTGACGCCCGCGATGACGAGCCCGTTGACGAGGTCGACCCAGCGGTCCGCGTACCGCACGAAGCGGTCGGCGTCCATGGCTCGCGCCACGACCTCGCCGGGCGGCGTCGCCGTGAGCCGGTGCTGGCGCGTCTGGCCCGTCATGACCGACATGCGCACGCGCAGCAGGACCTCGATCCACCAGCGCGGGTAGACGTACAGGGCGCGCGCGAGGCACAGCGGCGCGACCACGAGGAGGACCGCGAACGGGACGAGCAGCCCCGCCGGGAAGCCCTCGTCGAGCCCCTGGACGGCGCGCCCCCAGAGGAACCCGGTGACCGCTCCCTGCGCCGAGACGAGGCTCGCCACGAGGAACAGCCCGGCCCCCACGACGCCCCACGCCGGACGCACGAACAGCGCGTGCAGCACGCCGCGCGCGAGGCTGGGGCCGTCTCCCGGGTCGGCGAGGACCGGGGGTGCGCCCAGTCGGCGCCGACCGCCGACGGCCTCGTCCGCCTGCCCCGGAGCCGCGGCCGGACGCTCACCGCTCGAACCGGCGTCGTCGAGCCCGTGGTCCGGGCGGGCCCCGCGCTCGAGACTGCCTGCACCCTCGGCCGGTGCCGGCGACGCGAGCCCGTCCTGCGCGACGCTCGCCTCGAGCAGGTCACGGTAGGGACCCGCGAGCCGCGCGAGCGCGGCCCGGTCACCCTGCTGGACGACGCTCCCCCGGTCGAGCACCGCGATCAGGCGGGCGCGTTCGATCGTCGTGAGCCGGTGCGCGACGAGCACGCCCGTGCGGCCCGCGAGCAGCCGCTCCGAGGCGGCCACGACCCGGGCCTCGGTCAACGGGTCCATGCGCGCCGTGGCCTCGTCCAGGACGACGACCTGGACGTCGCGCACCAGGAGGCGGGCGAACGCGACGAGCTGCTCCTCCCCCGCCGACAGGGACGTCCCGCCGGGGCCGAGCACCGTGTCGAGCCCGTCGGGCAGCCCGGCCACCCAGTCGTCGAGGCGCAGCTCGCGCACCGCGTCCTCGATCGACGAGCGCGGGACGTCGGCGAACAGCGCGACGTTCTCCGCGAGCGTGCCCGCGAGGATCTCGGTCCGCTGGGTCACGACGCCCACCGCGGCGCGCAGCGCCTGCAGGTCGAGGTCGAGCACGTCGACGCCGCCCACGAACACCGCGTCGCGGGGCGGCTCGACCGCCCGGGACAGCAGCGACGCGAGGGTCGACTTGCCCGAGCCCGTCCGACCGACGAGCGCGATCGTCGCGCCGGCCGGCACGTCCAGGCTCACGCCGTCGAGGGCGAACGTGCCCTCGGCGTAGGAGAAGTGGACGTCCCGGAGCTCGATGCCCACGGGTCCCTCCGGGACGGGGCGCCCACCCACCGGCTCGGGGGCGACCGAGAGCATCTGCCGGATGCGCGTGAGCGCCCCGAGCCCCTCCTGGATGTCGGGCAGGTGGTGGACGAGGTTGTCGGTCTGCCCCACGAACATCGACGTGACCAGGAACAGCGTGACGAGACGGTCGACGCCCAGCTGGCCGTCCGCGGCGAGCGCCGCACCCGAGACCGCCACACCTGCGAGCAGCGAGGCGAGCACGAGCCCGGCACGCCGGAGCATGCTCGACTCGACCGAGAGAACGGACTCGAAGCGTCGGTGGACCTGCGCCGACCGTTCGGCGAGCCTGCGCACGGCGAACGACTGGCCCAGGCTCGTGCGCAGGTCGTCGCGCGCGGCCACGGCCTCCTCGAACGCGGCCGCATGGTCCGTCCAGGCCGCCTCCTCGATCACCTTCCGGCGAGCGATCTCCCCGAGCATGGGGCGCACGACCAGCCCGGCGACCAGGCCGAGCACGGGGAACAGGATCCACGCGGGCCACCACGTCAGCCCGGCCACGACCCACATGGGGACCACGCCGACGAGCGTGCGTCCTGCACCCCACGCCTGACGACGTACGAGCGTGCCGACGGCATGGGTGTCGTCGTCGACGCGGTCCAGCACCTCGCCCACGGCCTGCTCGGTGAGGGTGTCCAGCGGCTGGTGCAGGGCCGCGGAGAGCAGGTCTCCGCGCAGGCGCCCCTCGGCCCGGTCGACGACCCCGGCCCAGACCACCTGTCCGACGGTGTCGAGCAGGGCCGCGCCGACGACGCACGCGGCGAGGAGCTGGAGCGTCGCCGTCGTCGGGTCCGCGGCGAGCCAGCCCGCGACCACGGTGCCGTACGCGGCACCGATCGCACCGATCGTGAGCGCGACGAGCGCGACGACGGCCTGGGGCCCGCGCAGGCGCCGCCAGTCGAGGCGGCGCGCGGGGTCCGTCGAGGTGACGGACGGGGAAGGGACGACATGGTCTGGGCCGGTCGGAGTGCCGGTGGGTGCATCGGTCATGGCGCGTCGATCCTATGGCGGGGGTCCGACGCGCACGCAGGGATTTTCCGACGCCGAGGGTGGTCAGACGACCACGACGGGCTGCGTGGCCACCCTCGGTTCCGGCTCCCGGGACGAGGTCAGATCAGGCCGAGCCCGCGCACCGCGTCGCGCTCCTCGACGAGCTCCGCGACCGAGGCGTCGATGCGCTCGCGCGAGAAGTCCGAGATCTCCAGGCCCTGGACGATCTCCCAGCGCCCGCCGCGCGAGACCACGGGGAACGAGGCCATGAGGCCCTCGGGGACGCCGTACGACCCGTCGGACACGATGCCCGCGCTCGTCCAGTCGCCCTCGGGCGTGCCGTTGACCCAGTCGAACACGTGGTCGATCGCGGCGTTCGCGGCCGAGGCGGCCGACGAGGCGCCGCGCGCGTCGATGATCGCCGCACCGCGCTTCGCGACGGTCGGGATGAACTCGCCCGTGAGCCAGGCCGAGTCGGCGGCGAGCTCGGCACCCGGGCGACCGGCGACGTCGGCGTGGAAGACGTCCGGGTACTGCGTGGCCGAGTGGTTGCCCCAGATGCTGACCTTGCGGACCTCGGAGACGGGTACGCCCGCACGCTTGGCGACCTGCGTCAGCGCGCGGTTGTGGTCGAGGCGCGTCATGGCGGTGAAGCGGTCCTTCGGCACGTCGGGGGCGTTCGACGCGGCGATGAGCGCGTTGGTGTTCGCCGGGTTCCCGACGACGAGCACGCGGACGTCGTCGGCCGCGCCGGCGTTGATCGCCTCGCCCTGCGGCTTGAAGATGCCACCGTTGGCCTCGAGGAGGTCGCCGCGCTCCATGCCCGGGCCGCGGGGACGCGCTCCGACGAGCAGGCCGACGTTGGCCCCCTCGAACCCGGCGCGCGGGTCGTCGAAGATGTCGATGCCCGCCAGCAGCGGGAAGGCGCAGTCGTCGAGCTCCATCGCGGTGCCTTCCGCCGCCTTCACCCCCTGGGGGATCTCGAGCAGTCGCAGGCGGACGGGCACGTCCGGTCCGAGGAGCTGACCTGCGGCGATGCGGAACAGCAGGGCGTAACCGATCTGACCGGCGGCTCCGGTCACGGTCACGTTCACGGGAGTTGTCATGGCCACACTCTGTCACAACGCCCCCGCGCTCCCCAGGGGTACTCGCGAACCTCGTCCGTGGGGCGTCCGTCACACCCGCGGGCGGTGCCCGCGCCGCACGCGCAGGGCCGCGTCGGGCCGTGCGCGGCCCCGTCCCCACCCCTGAGAACGCCCGACGGCGCCGCTCACCGGAGGAGGTGAGCGGCGCCATCGGGCGTGCGGGGACGAGGATCAGGCCAGGCGTGCGGCCAGGTTCTCGTCGAGCGCCGCGAGGAAGTCCTCGGTCGTCAGCCACTCCTGCTCCGGGCCGACCAGGAGCGCGAGGTCCTTGGTCATCTTGCCGGACTCGACCGTCTTGATGACGACGTCCTCGAGCGTCTCGGCGAACGCCGTGACCTCGGGGGTGCCGTCGATCTTGCCGCGGTGCATGAGGCCACGGGTCCAGGCGAAGATCGACGCGATCGGGTTGGTCGACGTCGGCTTGCCCTGCTGGTGCTGGCGGTAGTGACGCGTCACGGTGCCGTGCGCGGCCTCGGCCTCGACGGTCTTGCCGTCGGGGGTCATGAGGACCGACGTCATGAGGCCGAGCGAGCCGAAGCCCTGCGCGACGGTGTCGGACTGGACGTCGCCGTCGTAGTTCTTGCAGGCCCAGACGTAGCCGCCCTCCCACTTCATGGCCGAGGCGACCATGTCGTCGATGAGGCGGTGCTCGTAGGTGAGGCCGGCGGCCTCGAACTGGTCCTTGAACTCGGCGTCGAAGACCTCCTGGAACAGGTCCTTGAACTGGCCGTCGTAGGCCTTGAGGATCGTGTTCTTGGTCGACAGGTACACCGGGTAGTTGCGCTGCAGGCCGTACGCGAACGAGGCGCGCGCGAAGTCCTTGATGGACTCGTTGAAGTTGTACATGCCCATGGCCACACCACCGTCGTCGCCGTAGGTGACGACGGTCTGCTTGATCTCCTCGGAGCCGTCGGCAGGCGTGTAGGTGAGCGTCAGGGTGCCGGCGCCGGGGACCTTGAAGTTGGTCGCCTTGTACTGGTCGCCGTGGGCGTGACGGCCGATGATGATCGGCTTGTTCCAGCCCGGCACCAGGCGCGGGATGTTCGAGATGATGATGGGCTCGCGGAAGACGACGCCACCGAGGATGTTGCGGATGGTCCCGTTCGGGGAGACCCACATCTTCTTCAGGCCGAACTCCTCGACGCGTGCCTCGTCGGGGGTGATGGTCGCGCACTTGACGCCCACGTTGTACTGCTTGATGGCGTTCGCCGCGTCGATCGTCACCTGGTCGTCGGTGGCGTCGCGGTTCTCGATCGACAGGTCGTAGTACTTGAGGTCGATGTCGAGGTAGGGGTAGATGAGGCGGTCCTTGATGAACTGCCAGATGATGCGCGTCATCTCGTCACCGTCGAGCTCGACGACCGGATTGACGACCTTGATCTTGCCCATGCGGGGGTAACTCCAACTCTGCGAGGGGAACCTGCGGCCGCCCGGGGGCTACCGGCGAGTGCCGGAACTCGCGCGCGCGAACCGTTGATGCTGACCGCCGCCCAGGGTACTCGACTTCTCGACATCAAGATACTTTCCGTCCGGTGCGCGCGGCAGAGCACGGCACGCCCCGACGGCGCCGCCCACCAGCGGGCCCCGGCCCGCCCCTCTGGCGCGGTCGCGCTCGCGGAGTGAGACTGGTCACGAACTGATCAGCGAACTCCCAGACATCGGTGGCAGGATGCCTCCGAGATGCCGGTTCTGCACCGACCTCGCATGTTCATCCCGAACGTCCGGCCTTCCCGGACCCCTTACAGACACCAGACAGGAACACCATGTCCCAGGACACTTCAGCACCTGACGCAGTCGTCGTCGACGAGACGACCGTCGTGGTCGGGCCGAGCCTGCTCGCCCGGCTCGGCGCCGAAGCCTTCGGCACGTTCTTCCTCGTCCTCGCGATCCTCGGCGCAGCGCTCTACAGCGTCGGCGGCCTCGGTACGGGCACGATCGGCGTCGCTCTCGCCGGCGGTATCGCGCTGCTCGGAGGGATCGCCGCGGTCGGGCACGTGTCCGGCGGACACTTCAACCCGGCCGTGACGCTCGGCGCGGCCATCGGCGGCCGCACCGCCTGGGCCGACGTCCTCCCCTACTGGCTCGCCCAGCTCGTCGGTGGCGTCATCGCCTCCGCCGTGCTCTTCGCGACCATCCCCGCCTCCGCGCTCCCCGTGCTCCAGCAGAGCGGCCTGATCGCCGACGCGACGCAACAGGCCTTCCTCTCCGCGACCGCCAACGGCTTCGGGGAGCACTCCCCGCTCGCGACCGCGACGAACGGCGCCTTCTCGTTCAGCGTCTGGTCCGCCCTCATCATCGAGATCGTCGCGGCCGCCATCTTCGTCGGCGTGATCCTCGGCGTCACGGACAAGCGCTCGAACTCCAAGCTCGCGCCGGTCGCGATCGGCCTGACCCTCACGGTGCTGCTGATCGTCGTCGCGCCGTTCACGAACGCAGGGCTCAACCCCGCCCGCTCGTTCGCCGCCGCCGTCTTCGCCGGCGGGTGGACCTGGAGCCAGCTCTGGCTCTTCATCGTCGCCCCGCTCGCGGGCGCGGCGATCGCCGCCCTGTTCTACCGTGCGTTCGCCTTCGCCCCCGTCCAGGACGACCTCCTGGCCGAGGACGAGGTCTTCGTGGTCGACGAGGCCGCGGTCGTGGCCGAGAAGTCCGCAGGCACCGCCGGCACCGCGACCGCTGCCGCGGTCGCCGAGGGAGCGACGTCTCCCGCCGCAGCGGCTCCGGCCGCTGTCGAGACGGTCGAGACGGTCGAGGTGACCGAGACCGTCGAGGTCGCCGAGGCCCCGGAGACGGGCACGAGCACCGACACCTCGGGCGACGAGCCGACCGGCGGCTCGGCCCCCAAGGCCTGACACCGCGGCTCTGCCGACGCGACGAGGCCCGGTCCGCTGCTGCGGGCCGGGCCTCGTGCCGTCCCGGGCGCAGCGGCCGTCAGATGTTGGGGACGGTGACGGCGAGCGTGCCCATGGCGCCAGCCATGAAGAGGTACATGATGACGTCGGTCCAGCGGGTGCGGACCGTGAGCCCCACGGGTCCCGGACCTGGCAGGAAGGCCCGGACTCCCGCCCCGGCGACGAGGATCCCCACGAGGACCAGCACTCCCGCGCGCGCCCCGACGACCAGCGTCACCGCGACCGCGAGCAGCACCCCGGCGAGGACGAGCCACATCGCGAGGTTGCTCTGGGGGGCGGGCACGACGACCGTCGACGGCCGGTCGAGAGGCTTGGTACCCCCGTCGCCGCCGGAGACCCGGGGGATCCCGGAGGGCGGGGCGACAGGTGCGAGCGGGTCCCCGGGCGCTGCCTGTCCCTCTGCGGCGCCCGCGGTCTCCGACGCGCCGTCGAGCCGGTGCCAGGCGGGTGCCGCCGGCGGTCGATGCTGCGTCGGGGTGCCGTTGTGCGGTCCGCGCCCGGGCGCGGTGACGTCGCTCACGCTTCCCACCAGTTCACGAGTCCGAGCCTACCGCCGACTACCGTAGGGATCGTGCCCTCACCAGTCACCACTGCTGTCCTGCCGCACTCGCGGCGCCCTGCGGCCGGGTCGGTCGTCGTCGTGGGCGCAGGTCTCGCCGGCGCTCAGACCGTCGCGGCCCTGCAGGCACACGGGTTCACGGGTCGCGTGACGATCCTCGGGTCGGAGGGGGTGCCGCCCTACGACCGCCCGCCGCTGTCCAAGGAGCTCCTCACCCGGCCGGACCCGGCCTGGCTGACCGAGGAGATCGGGGTCGACGTCAGCGTCCTCGCCGACGAGGCGCTGCTCGACGACCCGGCGGTCGACCTCGAGCCCGGCACCGAGTCCGTCACGGTCACGACCCGCTCCGGCCGACGCGTCACGGCCGACGTCGCGGTCCTCGCCCTGGGCTCCGAACCCGTGCGCCCGCCCGGCTGGGAGGCCGCCCTGACCCTGCACACCGCCGACGACGCCGCTCACCTGCGCGAACGCCTCACCCCCGGCACGCGCCTGGTCTCGATCGGCGCGGGCTGGATCGGCGCGGAGGTCGCCGGGGTCGCGTCGAAGGCCGGGTGCGACGTCACGGTGCTCGAGGCCGCGCAGACCCCGCTCGAGCGTCCGCTCGGCGCCGAGGTCGGTGGGCACCTCGTCCGCTGGTACGCCGACGCCGGCGCTCGCCTGCTCACCGGGGCCCAGGTCACCGAGGTGGGCCCGCGGTCCGTGGTGCTCGCGGACGGGCGGACGATCGAGGGCGACCTGGTCCTGGCCGCGGTCGGCGCCAAGCCCGCGACCGCGTGGCTCAAGGGCACGCTCCCGCTCGACCCGCGCGGCTCGATCCGGGTCAACGGCGCAGGGCGGGTGGCTCCCCCGACCGTCGCGGCGCCGTCGGGCACCTCGGGGCACCTGCCCCTCAAGGCGCTCCGTCGCCTGTACGCCGTGGGCGACTGCGCGACGCGCGACAACGCGGTGTTCGGGCCCGTGCCCGGCGGGCACTGGTCCGCGGCCCTGCACGACCCCGAGCCGACCGTGCGGGCCATCCTCGGCATCGACGAGATGCCCGCCGAGCCGCAACCCGTCCGCGAGCTGCTGGGGCTGGCACCGGTCCCCCAGCACGCGCCGTACGTGTTCTCGCAGCAGCTCGGGCACGACATCGCGCTGTTCGGCACGCCCTCGCCGTTCCACGAGGTCGTCTACCGCGGCGACCCGAGCGGCGGCGCCACGGGCCACGAGGGCTGGACCGCGCTCTACCTCGAGACCGTGGCGGGGGCGCACCGCACGAACGCCGAGGGGCACCGGCTCGCGACCGTGCGCGCGATCCTCGTGGTCGACGCGCCGCGCGAGGTGGGTCAGGTGCGCAAGCTCATGAACCGTGACGTGGCGCTGCACGTGGACGTCGAGGTCGCGACGGACCCCGGCCGCAGACTGCGCGACGCGGTCGTCTGAGGCGCACCCCCTCGCTGCCGATTCCCGCTCCCCAGCCCCGCTGCCGAGCATGCGGTTGTCGTCCGGATCCGCGTGGATCCGGACGACAACCGCATGGTCGACCGACGGCAACCGCATGCTCGGCCCCAGCCAGGCGCCGACCCGCCCGGCGGACGGACCGGCCCTGCGGACGGATCAGTGCGCGAAGTGGCGCGTTCCCGTCAGGTACAGCGTGACGCCGGCCGCCTGCGCGGCCGCGATGACCTCGTCGTCACGGACCGACCCACCGGGCTGGACCACGGCCTTCACGCCCGCGTCGAGCAGGACCTGCAGACCGTCCGCGAAGGGGAAGAACGCGTCGGACGCGGCGACCGAGCCGCGCGCACGCTCCTCGCCCTCGGCGCCGAGCGTGTTGGCACGCTCGACCGACAGGCGGCACGAGTCGACGCGGTTGACCTGCCCCATCCCGATGCCGACCGCGGCCCCGCCCTTCGCGAGCAGGATCGCGTTCGACTTCGCGGCGCGCACGGCCCGCCACGCGAACTCGAGGTCCGCGAGCGTCTCGGCGTCCGCGGCCTCGCCCGTCGCGAGCGTCCACGACGCGGGGCTGTCGCCGCCGGTCTCGGACGCGGCGTCGATGCGGTCGACCTGCTGCATGAGCAGACCGCCCGAGATGGGCCGGATCTCGACGCCCGCGCTCGGGGCGCCGTCGACCTGGAGCAGGCGGACGTTCTTCTTGCGCGAGAGGATCTCGAGCGCCTCGGGCTCGTAGCCCGGGGCCACGACGACCTCGGTGAACACGCCCGCGATCTGCTCGGCCGCGGCCGCGCTCACCACCGCGTTGGTCGCGATGACCCCGCCGTACGCGGAGACCGGGTCGGTCGCGTGAGCCTTGGCGTGCGCGTCGGCGACGTCGGCGCCGACCGCGACACCGCACGGGTTGGCGTGCTTGATGATCGCGACCGTCGGGGCGTCGCCGTGGTCGTGCGCGGCACGCCACGCGGCGTCCGCGTCGACGTAGTTGTTGTAGCTCATGGCCTTGCCGTGGAGCTGGGTCGCCTGCGCGAGGCCCGTGGCGCCGTGCCCGTTGGTGTAGAGCGCGGCGCGCTGGTGCGGGTTCTCGCCGTAGCGCAGCACGTCGGCACGGTCCCAGGTGGCGCCGACCCACGCGGGGAAGCCGGTGTGGACGGTCTCGCCGTCGACCTCCGCGGCGTCCGTGGGCGCGACGACGCTGCTCATCCAGGACGCGACCGCGACGTCGTAGGTCGCGGTGTGCACGAACGCCTGCGCCGCGAGCGCCTTGCGCTGGGCGTACGTGAAGCCGCCGCGCTGGACCGCGGCGACCACGTCGCCGTACGCGGCCGGGTCGACGACGACGGCCACGCTCGGGTGGTTCTTCGCCGCGGCGCGGACCATCGAGGGGCCGCCGATGTCGATCTGCTCGATCACGGCGTCCGGACCGGCGCCCGACGCGACGGTGTCCGCGAACGGGTAGAGGTTGACGACCACGAGCTCGAACGGTGCGATCTCGAGCCGCGCCAGCTGGTCGAGGTGGTCCTGCTTGCGGGTGTCCGCGAGGATCCCGGCGTGCACGCGGGGGTGCAGCGTCTTGACGCGCCCCTCGAGGCACTCGGGGAACCCGGTGAGGTCCTCGACCTTGGTCACGGGGACACCGGCCGCGGCGATCGTGGACGCGGTCGAGCCGGTCGAGACGAGCTCGACGCCCGCGGCGTGCAGAGCCGTGGCGAGCTCGACGAGGCCGGTCTTGTCGTAGACGCTCAGGAGGGCGCGGCGCACGGGGCGCTGGGCGTCGTCGGCGATCTGGACGTCGGGAGAGGTGGGGGCTGCGGGCGAGCTTGCGGACATCAAGGGGCTCCTGTGGGTCGTCAGCGGGTCGCGGGAAGATACCGGTCACCCAGGCGCCCAGGCGGACGACGCACCAACAGGTCGATCGGACGCTCCCCGGTGGTCGTTCCCACCCTCGCCAGTCGCGGCCGCCTCCGATCCTACCGCGCCCCGGGGCGGGCGGGCCGGGGCGCGGTGGCCCGACGGCGCCCCGCACCCGGGGCGCCCCGCTCCCCCGGGGCGCGTGGCGCCGTCGGGTGGGTGTGCCGGTCGAGATGCGGCCACCTGGGGTCGGAGAGCGCACCGGACCCCAAATCGCCGCATCTCGACGGAGGGCGCTGCGGGCCTCGGCGGCGGAGGGCCGCCGTCAGGCGACGACGTCCGAGGCCAGCAGCTCGTCGAGGCGGTCGTAGCCCTCGCTCATGCCGTCGGCCATGCCCGAGCCGACCATGGCGTCCCGCGCCTCGACCGACTGGTGGACCGAGCGCGTGACGATCCTGGTCCCGCCCCCCGGCAGGTCCTCGAACGTGACCTCGTCGAGGCTCACGTGCCCGGGGGCACCAGCGAACTCGAAGGTCTGGACGGCCCGGGTGTCCGGGACGACCGAGTGGAACGTGCCGAAGAACCCGTACTCCTCCTCGCCCTCGCGGTGGGCGTAGGCCCACGAGCCGCCCGTCCTGGCGTCCCAGTGGTCGAGGACCATCTCGTAGCGACGGGGACCGAGCCACTGCGTGACGAGCGTCGGGTCGGTGAAGGCCCGGAACACGAGGGGACGCGGGGCGTCGACGTCGCGGACGACCTCGATGAAGGGCGTTCCCGGAGGGGCCGTGACGGTCGTGGGGTGCGTGCTGCTCATGACTGCTCCTTCGATGGGGCCGACGACGGTGCCTGGAGCCGCCCGAGGAGGGCGTCGAGCCGGCGGTACTGCCGCTCCGCGGTGAGCCGGTACTCGTCGATCCACGCCGTGAGCCGTTCGAGCGCGGCGGGGTCGAGGTGGCAGGGTCGTCGCTGGCCGTCCCGGCTGCGGGTGATGAGACCCGCGGTCTCGAGGACCTGGATGTGCCGGGACACGGCCTGCTTCGTGATGGGGAAGGGTGCGGCGAGCTCGTTGACCGTTGCCGGACCTCTGGACAGCGTGGCGACGATGCTCCGGCGGACCGGGTCGGCCAGCGCGAGGAACGCGCGGTCGAGGTCGTCGGTGCCTGACTCGTCGTGCGGGTCGTCCAGGAGGGTCATGTCGGCCTGCTCGTCGTGATCAACAGTTACGTTGATCAACGTACTCGTTGATCAAGGAGCAGGTCAAGAGGCCGATTCAACGGCCTGCCGCGAGACGGGTCTTCCCGTCCGAGACGGGTCCCCCGGACCGTCGTCCAAGCACCCGTCTCGAACAGGTGAACCCCTCTCGTGCGACACGTGGCGTCAACCCAGCAGCGCCCGGCGCCCCTCGACCCGCAGGCCCTCGCGCGCCGCCCGGCCGACCGTCTCGACCAGCAGCGCCCGCTCAGCGACCTTGATGCGCTCGTGCAGCGTGGACTCGTCGTCGGCGTCCTCGACCGCCACGGTCGCCTGCGCGATGATCGGCCCCGTGTCCACGCCGTTGTCGACCACGTGGACCGTGCAGCCCGTGACCTTGACGCCGTACGCGAGCGCGTCGCGCACCCCGTGGGCGCCCGGGAAGGACGGCAGCAACGCCGGGTGCGTGTTGATCGTCCGGCCCGCGAACCGGTCCACGAACGCCGGGCTCAGGATGCGCATGAAGCCCGCGAGGACCACCAGGTCCGGCGAGAAGACCGCCACGGCCTCCGCGACGCCGTCGTTCCACGCGTCGCGGTCCGCGAAGTCGCCCGGCGCGACGACGACCGACGCGACCCCCGCCTCGCGCGCCAGGTCGAGCGCCCCCGCGCCCGGCTTGTCCGTGACGACACCCACGACCCGCGCCCCGTAGGCGGGGTCCTCGTGCGCCGCGAGGAGCGCAGCGAGGTTGCTGCCCGCCCCCGAGACCAGGACGACGACCCGCGCCGCGCTCGTCGTGTCGATGGGCTGACCGGAAGGTGTGCGCACGGTGCTCCTCGGAGGCGTCGGCAGTGGTGGAGAATGGGGGGAGAAAAGCCAGGTACCACCCTAGTCCGCGCCGGAGAGGTGCCGGTCTGCTCCCTCCACCGGGCGGGGGCTGCGCACCGGTCCGCGCCGTCGCCACCCGCGAAGCACCGAGGAGCTGCCCATGGGCAACCCGTACGCGCCCCCACGTCCCGGCCAGAAGCCGACCGACGAGGCGCGCAAGCCCACCCCTCCCCCGGTGCAGGGCCCCCCGGCTCCCCACACCCAGGGCGTGCCGCCCGGGCAGGCCCGGCCCGGGCGCCCCGCCGGCGGCCCTCCCGCACCGGGCGAACCTCCCGTGCCCGTCGACCCCGACACGCTGCGCGCGACGACGCGGCAGGTGCTGCACTTCGGGCTGCTCATGCTCGTCACGCTCGTCACGAGCTCGCTCGCGTTCCCGTGGCGGGTCTCGAGCCTCTTCTTCGCGGTCGTGACCATCGTGTTCGGGGTCCGCGCGATGCGCGCGGTCTGGCGCGCCCGCCTGGGCGGCGCGCTGCTGCCCGCGGTCGCCGTCGGGCTGGGCCTGACCGCGACCATGTCGCTGTCGATGCTGGGCGGGCTCGCCATGTGGGACGTCGAGCTCGACAACCAGCAGTGCCTCGACGGCGCCATCACGGTCGCCGCGCAGCAGGAGTGCGCCGTGCAGTACGAGCAGGCGCGCGAGCAGTGGACCAAGGACCGGCTGGGCCAGTAGGCCCGGCCGGTCGCCCCCGCGTCAGTCGACGGGTGCGGCGGCGTCGTCGGGCGCGGCGTCGTCGTGTCGGTGACGCACCCGCTCGGTGACGGCGGCCTTGCCCCACACGAGGGCGAGCGCCGCCCCGCCCGCGAGCTCGGCGGCGACGATGCCTCCGGCGAGCAGGGGCGGGGCACCGACCTGCGCCATGCGCCCCGGCCCGACGGCGCCACCCGCCACGAGCTGCAGGGTCACCACGAGCAGCCCGGCCGTGAGGGCGAGACCCAGCAGCGCGAGCCCCAGGTCCGCCCACCGGGCGTCGTGCCCACCGCAGCGACGCCACACGAACACCCCGGCGACGACGCCCAGGAGCACGACGACCACGGGCGCGAACGAGGCCAGGACCGTGGTCCACTCGGGTCCGGGCAGGGCGCCCAGGAGGGGGACGGCGGGCAGCGCACCCGGCTCGGACGCGCTCGTCGTGAAGCTGCTCCCCTCGCCCACCACGAAGCCGGGGCCCGCGATCCAGGAGCTCACCCAGAGCACCAGGTTCGGCACGACCGCGAGCTGCGAGACCGCGAGGATCAGTCCGCCGAGCAGGCCTGGCGCAAGGCCCACGACGATGTCCCCCGACGTCGCCCGGCCCGCGACGACCCAGGCGCCGACCACGAGGCTCGACACCCCGACCAGCAGGGCCAGGCCCAGCAGGCCCGCACGAGCCCCGAGCCGCACGACGGGCGGGACGTAGGGGTCGAGGGCCGCGGTCAGGTCGCCGACCCGTGGAGCGTCGGGGCGCGAGAGGATCCCGGCACCGAGGCCGACCCCCGCGACGACCGTCCCGCCCAGCAGCGCGAACAGGACGTCCCACCCCGGGGCGGACCCGGCGAGCAGCGCGATGACGAGCGTCGCGACGGCGTAGACCCCGACCCCGACGGCCCACGACGACGTCGCGGTGTGCGCCGAGCGGCGGGCCGACGCGAAGCACGTGAAGACCACCAGGAACGTGAGGCCGAGCGGCACCAGGGTGATCGAGGTGCCTGCGGCCGCGAGCGGGACGCCGTGGGCCAGGAGCCAGAACCCGGCCGCGACCGACACCGACTGGCCCCATCCCCCCGCGTCACCGTCGCCGGGCCCGGCCGAGGACGCGAGGAATGCCGCGACGGCCGGCAGGATCACCACGGCCAGCGAGAGCGCGAGCGCCTGGAGCGCGGCGACCATGCCCGAGATCCAGCGCCGAGGGGCTTCGAGGGGACGACGAGGACCGCGGGCGGGCTCCTCGACCGTACGGGGTGCCCGTCGCCCGGCGACGGACTGGGTGGGCGTGGTCATGGTCTCCATCGTCGTCGATCGGTCGGCCCTGGCGGTGCAGGTCGGGCGGCGCGCCCGCGATCAGCGCACCTGCCCGGTGCGCGACCGGGCGCCGGCGCGCGTCCGGGAAGAACAGGGTACGCCGACGGCGCCCGGCCGAAGGGGGGCCGGGCGCCGTCGGACCTGCTGAGCGGGTGCTCAGCAGGACGTGATCAGGAGAGGATCTCGCGCATGAGAGCGGCGGTCTCGGACGGCGTCTTGCCGACCTTGACGCCCGCGGCCTCGAGGGCCTCCTTCTTGGCCTGCGCGGTGCCCGACGAGCCGGACACGATGGCGCCGGCGTGGCCCATGGTCTTGCCCTCGGGAGCCGTGAAGCCCGCGACGTAGCCGACGACCGGCTTGGTCACGTGCGCCTGGATGTACGCCGCGGCGCGCTCCTCGGCGTCGCCACCGATCTCGCCGATCATGACGATCGCCTCGGTGTCGGGGTCCGCCTCGAACGCCGCGAGGGCGTCGATGTGCGTGGTGCCGATGATCGGGTCGCCGCCGATGCCGATCGCGGTCGAGAAGCCGAAGTCACGCAGCTCGTACATCATCTGGTAGGTCAGCGTGCCGGACTTCGAGACGAGCCCGATCTTGCCGGGGCCCGTGATGTCGGCCGGGATGATGCCGACGTTCGACTTCCCGGGGCTGATGATGCCGGGGCAGTTGGGGCCGATGAGTCGGACACCCTTGGCCTCGGCCAGGGTGAAGAACTCCGCGGAGTCCGCGACCGGGACGCCCTCGGTGATGATGACGGTCAGCGGCATGCCGGCCTCGATGGACTCGACGACCGCCGACTTGGTGAACGCCGGGGGCACGAAGATCACGGAGACGTCGGCACCCGTGGCGGCGATCGCCTCGGCGACGGACCCGAAGACGGGGACGTCGACGGTGCCCTCACCCTTCGGGAAAGAGACCGACGTGCCGGCCTTGCGCGGGTTCACGCCGCCCACGATGTTGGTGCCGGAGGCCAGCATGCGCGTCGTGTGCTTCTGGCCCTCCGAACCCGTCATGCCCTGGACGATGACCTTGGAGTCCTCGTTGATGAAGATTGCCATGTCTGTCTGTTTTCTCTCTCGGGTCTCGGGTCAGGAAGCGGCGTTGGCCAGCTCGGCAGCCTTGTCGGCGCCGCCGTCCATCGTCTCGGCCAGGGTGACGAGCGGGTGGTTCGCCTCCGCGAGGATCGCGCGCCCCTCCTCGACGTTGTTGCCGTCCAGGCGGACGACGAGCGGCTTGTTCGCCTCGTCGCCGAGGATCGCGAGCGCCTGGACGATGCCGTTGGCGACCTCGTCGCACGCCGTGATGCCGCCGAAGACGTTCACGAACACGCTCTTGACCTGCTCGTCGTTGAGGATGACGTCCAGGCCTGCGGCCATGACGGCCGCGGACGCGCCGCCGCCGATGTCGAGGAAGTTGGCGGGCTTGACGCCGCCGTGCTGCTCACCCGCGTAGGCGACGACGTCGAGCGTGCTCATGACGAGGCCCGCGCCGTTGCCGATGATGCCGACCTGGCCGTCGAGCTTGACGTAGTTGAGGTCGTTCTCCTTGGCCTTGGCCTCGAGAGGGTCGGCCGCGTCCTTGTCCTCGAGCGCCTCGTGGTCCGCGTGGCGGAAGCCGGCGTTCTCGTCGAGGGTCACCTTGCCGTCGAGCGCGACGATCGAGCCGTCCTCGGTGCGGACCAGGGGGTTGACCTCGACCAGGGTCGCGTCCTCCTCCTTGTAGACGGTCCACAGCTTCTGGATGACGTCGGCGACCTGTGCCTTGACGTCGTCGGCGAACCCGGCGGCGGCGACGATCTCGTCGGCCTTCGCCTGGTCGATGCCGACGGTCGGGTCCACGGCGACCTTGGCGAGAGCCTCGGGGCGCTCGACCGCGAGGACCTCGATCTCCATGCCGCCCTCGACGCTCGCCATGGCGAGGTACGAGCGGTTGGCCCGGTCGAGGAGCACCGAGAAGTAGAACTCCTCGGCGATCTTCGCGCCCTCCGCGATCATGACGCGGTGGACCGTGTGTCCCTTGATGTCCATGCCGAGGATCTCGGACGCCTTCTCGGCCGTCTCCTCGGGCGAGTGGGCGAGCTTGACGCCGCCCGCCTTGCCGCGACCGCCGACCTTGACCTGGGCCTTGACGACCACGGTCCCGCCACCGAGCTTCTCAGCGCCCTCGCGAGCCTCTTCAGGGGTCGTGGCGACCACGCCGCCCAGCACGGGAACCCCGTGCTTCTCGAAGATGTCGCGCGCCTGGTATTCGAACAGGTCCACCCTGTGTCGTCCTTCCATCTGACTGCCTGACCGGCTAACCGATGTCTCGACATCGAGACATCCCGTCACAGGGTAGCCCGGCAGCACGCCGGGACCTACCCGGGGCGGGCCGTCTCCCCGCTCGGGCGCTGTCTCGTTGGCCACACCCCGGGGGCGTCCGCAGGCGCAGCGGTGCCCGTCGCGGCACGCCCGCCGGGCGGCCGGACGAGGCCAGGAAAGGCGCCCTGACCTGCCCGACGGCGCCGCTCGCCCGATGCAGGTGAGCCGACGGCCTCCCGGACGAACCGGCGTCGGGACCTGGCGCCTAGAGCTTGGTGACGGGCGAGAAGCGCAGCAGGAGACGCTTGGTGCCGTCCGCACCGAAGTCGATCTTGGCGACCGCGTTGGTGCCCGCACCCTCGACCGCGACGACCGTGCCGAGCCCGTAGGCGTCGTGCGTGACCTTGTCACCGATCGCGAGCGAGGGGATGTCCCCCTCCTTGCGCGGGGTCGCCGAGCCGAACTTCGGACCGTCGGGGTTGGGCGTGACGGTACGCGTGCGGACCGCACCGTTGCGCGAGCCCGAGCCCCCGGAGCCGTAGCCGCTGCCCGAGCCGCCGCGCGAGCCGCCCGACGACGAGCCCCACCCGCCCGTGTAGCCGCCCGGGCCGCGCAGGGTCGCCATGGACGACTCCTTGCGGCGCCAGTCCCACAGGTCCTCGGGGATCTCGTCGAGGAACCGGCTGGGCGGGAACTCGTTGGCCATGCCCCATGCCGACCGGACCGCGGAGCGCGAGATGTAGAGCCGCTCCCGGGCACGCGTGATGCCGACGTACGCGAGGCGCCGCTCCTCGGCGAGCTCGCTCTCGTCGTGCAGCGAGCGCATGTGCGGGAACGTGCCGTCCTCCATGCCGCTGAGGAACACCACGGGGAACTCGAGCCCCTTGGCCGTGTGCAGCGTCATGAGCGTCACGACGCCCGGGTCGACGACGGGCTTGCCCTCGTGGCCCTCGTCGTCGCTCGACGGGATCTGGTCCGAGTCCGCGACGAGCGAGACGCGCTCCAGGAAGTCCGTGAGCGTGCCCTCGGGCTCGAGCTCGGTGAACTCGCTCGCGACCGCGTGCAGCTCGGCGAGGTTCTCGACGCGCGAACCGTCCTGCGGGTCGTCGCTGCCCCGCAGCTCGGCGAGGTAGCCCGAACGGTCGAGGACCGCTCCGAGGATCTCCGCGGGCGTCGCCCCCGTCGCGTACAGGTCGAGCAGCCCGTGGAACAGCTCGCGGAACGAGCGCAGCGGGTTCAGGGTCCGGGTCGTCATGCCCGGGATCTCCTCGGCCCGGTCGAGCGACGCCGCGAACGAGATGCGCTCGCGCTCGGCGAACGCCGCGACCAGGGCCTCGGCACGGTCGCCGAGGCCGCGCTTGGGCACGTTGAGGATGCGGCGCAGGTTCACGTCGTCGTCGGGGTTCGCGACGGCACGCAGGTAGGCGATCGCGTCCTTGATCTCGCGCCGTTCGTAGAAGCGGGTGCCGCCCACGACCTTGTACGGCAGGCCGACGCGGATCAGCACCTCCTCGAGCGCGCGGGACTGGGCGTTGGTCCGGTAGAAGATCGCGACGTCGCCCGGGCGCACGCCGTCCGAGTCCCCGAGGCGGTCGATCTCCTCGGCGATGAAGCGCGCCTCCTCGTGCTCGTTGTCCGCGACGTAGCCGATGATCTTGACGCCGGCCCCCGCGTCCGTCCACAGGCGCTTGGGCTTGCGGTCGACGTTACGTGAGATGACCGCGTTCGCGGCCGAGAGGATGTTCTGCGTCGAGCGGTAGTTCTGCTCGAGCAGGATGGTGCGGGCGTTCGGGTAGTCGGCCTCGAACTCGAGGATGTTGCGGATCGTCGCGCCACGGAAGGCGTAGATCGACTGGTCGGCGTCACCGACGACCGTCAGCTCGCCGGGCGGGATGACGCCCGGCGCCCAGGTGCCGTCCTCGCCCTGCGCCGGCGGGGCGCTCGCCCCCGCGAGCTCGCGCACCAGGACGTACTGCGCGTGGTTGGTGTCCTGGTACTCGTCGACCAGCACGTGCCGGAACCGGCGACGGTAGTGCTCCGCGACCGCAGGGAACGCCTGGAGGAGGTTGACCGTGGTCATGATGATGTCGTCGAAGTCGAGCGCATGGGCCTGCGCGAGGCGGGCCTGGTAGCGCGAGTAGACGTCCGAGAGGACCTGGTCGAACGCGTTGGCCGGACCACCGGCACTCTGTGCGCCGTCCGCAGCGGAGGCACCGCTCTCCCGCGCGTAGCGCTCGGGGTCGATCAGCTCGTTCTTGAGGTCCGAGATCTTGTTCGACAGCGTCCGTGCCGGGTACTTCTTCACGTCCAGGTTGAGCTCGCGGCTGACGAGCGTGATGAGCCGCTGCGAGTCGGCCGCGTCGTAGATCGAGAAGCTCGACTTGAGCCCGAGCGCCGCGGCCTCCTTGCGCAGGATCCGCACGCACGCCGAGTGGAACGTCGAGACCCACATGTACCGGGCCGCGGGGCCGATGAGCGACTCGACGCGCTCGCGCATCTCCGCGGCGGCCTTGTTGGTGAAGGTGATCGCGAGGATCTCGCCCGGCCGCGCCCGGCCGGTCGCGAGCAGGTACGCGATGCGGTGCGTCAGGACCCGGGTCTTGCCCGAGCCCGCACCCGCCACGATGAGCAGCGGGCTGCCCGCGTGCACCACGGCCTCACGTTGCTGCGGGTTCATCCCGTCGAGCAGCGCGTCCGGGTCGATGTGCGAGAAGCCACCGACGCGGTGCCCCTCCTCGTCGCGGCCCGCCGCGTCGGCACGCTCCGCCGAGCCCCGCCCCGGGCGGGCGGACGTGCGCGCGGAACCTCCGCCGTCGGGCGCCTCGTCCCACCGCGGCGCGGTGGTCGGCAGGCGCGACGAGTCCCCGAGGGACGCGAGGTCGAATCCGGGCAGCGGCAGGTTCTCGAAGAGCGATGTCATAGCCCCACCAGCCTAGGCGTGCGCACCGACACTCCCCGCATCGGCACGCGTCCCGCAAGCTCACGGGACGCGCACGCCCGGCCCGGCGACCGATGACTTCGTGCCCTCGCTGCGGTCCTCCCCACGACGCCCTCCGTCGAGGGCGCCCCGCTGCCAAGGAGGAATCATGACGACGACCCACTTCACGGGCCTGCACACGGTCGCGGTCCCGGTGCGCGACCAGGACGCCGCGCTCGCGTTCTACCGCGACACCCTGGGCTTCGAGGTGCGCATGGACGGCGACCTCCAGGAAGGGTTCCGCTGGATCGAGGTCGCCCCGCCCGGCGCCGCGGTCTCGGTGGCCCTCGTCCAGGAGGGCCAGGGCCAGGAGGCCGGGGCCGACACGGGCATCCGCCTCGCGACCTCGGACGCCGCCGCCGACCACGCGACGCTCGCCCGACAGGGCGTGCGCGTCGACGAGCTGCTGCGCTGGGACGGTGTCCCGCCCATGTTCTCGATGCGCGACCTCGACGGCAACGTGCTCTACGTGACGGAGATCTCGGTCGGGTGACCCGTCGGTCGTGCGCGTTCGCCCCGAGAACGAGGTTGCGGTCGCGTCGCGGCCCCTGGCGGCCGCCGTCCCGTTCTCGGCAACCGGCCACCGTGCGACCACGATCAGGGCTGCCGGGCGCCCCGGGCCGCGCGCCGGATAAGGTCGGGCACGTGAACGTCTTCGCCGACCCCGTGACCCTGACCGGCCGTCTCGTGCGCCTCGTCCCGCTGCGGGCGGACCACCACGACGCCCTCGTCGAGGCCGTGCGCGACGGCGAGCTGTGGAACCGCTGGTACACCTCGGTGCCGACCCCCGAGGAGATGGCGGTGTACATCCAGGACAAGATCGCCGCCCGTGAGGCGGGCACGGCCAACCCGTGGGTCGTGGTCCGCAACGCCGACGACCAGGTGCTGGGCATCACGACGTTCCTCGGGATCGACCCCCTCAACCGGCGCGTCGAGATCGGCGCCACCTGGCAGCGCGCGGGGGCGCAGGGCACGGGCGCGAACCCTGCCGCGAAGCTCCTGCTGCTCGCGCACGCGTTCGACGACCTCGACGCGATCGCGGTCGAGTTCCGCACCCACTTCCACAACCGCGAGTCGCGCTCCGCGATCGAGCGCCTGGGCGCCAAGCTCGACGGGGTCCTGCGCAGCCACCAGATCGGGTACGACGGCACGCTGCGCGACACCGTCGTCTACTCGGTCACGGCCGCCGAGTGGCCGACCGTTCGGGTCGGTCTGGAGTACCGGCTGCGGGCACGCCTCGGCGCCTGAGTCCCCCGCGTCCCCACACCCGAGCGTCCCTCCCCTCCCCCCTCGGCCGGACCTGACTCTTCCGGTCAGGCCCCGTCACGTGGTCGAGAACGGGGTTGAGGTCGTTCCGGCCTCCAGAACGACCGCAACCCCGTTCTCGGCACCTCCCGTGGCGCCGGGCTCATGTCAGCGCGAGACCCACGCCCCACGTCGCCGCCGCGAGCAGCCCTCCCAGCAGCTGGACCACGATCGTGATGCCCGTGGCCTGCAGCGCGGCGACGGTCGCCCGCCAGGCCGCTCGTCGGTCGCGCCGACGGATCAGCTCGGCCACGAAGACCGCGGCCACGAAGCCGATGAACAGCCCGACCACAGGGATGACGAAGAACCCGACCACGCCCACCAGGCCGCCCCACGCGAGCGTCGACCACGGGACCTCTGCCCGCCGCATGTGCCGGCCGGCGAGCAGGAGCTGGCCGCCCTCGGCCGCGACGACGAAGGTCGCGGCCACCGCGAAGACGACCCACGCCGTCGTGCCGCCCGTCATGATCGCCCACACCAGGATCGCCCCGCCCACGAGCGTGTTGCCCGGCAGGACCTGCACCACGATGCCGGCCAGCCCGACCAGGATCACCAGGCCGACGACCACCTCTCCCACCACGCTCACGCGCGCACCCACTTCCTCGACGACAGAGCCGGAACGACAGAGCTCCCCGCACCCTGACGGGTACGGGGAGCTCGTCAATCTACGCGACCCTCACCCGACGGTCCGGACCGGCAGGCAGACCGGTGCGGCGCACGCGGCCCGGGTCGCGTCGTGCGTCAGACGAAGACTGCGACGATGATGTTGACCAGCGTGAGGCCGCCGATCGAGTGCTTGAGCGCGGGCGAGATCTTGTCGCCCTGGCGCACGCCGATGAACGCGAGGACCGCGATGATCACGGCGATGACGAGCTTGATGCCGATCTTCATCATGCTGGGGCCGCCGTCGTCCCACATGCCGCTCATCTCAGCGACGCCCACCATGAGGATGCCCGCGACGGCAGCCGTCGCGGCACCGTGGAAGACGCCCTTGTTGAGCGCGGCGGACTTGAGCGACACGAAGTAGCCGCCGAGGACGATGGCCCAGCCGACGAAGTGCAGGACCGCGAACACGTTGTAGACGATTTCCATGACCACATCCTAGTTTGCTGACGCCGCTGTCGGAAAAAGATGGGCGTGGCGCTGCTCACCCCACCCTCCCCGCACCGCCCGAGGGGCGCCGAAGTCTGAGACACCCATCCACCATGCGGACAGGGGGTGTTCATTCACCCGCTGCCTCTGTAGCGTTCCCGCCATGACCACGGCAGCGCACCTCCTCCTCGTGACGACGCGTCACGAGGCGACGGCCTGCGCCCGCAACAGCTTCTGCTGTTGTTGTTGACCCGCGCCTGACTCAGCCCGAGCCGTCCTCGCCGACCGCTCGCCATCTTCCTGAGCCAAGGGCGCGCGTGGTCGGCCCTCAGCCCCCTCGTTCTCTGCTGAGTCCTTCGGTCCGCGTGCCCACGTCCCCCCACGAGGAGCACGATGACGCCGCCGAACACCGCCACTGACGCGACCCCGGTCGCCGGTCAGCCGGCAGGCAGCAGCACCCCCGCACCGGTCGGCCCGAGCGCCGGCACCGAGTCCACCTCGCAGGTGCCCGACGCCGCCGCTCGCCCCGAGCGCCCGGCCCGCCCCGCGCGCGTCGCCCGGCCCAACGGCCAGTGGGCCGTCGACGGCAAGGAGCCGCTCAACGGCAACGAGAAGTGGAAGCAGGAGGACGGCGGCCTCTCGGTGCGCCAGCGCATCGAGGACGTCTACTCGCGCGAGGGCTTCGACTCGATCACGGGCGACGACCTGCACGGACGCTTTCGCTGGTGGGGCCTGTACACGCAGCGCAAGCCCGGGATCGACGGCGGGCGCACCGCGGCGCTCGAGCCGCACGAGCTCGAGGACAAGTACTTCATGCTCCGCGTCCGCATCGACGGTGGCGCGGTCACGACCGAGCAGCTGCGCGTCATCGCGGACATCTCGCGCGACTTCGGCCGCGACAGCGCCGACATCACGGACCGCCAGAACATCCAGCTCCACTGGGTCGAGGTCGAGGACGTCCCCGAGATCTGGCGCCGGCTCGAGTCCGTGGGGCTGCAGACGACCGAGGCCTGCGGCGACGTGCCGCGCGTCGTCCTGGGCAGCCCGGTCGCCGGGATCGCCGCGGACGAGCTGATCGACCCCGCCCGGGTCATCAAGGAGATCACCGACAAGTACATCGGGGTCCCCGAGCTCGCGAACCTGCCCCGCAAGTTCAAGACCGCCGTGACGGGCCACCCCTCCCAGGACGTGGTCCACGAGATCAACGACGTGGGCTTCGTCGCGCTCGAGCACCCCGAGCTCGGCGTCGGCTTCGACGTGTGGGTCGGCGGCGGCCTGTCCGCCAACCCCCGGCTGGGCGAGCGCCTCGGCGCGTTCGTCACCGAGGAGCAGGTGGCCGACGTGTGGCACGGGGTCGTCCAGATCTTCCGCGACTACGGCTACCGCCGCCTGCGCAACAAGGCCCGCCTGAAGTTCCTGCTCGCCGACTGGGGACCCGCGAAGTTCCGCGAGGTCCTCGAGACCGAGTACCTCGGCTACGCGCTGCCCGACGGCCCGCCCGCCCCGCAGCCGTCCCAGCCGGGCGACCACGTCGGCGTGCACAAGCAGAAGGACGGCCTCAACTACATCGGCGCCGCTCCCTACGTCGGCCGCGTCTCGGGGAGCATCCTCGCGGCCGTCGCGGACCTCGCCGAGTCGGCCGGGTCGCACCGCGTGCGATTCACCCCGCACCAGAAGCTGCTCGTGCTCGACGTCCCCGACGAGCACCTCGAGCGTGTCGTGTCCGGGCTCAAGGAGCAGGGCCTCGACGCGAACCCGAGCCCGTTCCGCCGCAGCACCATCGCGTGCACGGGCATCGAGTACTGCAAGCTCGCGATCGTCGAGACCAAGGCCGCGGCGAGCCGCGCGATCGACGACCTCGAGAAGCGCCTCGGCGACCTCTCCGCGATGAAGCCGCTCTCGCTGCACATCAACGGCTGCCCCAACTCCTGCGCCCGCATCCAGACCGCGGACATCGGCCTCAAGGGCCAGCTCGTGATGGACGACGACGGCAACCAGGTCCCCGGGTTCCAGGTCCACCTGGGCGGCGGCCTGACCTCGGACGACCGCGCGGAGGCCGGCCTCGGCCGGACCGTGCGCGGCCTCAAGGTCACCAACGACGACCTGCCCGAGTACGTCGAGCGCGTCGTGCGCCAGTTCGAGAAGGAGAAGGACGGCGAGGAGAGCTTCGCCCAGTGGGCGCACCGCGCGGACGAGGAGTCGCTGCGATGAGCGGGACGACCACGAACCCGGGCGGGGCCGCTCACCCTGCCGGAGCGGCGCCGTCGGGCACCGTGGGCGCTGCGGGCACGGCGACCGGCGGCGACCCGCTCGCCGCCCTGCGCGCGGCCGCCAGGGCACGCACCGAGGCGCGCGCCGAGTCCAGGGCCGCGCACGCGGCCCGGCGCGCCCAGAACGCCCGCCCCCAGCGGTCGGCCGACGAGCTGCGTGCGATCGTCGAGCGCGGTCAGGCCGAGCTCCACGGTTCCGGCCTGGGGGCACCGGACGAGGCGACCGCCGAGCAGGTCGTCGCCTGGGCCGTGCGCGAGTTCGGCGACTCGATCGCCGTCGCGTGCTCCATGGCCGACGCGGTCCTGCCGCACGTCGTCGCGCAACAGGCCCCCTGGGTCGACGTCCTGTTCCTCGAGACCGGCTACCACTTCCCCGAGACCTCGGGCACGCGCGACGCCGTCGAGCAGCAGATGGAGGTCACGATCGTCGACGTCCTGCCGCAGCTCACCGTGGCCCAGCAGGACGAGGCGCACGGCAAGGACCTCTGGTCGCGCGACCCCGCCGCGTGCTGCGCGATGCGCAAGGTCGAGCCCCTGACCCGCACGCTCGGCGAGTACGAGGTCTGGGTCACGGGCGTGCGCCGCGACGAGGCCCCGACCCGCACCAACACCCCGCTCGTGACCTGGGACGAGAAGAACGGGCTCGTCAAGATCAACCCGCTCGCCGCCTGGTCCTTCGACGACCTGCTCGGCTACGCGGCCGACCACCAGGTCGTCCTCAACCCGCTCCTCAACGACGGGTACCCCTCGATCGGCTGCGCGCCCTGCACGCGCCGCGTCGCCCCCGGCGAGGACCCGCGCGCAGGCCGGTGGGCCGGGCTCGACAAGACCGAGTGCGGGCTCCACGTATGAGCGCCGCGACCACGCACCACCGGACGGTGCCCACCGACGTGCCGACCGACCACCCCACGCACCCCGACGAGAAGAGCGACGCCTTGACCGCCCCCCTCGCCCCACCGGCCTCCCCCACGGAGACCACCGAGTCCGCCCCCACCTACCGCCTCACGCAGCTCGAGTCCCTCGAGTCCGAGGCCGTCCACATCATCCGCGAGGTCGTCGCGGAGTTCGAGCGCCCCGTGCTGCTCTTCAGCGGCGGCAAGGACTCGGTCGTCATGCTGCACCTGGCGACCAAGGCGTTCTGGCCCGCCCCCGTGCCGTTCCCGCTGCTGCACGTCGACACGGGGCACAACTTCCCCGAGGTCCTCGCGTACCGCGACGCGACCGTCGAGCGCCTCGGCGCCCGCCTCGAGGTCGCGTCCGTCCAGGACTACCTCGACGACGGCCGCCTCCTGGAGCGCGCCGACGGCACGCGCAACCCGCTCCAGACCCAACCGCTGCTCGACGCCATCACGGGCCACAAGTTCGACGCCGTGTTCGGTGGCGGCCGCCGCGACGAGGAGAAGGCGCGCGCCAAGGAGCGCGTCATCTCGCTGCGCGACGAGTTCGGCCAGTGGGACCCGCGCAACCAGCGGCCCGAGCTGTGGAACCTGTACAACGGCCGCCACCGCCCGGGCGAGCACGTCCGCGCGTTCCCGCTGAGCAACTGGACCGAGCTCGACATCTGGCGCTACATCGCGGCCGAGAAGATCGACCTGCCCAGCCTCTACTACGCGCACGAGCGCGAGGTCTTCGAGCGCGACGGCATGCTGCTCGCCGTCGGACCGTACTCCCAGCCGCGCAACGACGCCGAGGCCGCGAACGTCCGCACCGAGACCGTGCGCTACCGGACGGTGGGCGACATGTCGTGCACGGGCGCGGTCGAATCCGACTCCTACACGGTCGACGACGTCATCACCGAGGTCGCCGCGACCCGCATCACCGAGCGCGGCGCCACGCGCGCCGACGACCGGATCTCCGAAGCCGCCATGGAAGACCGCAAGAAGGAGGGGTACTTCTAGTGAGCGCCACCACCACGCCCCCGCTGCTCACGAGCACCCTGCTGCGCCTCGCGACCGCCGGGTCCGTCGACGACGGGAAGTCGACGCTCGTCGGCCGTCTGCTGTTCGACTCCAAGTCCGTCCTCGCGGACCAGCTCGACGCCGTCGAGCGCGTCTCGCGCGACCGCGGCCTCGCCACGGCCGACCTCGCGCTGCTGACCGACGGCCTGCGCGCCGAGCGCGAGCAGGGCATCACGATCGACGTCGCCTACCGCTACTTCGCGACGGCCAAGCGCTCGTTCATCCTGGCTGACTGCCCCGGGCACGTGCAGTACACGCGCAACACCGTCACGGGGGCCTCGACGGCCGACGTCGTCGTGCTGCTCATCGACGCCCGCAAGGGACTGCTCGAGCAGACGCGCCGCCACCTCGCGGTCGCGAGCCTCCTGCGCGTGCCCCACGTGATCGTCGCCGTCAACAAGATCGACCTGGTCGACTACAGCCAGGAGCGCTACGAGGAGCTCGCGGGCCAGATCCGCGAGGCCGCGGCCTCGCTCGGCGTCGCGCACATCCTCACGCTGCCCGTCTCGGCGCTCGAGGGCGTCAACGTCGTCGACCGCTCGGGCGGCCCCGACGGCAGGACGCCCTGGTACGACGGGCCGAGCCTGCTCGACCTGCTCGAGGAGCTCCCCGCGGCCGAGACGCCCGACACCGAGGCCTTCCGCTTCCCCGTCCAGGTCGTCCTGCGCCCCCAGGGCGCGGCCCTCGAGGAGCGGTTCCGCGACTACCGCGGGTACGCGGGCCAGATCGCCTCGGGCGTGGTCCGCGTGGGCGACGAGGTCGTGGTCCTGCCCAGCGGGAAGAAGAGCACGGTCGAGGGCATCGACACGGCTGACGGCACGCTCGCCGAGGCCTTCGCCCCGCAGTCGGTCACGATCCGCCTCACGGACGAGATCGACATCGCCCGCGGCGACCTCATCGCGGCGGCAGCCGACGCCCCGCAGGTCACGCAGGACGTCGAGGGCACCGTCGCGTGGCTCAGCGACAAGACGCTGCGCCCCGGCACCCGCGTGCTGCTCAAGCACACGACCCGCACCGTGCAGGCCGTGGTGCGCGACGTCGTCGGGCGCCTGGACCTCGACACCGCCGAGCTCGAGCCCGCGGAGGCGCTCGAGCTCAACGACATCGGGCGCGTCACCCTGCGCCTCGCCTCACCCGTCGCGGCCGAGGAGTACGTCACCTCGCGCCGCACCGGTGCCTTCCTCCTGATCGACGGTCAGGACGGCGGCACCCTCGCAGCAGGAATGGTCGGAGACGCCCTGGCGGCCGTGCGATGTCCTTCGCAGCGTCCCGTGCAGCACGCGATCTGAGGTCCCCCGACCACCGCAGGTCAGGGCCCGGACCACCGGGCCCTCGGATCTCGTACCGCACGGATCGGCGCTGCCGGGACTCGACACGTCCACCGCCAGGCAACCACCGACCATCCAGAAGGACCCACCATGAACACGTCGTCCCGCCCGACCCGCACGACCCGAGCCGGCACGTCACGACACCGCTTCGCCCGGACCCGCTCCGCGGTCGCCGCGCTCGCCGTCGCACCGCTGCTCCTGCTCTCCGCCTGCTCCACGGGCACGTCCGACGCCGCCGACAGCCCCGACGCCTCGAGCGGCCCCGCCGACGAGCTGCGCCTCGGCTACTTCGCCAACGTCACGCACGCCCCGGCCCTCGTCGGGGTCGCCGGCGGACAGTTCGAGGAAGCCCTGGGCGACACCAAGCTCTCGACCCAGGTGTTCAACGCCGGACCCGCCGCGATCGAGGCCCTCAACGCGGGGGCCATCGACGCCACGTTCATCGGCCCCAACCCCGCGATCAACAACTTCGTGAAGTCGAACGGAGAGGCCGTGCGCATCATCGCGGGCTCGACGTCGGGCGGGGCCCAGCTCGTCGTGCGCGACGGGATCGACACGGCCGCCGACCTCAAGGGCACCAAGATCGCCTCGCCCCAGCTCGGCGGGACCCAGGACGTCGCGCTGCGCGCCTGGCTCACCGAGAACGGCCTGAAGAACGACATCCAGGGAGGCGGAGACGTCGCGGTCACCCCGACCGAGAACGCCCAGACCCTCACGCTGTTCCAGAACGGCGAGCTCGACGGTGGCTGGCTGCCCGAGCCCTGGGCCTCGCGCCTCGTGCTCGACGCGGGCGCCCACGTCCTGGTCGACGAGAAGGACCTGTGGGACGACGGCCAGTTCCTCACCACGCACCTCATCGTCCGCACCGACTTCCTCGAAGAGCACCCGGAGACCGTCGAGGCGCTCCTGCGCGGCGAGGTCGCGGCGATCGACTGGCTCAACGCCAACCCGGACGAGGCCAAGCCGCTCGTCAACGGCGAGATCGAGAAGATCGCCGGCAAGCCCCTGTCGGACGCGGTCCTCGACCGCGCCTTCACCAACATCACCTTCACGACGGACCCGCTCGCGGGCACGCTCAACACCCTGCTCGAGGACGGCGTGACGGCCGGGACCACCACCGAGGCGGACCTCGACGGCATCTACGACCTGAGCCTCCTCAACAAGGTGCTGAAGGAGGCCGGTCAGCCGACCGTCTCCGCCGCAGGTCTCGGCAAGGAGTAGCACGATGACCACCACGTCCCCCGCCCGCACGGGTACCCCGACCGGAGCAGACGCAACGGCCCCGAGCGAGGTCGACACCCCCACGACCGGCGTCCGCCTGCGCGGCGTGTCCAAGCGGTTCTCCCCCGACGGCGCCCCGGTGCTCGACGGGATCGACCTGGACATCGCGCAGGGCGAGTTCGTCTGCCTGCTCGGAGCCTCCGGCTGCGGCAAGTCGACGCTGCTCAACATCGTCGCGGGTCTCGAGCGCCCGACCACGGGGGACGTGGAGGTCGCCGGGGACGGCGCGGCCCTGATGTTCCAGGAGTCCGCGCTGTTCCCCTGGCTCACCGCGAGCCGCAACATCGAGCTCGCCCTGAAGTTCCGGGGCGTGCCCCGCTCCGAGCGCCGCGAGCGGGCCGCCGAGCTGCTCTCGCTCGTGCGGCTCGACGGTTCGGGCGACAAGCGCGTCCACGAGCTCTCGGGCGGCATGCGCCAGCGCGTCGCGCTGGCCCGCTCGCTCGCCCAGGAGCGGGACGTCCTGCTCATGGACGAGCCGTTCGCGGCGCTCGACGCCATCACCCGTGACCTGCTGCACGACGAGCTCGAACGCGTCTGGGAGCAGACGGGCCGCACGATCGTGTTCATCACGCACAACGTCCGCGAGGCCGTGCGGCTCGGGCAGCGCGTGCTGCTCATGTCGTCGCGCCCCGGGCGCATCGTGCGCGAGTGGGACGTCGACGTGTACGGGGCCGACGAGCAGCGCAGCATCGAGGCCGCCGCCGCGTCGCGCCTCGCGACCGAGATCACCAACGACCTCCGTGAGGAGATCCGCCGTCATGCCGTCTGAGACGTCGAAGAGCACTGAGACCCTGGCCCCGCGCGACGGCGCCCTGCCTGGCCCGGACGCGTCCGGGCACTCGCCCGAGACGCGCGACGCCGTCGCGACCGGTCCGCGCGAGGCGGGGGCCGCCGTCGGGCACGCCAAGGACGTGAGCGACATCGAGGCGGGACTCGACGCCCTCCAGACGACCGTCGCCACCACCGCGAGCCGGTGGTCCACGGCGTTCCACGCCGTCTACCCGCCGGTCCTCGCGATCGCGATCCTGCTCGCCGTCTGGCAGACCCTCGTGTGGCTCGAGGTCCAGCCCATCTACAACCTGCCCGGCCCCGAGCAGGTCTGGGAGGCCGTCACACGCGCCGCGGAGAGCGGCACGCTGTGGCAGGCCCTCGGGACGAGCCTCGAGCGCGGCGTCCTGGGCTTCCTCGCGGCCGTCGCGATCGGCACGCCGCTCGGCATCCTCGTGGCCCGCGTGCGCTGGGTGCGCGTCTCGTTCGGGCCCATCATCACGGGCCTGCAGGTGCTGCCGTCGGTCGCCTGGGTGCCCGCGGGCATCATCTGGTTCGGGCTGTCCGACGCCACGGTGTACTTCGTGATCCTCATGGGCGCGGTGCCCTCGATCATCAACGGGATCGTGTCGGGCGTGGACCAGGTGCCGCCGCTGTACCGGCGCGTGGGTCAGGTCCTGGGCGCGGGCCGCTTCCAGATGATCAAGGACGTCATCCTCCCCGCGGCCTTCCCCGGCTACCTCGCGGGCCTCAAGCAGGGCTGGGCGTTCTCGTGGCGCTCGCTCATGGCCGCGGAGATCATCGCGGTCGGCGGCGGGATCGGGTTCGGGCTGGGCGCGTTCCTCCAGCAGGGGCGCGAGCTGTCCGACATGGCGCTCGTCTTCACGGCGATCCTGCTGATCCTCGTGGTCGGCATGGTCATCGAGCTGCTGTTCTTCGCCCCGGTCGAGAAGTCGATGCTGCGTCGTCGGGGCCTGGCCCCCGAGACGTCGGCCGGCAAGGGCTCGGGGTGGCTGCTGCGCCGGCGTGAGCTGGCCACCGCCGCTTTCGAGCGATGATGGGCGCATGAACCCTGAGCTCTACCCCCTCGGTCTGCGGATCGCGGGCCGTCTCGTGGTCGTCGTGGGCGGCGGCCCGGTCGCCGCGCGGCGGACCCGGTCGCTCGTCCTCGCGGGCGCGCACGTGCGTGTCGTCGCGCCGGAGGTCTGCGAGGACCTGGCGCTGCTGGTCGCTCCCCTGCCCGACGGCGCCGCTCGCCCCGACGGGCCCGGCGCGGCCGGGTCGGTGGCCTGGGAGGCGCGCTCGTTCCGGCCAGGAGACCTCGAGGGCGCGTGGCTCGTGCACACCGCGACCGGCTCCTCCGAGGTCGACGCGGCCGTCGCGGCCGAGGCCGAGGCGCTGCGCGTCTTCTGTGTGAGCGCGGGTGACGCCGAGGCCGGGAGCGCGTGGGTCCCGGCCGTGGCCCGGGTGACCGTGGCGGACGACACCACCTCCGCTGCCACGACCGCCACGACCGAGGTCGTCGTGGCCGTGAACGCCGGCCGCGACCCCCGACGCGCCCAGCGCGTCCGAGACGCGATCGACGCCCTCCTGGCGACCGGCGAGCTCCCGCTGCGGCCGGTCCGACCCGCTGCGGGTCGCGGGAGCGTCGCGCTGGTGGGCGGCGGACCCGGCGACCCCGGGCTCGTCACGGCGCGCGGACGCCGTCTGCTCGCGCAGGCCGAGGTCGTGGTGACCGACCGGCTGGGCCCGCGCGCCCTGCTCGACGAGCTCGCCGACGACGTCGTGGTGATCGACGTCGGCAAGACCCCGGGGTTCCACCCGGTCCCGCAGGAGGAGATCAACGCGCTGCTGGTCGAGCACGCGCTCGCCGGACGCCGCGTCGTCCGGCTCAAGGGCGGCGACCCGTACGTGTTCGGGCGCGGGGGCGAGGAGCTCATCGCGTGCGAGGAGCACGGCATCCCCGTCGAGGTCGTGCCCGGCGTGACGAGCGCCGTGTCCGTGCCCGCCGCGGTGGGTATCCCCGTGACGCACCGCGGCTGGTCGCGCGGTTTCACCGTCCTGACCGGGCACGAGGACATCGGCAAGGTGCCTGCGGCCTCCGACCACACCGTCGTCCTGCTCATGGGCGTCTCGCGGCTCCGCGACTCCGCGGCCGCGCTCGTGGCCTCGGGCCGGTCGCCCGAGACCCCCGTCGCGGTCGTCGAGGACGGGTACGGCCCGCGACAGCGGTCCACCGTGGGGACCCTCGCGACCATCGCCGACGTCGCGACCGCGGCCGGCGTCCGCGCTCCGGCCGTGACCGTGATCGGCGACGTGGTGCGGGTGAGCCCGGCGTGGCGGGCGGCCGGGCTCGGCTGACCGTCTCGACCGCTCGAGCCGCCTGCTGTCGGCTGGCGAGAACGACCGAGAACGTGCTGGGGGCCGTCATCCACCGGATGAC
>NZ_JACSQE010000030.1:0-1046 GCF_014836745.1 Oerskovia gallyi
TGACGCCGAGGTCGATCTGTCGCGCGTCAGCCTCCTCGATGACCTTCGTCATGGCGCCCGCTGTGGCCCGAAGATCTCCCTGCCGGTCGTCAGCCAGCACGAGCGAGAACTGGGCCCGTGTGGGCCCGCCCCTCAGCTCCGGGACGGCCCAGCCACCCGGTGCATGGACATCAGGCCAGGTGACCCGCGCAGTTCCTGGCATCTGGGCCGCTCGTCGCGCGACGTCCCCGGCGAACCGGCGCTCGACCATGGTCACGCCCGGCTCTGCGAACACGTCGAGGCTCGCCGCTCTGGTGCCGACGTGGTCGTAGAACCACCCCGGGCGGAGGTACTCCCCGCGCGCGGTCGGCACGGCGACGACGAGCAGCGCTGCGCAGAGGATCACGGCGACCGTCCGTCGACGCCGCGTGGGTGGTGTCGCACGGGGTGCGGTCTGCGGGGAAGACTCCCGGGATCGAGGGGGCACGCGCCGATTGTTGCAAGGAAGCCCGGCCCGCAGGTGCCAGGGCGGGACCACCACCGGGTTCTGCACCGGATCTACGCCACCTGGTCAGCCGCCGGTCGCGGCGCGCCTGCCACTCGCGGGGGCGAGGCGGGTGGTTCGGTCCGAGACGGGTTGCTGGGTCGCGTCCCCAGCAACCCGTCTCAGACCGAACCACCCGTCTCACGTGTGCGCTGGGCGGCACTCGGTAAAGACGTCGAAGCTCTCCCGCGGGATTCCCCTGGAATCCATGAAGGGAATCCAGTCCTCGAGGAACGCTTCCAGCTCCCGTGGGCCGTCGAGGCAGACGCTGACGGTCAGGACGTCGGCGACCGTCCGGGCCGGCGTCTGACGGTTGGTGGCGTACACGACGTTGACGCGGACGACGCGGTCGTCCTGACCTATCGACTCGAACAGGTCGACGGCGTCCTGATGGACGTCGATCGGCTCCTTCTCCAGTGCGATGCGACCGCGCTGATGAACGATCGTGACGCCGAGGTCGATCTGTCGCGCGTCAGCCTCCTCGATGACCTTCGTCATGGCGCCCGCTGTGGCCCGAAGATCT
>NZ_JACSQE010000031.1:0-608 GCF_014836745.1 Oerskovia gallyi
GTGATGTTGCCCGCGATCTCCGAGGCCCCCGTCGCGGACTCCTGCACCCCACGAGACATCTCCGTCGTCGTCGCGGTCTGCTCCTCCACCGCCGAGGCGATCGTCAGCTGATAGTCGTTGATCCGCCCGATGATGTCCGCGATCTCACCGATCGCCCCCACCGCACTCGACGTGTCGTCCTGGATCGCCTCCACCCGACGAGCGATGTCCTCCGTCGCCTTCGCCGTCTCCTGCGCCAGCTCCTTGACCTCAGAAGCCACCACCGCGAACCCCTTGCCCGCCTCCCCCGCACGAGCCGCCTCGATCGTCGCGTTCAACGCCAACAAGTTCGTCTGCTCAGCGATCGACGTGATCACCTTCACCACATCACCGATCTCCTGCGAGCTCGTCCCCAGCTTCTGCACCGTCACATTCGTCGACGCCGCACGATCCGTCGCACGATTAGCCACCTTCGCCGCCTCGTTCGAGTTCTGCGCGATCTCCCGAATAGAAGCCCCCATCTGCTCCGCCCCCGCAGCCACCGTCCGCACGTTCTGCGACACCTGCTCCGCAGCAGCCGCCACCACCCCCGACTGCGCCGCCGTCTCCTCCGACGACGCCGAGAACTG
>NZ_JACSQE010000032.1:0-606 GCF_014836745.1 Oerskovia gallyi
GCGCGGAAACCGTGTACGACCCGGCCTCGGGGGTGATCGTGACCTCCTGGCGGGGCAGGATGCCCGCGGCCGCCAGGCGCGCGAGCAGGTCCGTGTCGGTCTGCAGGGGCTCGGCGATGCGCTGCACGACCACGCGCAGCGCCCCGGGGGCGCGCCCGGCACGGTCGGCCGCGGCCACGTACGCGGGCAGCGACACGACCCCGTCGAGGTACTCGATCTCCACGATGTCCTCGCCCAGCTCCGACAGGCCCGGGATCGGGTTGCCGTACGGGTCGTGGTGCGGGTGGTCCAGCAGACCGATCAACCGCTTCTCCACGAGCTCGCTCATCACGTGCTCCCACCGGCACGCCTCGACGTGCACGAACTCCCAGTCGAGCTTGATCACGTCCGTCAGCAACCGCTCCGCCAACCGGTGCTTACGCATCACCCGCTGCGCCTTCGCATGACCCTCAGCAGTGAGCTCAAGATGACGGTCCCCGGTCACCACGACCAGACCATCACGCTCCATGCGCGCCACCGTCTGCGACACCGTCGGACCCGAATGACCCAACCGCTCCGCGATCCGCGCACGCAGAGGGACGATCCCCTCCTCGTCCAGCTCATAGA
>NZ_JACSQE010000033.1:0-585 GCF_014836745.1 Oerskovia gallyi
GCGAGGCGTGCGTCGGCGTCGGCCCAGTTGACGAGGTTCCACCAGGCGGTGACGTAGTCGGCGCGCACGTTCTGGTAGTCGAGGTAGTAGGCGTGCTCCCAGACGTCGAGCAGGACGATCGGGACCAGGCCCAGGGCGATGTTGCCCTGCTGGTCGTAGAGCTGGACGATGATGAGCTTCTTGCCGAGGGTGTCCCAGGCGAGGATGGCCCAGCCCGAGCCCTGGACGCCTGCGGCGACGGCGGCGAAGTGCTTCTTGAACTTCTCGAACGAGCCGAAGTCCTCGGCGATGGCTGCGGCGATGTCGCCGGTGGGCTCGCCGCCGCCCTCGGGGGAGAGGTTGGTCCAGAACGCGGAGTGGTTGACGTGGCCGCCGAGGTTGAACGCGAGGTTCTTCTCGTGGAGGTTGACCGCGGCGAGGTCGCCGGAGTCGCGGGCCTCGGCGAGCTTCTCGAGTGCCGTGTTGGCGCCGGTCACGTAGGCCTGGTGGTGCTTGGAGTGGTGCAGCTCCATGATGCGGCCGGAGATGTGGGGCTCGAGTGCGCCGTAGTCGTACGACAGCTCGGGAAGGGTGTAGACAGCCATG
>NZ_JACSQE010000003.1:0-167607 GCF_014836745.1 Oerskovia gallyi
CGTCGGACCCGAATGACCCAACCGCTCCGCGATCCGCGCACGCAGAGGGACGATCCCCTCCTCGTCCAGCTCATAGATCGTCTTCAGATACATCTCGGTGGTGTCGATCAGGTCGGTCACGTCGCGCTCCTGTCGCTTGGGGGCTTGGGGGCACCTGCCGCACCGGCGGGCCGCTGACCACTAGTTTAGGTCCGAGCCACCGACATTGTGGACGGCGAGCGGTGTTCGCGCCAGGCCGGACTATCGTTGCCCCGTGCCTGAGCCCACCCAGATCACCGTCCCCCCGCACCTGCTGCCCAGCGACGGCCGCTTCGGCTGCGGCCCGTCCAAGGTTCGCGAGGCGCAGGTCCGCGCGCTCACGAAGGCGGGCACGTCCCTGCTGGGGACCTCCCACCGTCAGGCACCGGTCAAGTCCCTGGTCGGTCGGATCCGGTCGGGCCTCGCCGACCTGTTCGACGCCCCGGAGGGCTACGAGGTCGTCCTGGGCAACGGCGGGTCGTCGGCGTTCTGGGACGTCGCGACGCTGTGCCTGGTGCGCGAGCGCGCCCAGCACGCGGCGTTCGGCGAGTTCGGCGCCAAGTTCGCGACCGCGACCACGCGTGCACCCTTCCTCGAGGCCTCGCAGGTCATCACCGCTCCCCCGGGGTCGGTCGCCGTCCCCGAGGCCGCGGACGGGATCGACGTCTACGCCTGGCCCCACAACGAGACCTCGACGGGGGCCATGGCCCCCGTGCGCCGTGTCGCGGGTTCCCGCGAGCAGGGGGCACTCACCCTGGTCGACGCGACGTCGGGCGCGGGCGCCCTCCCGGTCGACCTCGCGGAGACGGACGTCTACTACTTCGCGCCGCAGAAGGTCTTCGGGTCCGACGGCGCGCTGTGGGTCGCGATCATGTCGCCCGACGCCGTCGCGCGCGCCCAGGAGATCGAGTCCGGTGACCGCTGGGTCCCCGAGTTCCTCTCGCTCGGCGCGGCGATCACGAACTCCCGCCAGGACCAGACCCTCAACACCCCGGCGGTCGCGACGCTCGTGACGTTCGCCGAGCAGGTGGACTGGCTCAACGAGCAGGGCGGCCTCGCGTGGGCGAGCGCCCGGTCCGCGTCGTCGGCCCGGACCCTCTACTCCTGGGCCGACTCCCGCGACTGGGCCACCCCCTTCGTGACGCGCCCCGAGGACCGGTCCACGGTCGTCGGGACGATCGACCTCGACGAGTCGATCGACGCGACACAGGTCATCGCCGCCCTGCGTGCCAACGGGATCCTCGACGTGTTCCCCTACCGCAAGCTCGGGCGCAACCAGCTCCGCATCGGGATGTTCCCCGCGATCGAGCCGGCGGACGTCGAGCTGCTCACCCGAAGCATCGACTTCGTCGTCGACGCCCTGGCCTGACCGTCGACGCACGACGCCCGCCCTGCCGACGAACGGCGGGGCGGGCGTCGTGCGTTCCGGGCCGAGCGACGTCGTCGGGGACGTGACGTCTGCAGGCGAGCGGCGCCGTCGGGCCGGGAGCCGTCATGCCGCCGTCGCGGCGTCCTCCGCGTCGTCCACGCCGAGCCGGCTGCGCGTCTCGCCGCGAGCCCCCACCCGGCGGGCCGCACCGCCCTCGGGATAGGTGACCAGGAGGTGCGGGCGCTGGGTCACGCGATAGCTGACGGTGAACTTCCAGTTCCGCATGGCCCAGATCGCGGCCCCCACGGAGACGAGCAGTGCCGTGATGGAGCCGATCCCGATCGCCCAGCGGGGCCCGTAGGCCTCGGCGATCCAGCCGACGATCGGTGCACCGACGGGCGTCGCACCCAGGAACACGATCATGTACAGGGACATGACGCGTCCGCGCATCACGGGGTCGGTCGTCATCTGGATGGTCGTGTTGGCCGCGGTCATCATGGTCAGCGACATGAACCCGACGGGGATGCAGGCGATCGCGAACGTCGTATAGCTCGGCATGAGCGCCATGACCCCGGTCGCGATCGCGAAGCCGAACGCCGACCCGATCACGAGCCGCACGCGCGGCCGCTCCCGGCGGGCAGCCATCAGTGCTCCCGTGAGCGAACCGATCGCGAGGATCGACCCGAGCATGCCGTACTCCCCCGCGCCCATCCCGAACTCGACGCGCGCCATCATCGCGGACGTGAGCTGGAAGTTGAGCCCGAAGGTCGACACGACGCTCAGGACGACCATGATGACGATGATGTCGGAGCGGCCGCGCACGTACCGGATGCCCTCACGGATCTGCCCCTTCTCGCGCGAGGCGCTGGGCAGCTTGTGCATCTCCCGGGTCCGCATGCGCGACAGCGCGAAGATGGTCGCGCCGAAGCTGATGCCGTTGATGATGAAGACCCAGCCCGTGCCCACCGCGGCGATGAGCAGGCCGGCGACGCCGGGGCCGATCAACCGGGCCGCGTTGAACGACGCGCTGTTGAGGCCCACGGCGTTCGACAGCTTGTCGCTCGGCACCATCTCCGCGACGAACGTCTGGCGCACCGGGCCGTCGAGCGCGGACACGCACCCGAGCGCGAGCGCGAAGCCGTAGACGTGCCACAGCTCGACGTGCCCCGAGAGCACGAGCGCGCCGAGCCCGAGCGCGAGCAGGCCCGAGGCGCCCTGGGTGGCCATGAGCATCTTGCGGCGGGGCAACCGGTCCGCGAGGACGCCCGCCCAGGCGGACAGCGCCAGGACGGGCGCGAACTGGAGCGCCGTGATGACGCCGACGGCGACACCGGAGTTCGCGGTCAGGACGGTCAGGACGAGCCAGTCCTGCGCGATGCGCTGCATCCAGGTGCCGATGTTCGCGACGAGCGCGGACCCGAACCAGAGGCGGTAGTTGAAGTACTTGAGAGAGGAGAACGTCGCGCTCATCGGGCGGCGATCCGGGTCAACAGGTCAGTGGCGCGGGCCAAGGTCTCTCTTTCGTCGGGGGTCAGGTCGGTCAGCTGCTGGGTGAGCCACGCGTCGCGGCGCCGACGGGTCTCCTTGACCTCGAGGACGCCGGCCTCGGTGAGGGCCACCATGACCAGCCGCTTGTCGGTGTCGTGCTCGAGCTTGTGGACGAGGCCCAGCTCGACGAGCGCGTTCACGGTGCGGGTCATGGACGGCGGGCGGATGCGCTCGTGGGTCGCGAGCGCGCCGGGGGTCATCGCGCCGTGCTTGTGGAGCACCGTCAGGACGCCGAACTGGCCCTCGGGCAGGTCGGCACCACCGCGCTGGGAGCGCAGGGCGCGCGAGACGCGCGTGAGGGCGACGCGGAGGTCACCGCCGAGGGTCGCGGGCCGACACTGCGCCTTCGTGGGGGACGAGGGCGTGGTCTGTTCCGCGGGAGGCATCTCTTTACCTTAACTCATTACCTTAAGTAATGAAATGGGGAGTGAGCGAGATCACGGCACGTAGGCGACCACCAGGTCGCCCACTCCTCGCACGTCCAGCGCACCGGCGTCGTGCGGGACGAAGACCGACTCGCCCGGCCTCAGGGACACCCGCCCGTCCGCGCCACGGGGCGAACCTCCGTCCGCCTCTGCCCGCCCCAGCTCGAGAAGACCGTCCAGGGCGAGGACGATCCGCGGCCCCTCGGTCGGCAGAGCCACGGCCTCGGCGCCCACCGTGCTCACCGCCCCCATGACCAGCGCGAACTCCGCGATCGACGCCCGGTACTCGCGCAGCCCGCCGTCCACCACCGGCAGGTCGTGGCTCCTCGACGCAGCGTCGGCCAGCCGCCGGATCCGCGGGCGAGCCGCCGGCCCCGGGGCATAGCTCACGCACGCCAGCAACGACTCGACGTCCACGTGCTTGGTGGTCAGTCCGGCGCGCAGCACGTTGTCCGAGCTCGACATGACCTCGACCGCGCACCCCGACAGGTAGGCGTGCACGTGCCCGGCCGGGACGAACATCGACTCCCCCGGCTCGAGCGTGACCCGGTTGAGCATCATCGACACCAGGGCGCCGGGATCACCGGGGTGCTGTTCCGCGAGCGAGACCACGGTGGCGTCGGCACGGGGCGACGTCGTTCCCGACTCCAGGCGAGCCCCGACGTCGGCGACGGTCGTCGCCAGGTCCGCGGCGACGTCGGGAGAGGTCCGCGCGCGCAGTGCGAGCGTGAACGCCTCGCGCAGACCGGCCGCGGCGGGCTGGGCCTCGAGCGCCGCTCTCATGCTGGTCACCAGGTCCCCGCGCAGCCCGTCCAGCAGCTCCAGGATCCGCTCCGGTCGCCGGAATCCGGAGAGGCCCTCGAACCGCGAGACCGCGACGACCATCTCGGGCTTGTGCTGGTCGTCGTGGAAGCTGCGCTCCGGCGACTCCCGCGGGACGCCCTGCCGGTTCTCCCGGTTGAACCCTGCGCGCGCACGGTGCGGCTGCGGGTGCACCTGCAGCGACAGCGCGCGGTCCGCGGCGAGCACCTTGAGCAGGTAGGGCAGCCGCGGGCCGTAGTCGTCGAGCACACGTCGGCCGAGCATCGCGAGCGGGTCCGCGTGGATCAGGTCCGCCAGAGACGCCGAGGGCCCGCCGTCGGCCGATGCCGACGACGGGCCCTTCGGGTGCGCCCCCATCCACAGCTCGGCGAGGGGCTCCCCGTCCTGCGCCAGCCCGAGGAGCGCGTGCAGCGTGCTCCTCGATCCCCAGTCGTAGGACTGGAGCGTCGGCGTCAGGCGCAGGATCGGGGTGCTCATCGCCTGTGAGCGTACGTCAGACGCCCAGGGCGTCGCTGATCGGGTCGAGGGTGAAGTAGATGATGAACGCGACGGCCGAGACCCACATGAGCGGGTGGATCGCCTTGACCTTGCCGAGCGCCAGCTTGATGACCACGAAGGCCAGGAAGCCCGCGCCGATGCCGGCCGTGATCGAGTACGTGAACGGCATGAGGGCGATCGTGAGGAACGCGGGGATCGCGACCTCGACGTTGGTCCACTTGATGCCCGTGATCTGCGTCATCATGAGGAAGCCGACCAGGACCAGGGCGGGCGCGGCGGCCTCGCTCGGGACCAGGGCGACGAGGGGAGACAGGAACGTCGCCAGCAGGAACGCGATGCCCGTCACGACCGCCGCGAGACCAGTGCGCGCCCCCTCGCCCACGCCGGTCGTGGACTCGACGTAGCTCGTGTTGGAGGAGACGCTCGCGGCGCCACCGGCGGCCGCGGCGACCGAGTCGACGATGAGGATCGCGCGCGACTTCGGCGGGTTGCCCGTCTCGTCGAGCAGCTTGCCCTCGGCGCCGACCGCGACCATGGTGCCCATGGTGTCGAAGAAGTCCGCGAGCAGCAGCGAGAAGACGAGCAGGACGACCGTGACGATGCCGACCTTCTCGATCGACCCCAGGAGGGAGAACTGACCGAGCAGGCCGAAGTCCGGTACCGCGACCGGGCTGCCGTCGAGCTCGGGCGCGTTCAGGCTCCAGCCGTTCGTCGCACCGCTGCCCTTGGTGGCGACCCCGGCGATCGCCTGGATCACCACCGCGACGACGGTCGCGGCGAGGATCGAGATGAGGATCGCTCCACGGACCTTGCGGACCCACAGGACGATCATGAGGACCAGGCCCACCACGAAGACGAGGATGGGCCAGCCCGCGAGCGAGCCGGTCGCGCCGAGCTGGAGCGGCGTGCCACCGCCCGCGGCGACGAACCCGGCGTTGACCAGGCCGACGAGCGCGATGAACAGGCCGATGCCGACGCTGATCGCCGTCTTGAGCTCGACCGGGACCGCGCGGAAGACCGCCTCCCGGAAGCCCGTGAGGACGAGCACGAGGATGATGAGGCCCTCGATCACGACGATGCCCATCGCGTCGGCCCACGTGACCTCGGGGATCGAGGCGATCGTGAAGGCCACGACCGCGTTCAGGCCCAGACCGGCCGCGAGAGCCATCGGGTAGTTCGCGAAGACGCCCATCGCGATCGTCATGATGCCCGCGACGAGCGCCGTGGTCGCGGCGATCATCGGGAAGTTCGCGCCGTCCGTGCCGCCGCCCAAGAACTGCCCCGTGCCGTCAGGAGCCGTCCCCAGGATGATCGGGTTGAGGATGATGATGTAGGACATCGCGAAGAACGTGACGAGACCGCCACGGATCTCGGCGCCGATGGTCGAGCCGCGCTCGGTGATCTTGAAGAAGCGGTCGATGCCGCTGGAACGCGGGGGGGCTTCGCGCTCGTCAGTCGTGGTGGTCATGGGGAGAATGGTGCCAGATCCCGTGTTGCGCTTCAGAATCGTCCACGTTACGTGCTAGGAGGACGTGTCCCCCGTCACGCCCGTCCGGCCGACGACGCTCAGTACGCCCCGTGCCCGGAGACCACGGCCCTGGCCGTGCGCGCCAGGATCAGGATGTCGCCGAACAGCGTCCAGTTCTCGACGTAGTAGACGTCGAGCCGCACGCTCTCCTCCCACGACAGGTCGGACCGTCCCCCGACCTGCCACAGGCCCGTCAGGCCGGGCTTGACCAGCAGGCGCCTGCGCACCTTCTTCTCGTACGTGCTGACCTCGCGCGGCAGCGGCGGACGAGGCCCCACGAGGCTCATGTCGCCTCGCAGGACGTTGAAGATCTGCGGCAGCTCGTCGAGCGAGTAGCGACGGAGGAAGCGGCCCACGGTCGTGACGCGCGGGTCGTTGCGGATCTTGAAGAGCGGCCCGGACCCCTCGTTGTCCGCGGCGAGCGCGGTGAGGTCGATGTCGGACCCGACGCGCATGGACCGGAACTTGAGCATCGAGAAGGTCTCGCCGTTGCGTCCCACGCGCTGCTGGGAGTAGAAGACCGGTCCACGGCTCGTGAGCCGCACCGCGAGGCCGACCGCGATCAGGACGGGCAGCAGGAGGAACGTCAGGATCGCCGCGCCGAACCAGTCGGAGATCGACTTGACGACGAACTTGGGACCGCTGAACCGGGGCGCGTCGACGTGCAGGAGCGACACCGACTCGGCCGGGGTGATCGTGATGCGCGGACCGGCGACGTCGACCAGCTCGGTCGTCAGCATGAGGTCGACACCGAAGGGCTCGAGCTCCCAGCTGAGGTGGCGCACCACATCGGCCGTCACGGCGTCCGACCCGCTCACCGCGACGCAGCCTGCGCCGACGCGTGCTGCGATCTCGCCCGCCGAACGGAGGTCTCCGAGGACGGGCACGCCCAGGATGGCGTCCCCCTCGCCGGCCCGCCCGCTCGGGGTGCACACGGCGACGACCCGGTAGCCGGAGCTGTCCCGGTCGTTCAGGTCGCGGATCAGGCGCTCGGCCTGGTCGCGGTGCCCGATCGCGAGGACGGCGGTCCGGTGAGAACCGGCGGCCCGCTTGCGGTGCAGCCACTGCCGCCAGAAGTAGCGTCCCAGGAGCAGCCCGGCGAGGCCGAGAGGGAAGGCGAAGATCAGGTAGCCGCGGGCCTCCTGGAAGCGCAGCAGGAAGGCGAGGATCGCCAGGATCCCGAAGAGCCGCCAGGACGCGTCGAAGACCCGCTGGTACTCGGTGGGCCCGCTGCCCACGACCCGCACGTCCCGCGTCTTGGCGAACGCCAGGGAACCCGCCCAGGCGAGCCCGATCAGGATGCTGAGCGCGAGGTACGGGAGGAACAGGTTCTCCCGGACGGGCTGGCTGATGAACTGGTCCCATCGCAGGAAGTACGCGGCCGTGACACCGATGGTGATGGCCAGCGTGTCCGTGGCGACGAGGCGGACCTTGTACGACCGCTCCCACGTGACCGACGCGAACGCTGCACGGACCGCCCGGAGTGGACCGGGCGGCGCTGCTGTCAGGATGTGGCGGAGTCCACGACGCGAATCGTGAATGACGCTTCCGGCCATGGGCCCGGCTACCTCTCGATCAATCCGTCAGCCGCTTCTGGACCGCCGGAACGCCTCATCGTAAGAGTCGGCACACAAAGAAATGAACGAACGACCGACCTTTTCACCCGGGTGAGAAGACCCCGCCTCTCGGCGAGTCCGAGCCCTGGATCCTGCGGATCTTGAGCCCCTACCTGGAGACTGGTGTGGTCAGACAATAGAGATGGACACGTGTCCAGAACGAGAAATGCACCGCATTCCTCGGAGCGACGAGCAAGTACCGTCCCCAACTTCTTGCACACCTGTCCAACGAAGCAGGGGAGGCGAAGTTCGGATCGTAGCGGCTGGCGATACGGCCTCGGAACCCTGTCCGCTGCACGTCTCACCCAGGAGAGACAGCTCCTCGGCCGTCCTGTGACAGCGGTCACGGGTGAAAAGGGGCAAGTCTTCCTAGCGGGTCGCGGTCCCGGTCGGGGTCGCCGGGGCCGGTTGCGCCTGGTTCACCCCGATAAGCGAGGTTCGCGCGGTGCCGTCGTTGCCGCACCCAGGCCTGATAACACGGGAGCCCCTCGGGTGAGGGCCCGGACACGCCGGGCAGCGCCACCAGTTTTTTTCACCCGACGGAACCTTCACGAGACGTAGACTGCGAGCGTGCCCTCGATGCTCTCCCTGCTGATCCACCCGGAGCGGCGCCGCCCCAACCCGCCGGCGCTGCGTGTCGACCTGCGGCCGGTGATCCTGGTCGGGATGAGCCTGTGGGCCGTCGCCCTCGTGGTCTCGGTCGTCCTGCTGCTCCTCGACAGGGCGACGTTCGAGCTTCCCGCGAGCTGCGCGGCCGGGATCGTGCTCGGCATCATCGGGCTCGGTTGGGAACGCCGCAACCGGAGCGAGTACCGGACGCACCCCGACGAGTCGGGCGACGACGCCCAGGGGACCCCCGCCTAGCTCTCGATCCCCGCCCGACGGCGCGTGGTCCGGTTCGCGTGCACCGACCACCGCGGGACCCACCGCGCGAGCGCGACCGCACCGAGCAGGCCGACCGTGCCGGACGCGACGATCCCGCCCGCGAGGCTTCCCAGCGCGGCACCGGCCGAGACCACCAGCGGACCGAGCGCGGTCCCGGAGTCCTGGAAGAGCCGCCAGATCCCGAGGAACTGCGCGCGGACGTCCGGGGGCGCGACGTCGGCGCCGAGAGTCATGAGGATGCCCGACCCGATCCCGTTGCCGAAGCCCATGACCATCGCCACCACGGCCACCCCGGCGACGGTGCTCGTGAGCGGCAGCACGACGATCGCCCCGCCCAGCACGACCATGCACGGGATCGCGACCCACAGCCTGCCCCACCGGTCCATGACCTTGCCCGCGGGGTAGAACAGCAGCATGTCGACGGCTCCCGAGAGCCCGAAGATCACGCTCGTCGTGGCGGGGCTGAAGCCCAGGTGCTCGGACCACAGCGGCAGCACCACCTGCCGGGCGGCCCGCGTGGCCCCGACCATCACGACCGCGATCCCGAGCGTCGCGAACACCCGCCAGTTCGCGGCCAGCACCGTACGGAAGCTGACGGGCACCACGGACCGCCGGTGGGCCGTCGAACCCGCCGCGACGTCAGGCACGAGGGCCGTCACCAGCCCGGCGACGACGCTCGTGCAGACGGCCAGCCAGTACACCGCGGGCAGGTCCCAGAGCCACAGGACCGCGGCCGCGGCGAACGGCCCCACGAAGGCACCGATCCGGTGCGTGCCCGCGAGCGTCGACAGCGCCCTGGCCCGTTTGAGGACGGGCGTGACCTCGGTCAGATAGGCCTGCCGGGCGAGCATGAACACGGCGTTGGTCATACCGACGCAGAAGACCCCGGCGCCCAGGACCCACAGGTTGGGGGCGAGCGCGCACGCCACGAGGCCGACGATCGAGGCGGCCGCGGCCGTCATCATGGCCCGCCTGTCACCGAACCGCGCAGCGAACGCCCCGGCCGGGACGTCCCCGGCGATCTGCCCGAGCCCCAGCAGCGCGACGACGAACCCCGCCAGCGCGATCCCGGCCCCCATCGAGATCGCGCTCAGCGCGACCACGGGCACGATCGCGCTCACCCCGGCCTCGAACACGAAGGTCGGGACGTAGACGCCGCCCACGAGGCGACGGTCGAAGATGCCGGGCGGTCCGGGCGCGGGTCCCGCCGCCCGGCTCACGCCTCGTCCCACGCCGTCTCGGCGAGCAGGTCGTCGGCGGAGGCCGGGTCGAGCAGCGCGGACTCCAGCAGGTGCCGCGCCGCGGGCCGGCCGGCCGCCGCGGCCAGCCCGCGGGCCAGGCCGGCGGTCGTCGAGGCGTGGACCTCGGGTCCTGCGCCGCCCGAGCTCACCCACCAGTCGACCTCGACCCCGTCCACCGACAGCGCCTCGTGCTCGAACCAGCTGCCGGGCACGCCCGGGACGAGCCGCGCGACCCGGGCGTCGAGCACCTGGGGCGAGCCGGCGTCGTCGGGCAGGGGGACCTCCGGCGCACCCGGGGGCGGCAGCAACGGCAGGTCGAGGAGGTCCGCCAGGACGGCTCCCCCGTCCGCGACCGACGCGACCGGGAGCACGGTCCGTACCTGCGCCCACATCGCGCTCGTCGCCACGGCCAGGTCCTCGGCCGGGACGCACGTCGTGGTCGACCCGCGCAGGCCCGGCAGGCGGTCGGGCAGCTCGTCGAGCGCGTGACCGTTCGCCGTGCGCGCGAGCGCGCCCAACCCGCGCCAGACCGCGAGCGCGGCGGGCAGGTCGAGGGGCGTGCCGACGTCGGGCAGCGCGGCCAGGTAGTCCGGCCAGTCCGCCGGGGCGAGGTCTCCCAGGTCCGCGACCCCGCCCAGCGCGCGCACGACCTCCGCGTCCAGGCCGTGGGCCTCGTCGGGCGGGTCGGGCAGGAAGGGCGCACCGCCCGGCACGGCCGCGAAGGGCGCGCCCAGGTGCCGGCGCAGCCACCAGGCGGTGTACGACGGCGCGTCCCCCGCCCGGGCACCACCCTGGCTCCGGACCGGGGCGAGCAGGGCCGCGCGGGCGTCGGGGTCGCCGGCGAGCCGTGCGAGGAACACGGGCCACGCGTCGTCGGCGACGGCGTCCAGGTCCGCGACCGCGTCGAGGTCGCCCACGAACGCGCCTCCCCCGACGTGGCCACCCAGGAAGGCGAGGTAGTCGGCCCACCCGTCGAGCCACGACTGCGGGTCGTCCGGGTCGTCGGGCAGGTCCGCGTCGGCGTCCCACGGCGTCAGGACGTCGCGGACCCGGTGGACCGTCACGTCCGCGGGGACCCCGACCGCACGCAGGACGTCCTCGCCCCAGCGCTCGGCCACGCCGTCCGCGAGCGGCACGAGACCGTCCAGGACCCCGTCCGCCCACGACCCCGGCACGACGCACTCACGTGCCGCCGACAGGTCGCCCTCGGCCGTGGGCAGCGGGAGCTCGCCCCACCAGAAGGGCACGTCCTCGGGCTGCGCGCCCTCGGCGAGCGCGGAGCGCGCGAGGGCCAGCACCTGCCCGACGGCGGCGGGCACCGGGTCCGTCCCGTCGAGCAGGTCGTCGTCCGCGGCCAGGTCCGCGAGGTGCAGCACGTGCTCCCTGACCGCAGGCTCGGTCAGCAGCCCACGGAACGAGGACGGCGTCGCGCCCAGACGCTCCAGGAGCGGGTGCACGGCGTCCGGGTGCACCAGGCGCAGGCCCAGCGAGCGCGCCAGGGTGAGGAAGCCGGAACCTGCCGTCGCCTCCTCGGCTGCGGGTTCGGCACCCAGGAGCAGGACCCCGCGAGCTCCCCGCGCGGTCCGCCCGTCGGCGAGCGGGACCGTCACCGCACCGAGCGCGTCGCGCACCCCCGGCTGCCCCACGTGCGGGGCGAGGGCCGCGTAGACCTCGCGCCACGCCGCAGGACCCATCCCTGCGGGCAGCTCGTCGAGCAGGTCCGCGAGCTCGCGGGACCGCACCCCGAGCGACCGTGCGACCGCGTGCAGCGACGACGGCACGTCGACCAGGTCCGGCACCGCCCGACCGAGCACCGCCACCACGGCCGGATCGCGCCCGACCTCGCCCGCGAGGACCTGGGCGTCGCGGGGCGCGACCAGGTGCCGTCCGCCGGGGCGCACGGGTTCCTCGTCGAGTCCTGGACCGTCGAGGTCGACGGGGCCGGCGGGGCCGGCGGGCCCGCCGGGTGCGTCCTGCGCGTCGTGATCGCCGGCGGGGACGGCCACCGGAGGCGGTGGCGACAGCAGCGGCGTGCCGCGCAACGCGGCGAGCGCCGCGTCCCGGACCTGCGCGTCGAGCGCCCCGGACGGCAACCCGGTGGGCACGAGAGCGAGGACCGAGGCCCCCCGCTCAGCGGCGACCAGACCGAGGAGCCGGGCGAAGGCCTCCCCCGCGGACGCGGCGAGCGCGTCCGTCACAGGCCCGGGCAGGACGTGCCGACGACTCGGGTCCAAGGGGAACGACGCGACGAGCAGCGCCGGGAAGGTCGTCGGCTCGTCGGTCGGCGTGGGAGCGTGCACCACGCTCGCGACGGCATCGCTCGGTGCGGCAGCCGACCGCGGCAGCGCCCACAGCAGGCTCCAGCCCCCGTGGCGCTGCTCGACCGGGAGCGAGTCCAGGATGCGCGCGTCGAGAACCCCGCGCTCGCGCACGACCGTCCAGCGGGCGGCCACGTCGTGCAGGCGACGCGACCGCAGGTTCCCGGCGTCGTCCTCGATCTCGACCCCGACCTCCGCCAGGGCGGGCAGCGCCAGGAGCAGCGCGTCGTCCACCTCGTCGAGCTGGGCACGGACGGCCTCGACCGCGACCCGGTCCCGCAGGCGCAGAGCCACGACCGTGGCCGGCGTCGCGAGACCCGTGGCGATGTCGCCGGGCAGGGCGTCCGCCGCGAACGGGAGCCGCAGCACGGGCAGGGCGTCGCCCCGCTCGCGGACCGCGGCCTCGAGCCGGTCGGCCGCCGCCGCTCCCCCGTCCTCCCGCGCACCTGCGACCGCGTCGGACAGTGCCGCGACCGTCCGGTCCAGGGAGAACGTCACTCCCCCGAGCGTCGAGCGCACCGAGATCTCGTCCGCGACCGAGCGCACGGCCGCGAAGCCCACCCCGAACCTGCCCACCCGCCCGGGTGGGCCGTCTACGGACCCAGGCTCCGCCGTCGGGCCGGACGGGCGCGCGACCTTGGCCGACGCGCGCATCGACGCCAGCGACGCGACGCCCCCCGCGTCCAGCGGTGCGCCCGAGTTCTCCGCCGTCAGCCACCACGCGCCGCCCGCGTCCCGGGCAAGACGCAGCACCAGGTGGCCCGAGGAGCCTGCGTGCACCGCGGCGTCGGCCGCGTTCTGCGCGAGCTCCACCACCACCCGGTCGCGGTAGTAGCCGCGGGCGTGGTCCTCCTCGGTGTTCGCGTCCTCCCGGAAGCGCGTCGGGGACGCGAGCCACGCCTCCGTGACGGCCCGGCGAAGAGCCGAGGTCCCGAAGGCGTCCGTCGTCACCGTGCCGGCTCGTCCGGGTCCGCGTCCGGCGAGGCGTCCGGTCCGGTCTCCGAGGCGTCCGTCGCGGACGACGACCTCCCGGGCTCCGGGAGGGCGATCCGCGACAGCGCCAGCTCGATGCTCGCCGCAGCCTCCGCGGACCGCTCGGTCGCCGGGCTCGCGGGAGCCGCAGCCGTGGCGGCCGTGGCCGTGGCGCTCGCCGCATCACGGGCGGCGTCCAGGAGCTGGACGATCTCGACGTCCATCTCGTCGATCAACGGGTCGGCGGCCGGCCAGTCCGTCGGGTGCGGCTCGACGTCCGTCTCGGAGTGCGCACCGCACCCGTGGTCGAGGCTCACGACCTTGCCGTCGTCGGGCGACCACGCGTTCGCGCACACGCCGAAGACCTGCCCGAGCGCCCCCTGCAGGGGCACCAGGAACCCGCACGACCCGCACTCCGCGCCCGAGGCGACCGCGCCCGGCGCCGTAGGACCGCGCGTACCGCGGTACCAGCGCTCGGCCGCCTCGTCGCGGCCCTCGGGGGACAGCACCCGGACCCGGGCGAGCGCGAGCTCCTCGATCGCGACGGCGTCCTGCTCCTCGTCGCCCGTGGGCACGTAGCCCGGCTCGAGGCGCGGGTCGTCCGCCTGGAACGGCAGGACGTCGCCCACACCGATGTCGCCCGGCTGCAGACGCTCCGACCACGGCAACCACTCGGGCGCCAGGATGGAGCCCTCGCCCGGCAGGAGCTCGACCTCGCACACCGTCGCGGTGCGACCGCGCGGGACGCGGGCCACCGTCACGGTCCAGCGCCACCCCCGGTAGCCGAGCATGGTGCACGCGAACTGGTGCGAGATCAGGCGGTCCTCCTCGACGACCGTCCCGAGGTGCTCACCCACGTCCCCCACGTGCTCGGCGACCTGTTCCGCCGCAGCACGCGCGAGGTCCACCGCGCCCGTGAGCACGGCGTCCTTGGCGGCGCGCGCGCTCACACGACGGGTCGATCCTTCAGCGGCGGCTACGGCAGCCATGTCATGCCTCCAGGTCGTCGGCGACGGCGCGCAGCACCTTGGCGAGCTGGGCTCCCTGCGCGGCATCCGGGTACCGGCCACGGCGCAACGAGCCCCCGACCTTGTCCATGACCTTGATGAGGTCCTCGATCACGACCCCCAGGTCCTCGGCCGGGCGACGCTGGGCCTTGGCCACGGAGGGCGCCGGGTCGAGCAGCTTGATCGCGAGCGCCTGCGGGCCGCGCCGCCCGTCGGCCACGCCGAACTCCACCCTGGCACCGGGCTTGGGCGCCGCGCCGTCAGGCAGGGCGGAAGCGTGCAGGAAGACCTCGTCGCCCTCATCGCTCGCGATGAAGCCGAACCCTCGTTCGGTGTCGAACCACTTGACCTTGCCGGTGGGCACGTGAACCTCGTTTGTGCTCGTGGGAATCAGAACTCCCAGGTTACCGGGACAGAGCCCTCACAGTCGCATCCGCCGGGCCGCACCCCGCCGAGCACGTCCGGGTGAGTTCCCGCGGCGGGGAGTTCTCCCCATGGATGGGGGCTGCGAGCCGTCGGCGGCCTCCACTAGCCTTCGGCTCGACCGCCGACGCACCGCGCCGGTCGAGCCGACGCCGACCCAGAGGGTTCACCATGACCACGCCGCCCACCTTCCCTCCTGCCGATCCCTCGGGGGCGTGGCGACCACCCGCCGGTGACACGCCTCCCGCCCCGGTCACGGTCGTGACCGTCCGGCCCTCCCGGCTGCGCACCGGCCTGGTGCTCGGCGGCGCGGCGACCGCGGCCCTCGTCCTCGTCGGCGGGGGCGTCTTCGCCTACAGCGCGCTCGACGGCGGCGGAGCGCAGCCCGAGGCCGCCCTCCCGGACACCGCGTTCGCCTACGTGCGCGTGGACCTCGACCCGTCGGCCACGCAGAAGGTCAACCTGCTGCGCCTCGCGAACAGGTTCCCCGATCTCGCCACGGACCTCGACGTGGACCTCGGCGAGGACGCCGACCTGCGCCGGCTCGTCGTCGACGCGATCTCGAAGAGCGGCACGTGCGAGATCGACTACGCCGCCGACGTCGAACCGTGGATCGGCCAGCGCGCGGCCCTCGCCGCGCTGCCGCCCGTCGAGGGCGCGGCGACCGGGCACGCAGGAGCCGCACCCGAACCCGAACCGGTGCTCGTCCTCCAGGTGACCGACGAGGCCGCCGCCCGGATCGCCATCGAGTCGGGCCTGGGCTGCGGCGACGGCGCGAAGGCCGCACAGGTCGCGTTCACGGGCGGGTACGCCCTGATCACCTCCGAGCGGGTCGCGGCCGCCGACGTGGCGGCAGCCGCGAAGAAGGCACCGCTGGCCGACGCCCCGCGGTTCACCGCGGACATGAAGGCCCTGGGCGACCCAGGGCTCGTCTCCTACTGGGCGGACGTCGAGGGCGCGATCACCGCGCTCGAAGGACAGGAGGGGGCCGAGGAGCTGGGCGCAGCCGTCGGCGACGGTCTGCGCACCGTCTCCGGAGCGGCACGGGCAGGCACCGACCACCTGGAGATCGCGATCGCCGTCGGCGCCGACGAGAAGGTCCTCGCACCCTTGAAGGGCTCGGGGACGTCGCTCCTCACCGGCCTGCCGGACAGCACCCTGTTCGCGTCGTCCGCGACGATCGACCCCGCGTCGGTCGACCAGCTCTGGGAGCAGCTGAGCACCCTCGCCGACACGTTCGGGTCGAGCGGCCTGGGGAGCCTGGGCTCCGGAGAGGACCTGCTCGGCGACGACTGGACCCTGTCCTCGCACGAGGTCCGCACGGCAGGGACGCTGCCCACCGCCACGGAGGCCGAGTGCGCGGCGCTGCTCGCGCTGCCGGAGAACGCGTTGGACGCGTCGAGCTGGGGCTTGACGCCCGAGGAGCTCGCCGAGGTCACCCAGAGCTACGACGAGTCGTTCATGGCGGGCTGCACGGGGGACTACTCGTCGCTCGAGGGCCTCGCCACCGCCCCGGGCACCGAGGAGGCAGACCTCTTCGGGGACGACCCGCAGGCGGGCACGACGACCGACGACCTCCTGTCGAGCGACCTCGGCTTCCAGGAGACGGTGGACGAGCTCGAGAAGACCTACGACCTGCGGCTGCCCGAGGACCTCAAGACCCTCCTGGGCGAGCAGGTCGTCGTCGCGCTCGACTCCGCCGGTCTCGACGACGTCTCGGCCGTGACCGGCCTGGCCGACCTCGACCTCGGCGCTCGCACGATCGGGGACAAGGCCGCGCTCGAGAACCTGCTCGGCCGGATCGACGCGATCCTCGTGGACGCCGGTGCGGAGAGGCTCACGAGCGCGACCACGAAGGACGGGCTCGTCGTCGCCTCGAACGAGGCGTACGCCGCGCGCCTCGCCCAGGACGGGACGCTCGGCACCGTGGGCGCCTTCCGCACCGTCGTGCCCGACGCGAAGGGCACGGCGAACGCGGCGTACCTCGACATCGACGCGCTCGAGTCGGGGGGGGGGGGCGGCCGCCCGCGCGAACAGCCCCGCGCCGGGCGGCGACGACTCGTGGATCGCGTACGTCGAGCCCTTGCGCGCCCTCGGGCTCTCCAGCCGTGTCGACGGCGGGCACAGCCTCACGAGCCTGCGCGTCAGCTTCGACTGAGACCCGCCCGTCCGGGTAGCCGGCGGCCGGTCGCGATCACTCGGGGCGACCGGTCGCCGACCTTCCCGGCGCGGAGCGAGCACCGCCCCCGCGTCGCAGGATCTGCTCGCCCGCGGCGACGTAGCCGTCGAACAGGTCGATGACGTCCGCGAGCCGCTGCTGGGCGACCGGCAGCCCGTCGACCAGCGTCCGGCCCGTCTCAAGGGCGTCGACGAACGTCCGCACCCGGCGGTACGACGCCTCGAGCAGGGTGTCGAGGCCCTGCGTCGCCTCCACGAGAAGGCGACGGCTGCCCGGCTGAGGGAGGGTGCGGGCCAGCCCCCAGGCCGCGAGCTCGCGCGTCGACGTGCTGACCTGCCCCTTGCTGAGCCCCACGACCTCGCCGAGGTGGTCGAGCGAGACGGGTCGGTCCTCCAGGAGGAGCGCGCCGTAGACGCGCCCGGTCGCGCGCGACAGGTTCCACGACGCCAGCAGGTCCCCCACCGCGTGCAGGAACGCGTGCTGGTCGGACGTCGTCATCGCGCCTCCCCGAGGAGGTCGAGGAAGCGCACGAGCTCCTCGGTCACGGCCTCGGGGGCGTCCTGGCTCACGAGGTGACCCGCCTGCGGCACGACGACGTCGCTCACGTTCTCGTGCCGGGCCCACGCGGGCATCGCCGTCCTGATGTTCCCGGTGCGGTCCTCCTCGCCGCGGACCAGGGCCAACGGCACGGGGGTCCGGTACGACGGGTCGGGAGCGACGAACGCCGTCGTCGCCCGCCAGATCTGCAGGAACCGCGCCTTCGACACCTGGCCGAATGCGCGTTCGGCGTCCCGGCGGGCGGCCTCGGTCGTCGCCGACGCGGTGGCCATGAGCCGCGGGAGCCGCCGCGCGGGGACGAGGGACAGGCCGGGCGCGGCGAGCCTCAGGAGCTGACGCTCCCACCGGCTCAGCGGCCCCGTGTTCCAGGTCGCCCCCAGCACGACCAGCCCGGCGTACCTCTCGGGGGTGCGCCGGACGAGCTCCTGGGCCAGGTTCCCTCCGAGCGAGTGCCCGACCAGCACCGGCCTGTCCAGCCCGAGCGCCGCGACGAGGGCCTCGACGTCGGCGACGAGCAGGGGGGCCGTGAGCGGGGTGCTGGTCGGACGGGAGGCACCGTGCCCGCGCAGGTCCGGCAGGACGACTCGGCAGCCGTGGGCGGCGAGCGCCGTCGCCTGGTCGGCGAACGTCTGGTGGTCCGCGCCCGCGCCGTGCAGGAGCACGACGGCGGGACCGGGCCCGCCGGAGTCGTGGAACGCCAGGGTGGCCCCGTCGAGCCACAGACGTCCCTCTAGATTCAGCATATTCCGAATATAGATCATGCTCCCGTCCGCGCGAAGGGTGCCCGAGACGGGAGAACCCCCGACCCGCGTAACATCGGACGGATGGCCTCAACGCCTCCGGCTCCGCGCCGGACCTTCCCCGAGGCTCTTCGCTCCCGCAGCGACGAGCACCTCGTCGCGCTGCTGCTGCAGCGCCCTGACCTGGCCACTCCTTCGCCGTCGACGCTGCGCTCGCTCGCAGCACGTGCCACCAGCCGTACCAGCCTGGACCGGGCGATCGCCCGGCTCGACGCCCTCGAGCTCCAGGTCCTCGAGTCCGTCCTCGTCCTCGGGGACCAGCACGCTCCACGGACGCCGACGTCCCGGCCCGCCCCCTCCCGCCCCGCCACCCGCCCCGCGGGCGAGGACACGGCCGTGACGGTCGACCGCGTCCTCGCGGCGCTCGGTGCGAGCGACGGGGACGCACCGGTCGTCCGGGCCGCGGTCGCGCACCTCGAGGAGGCCGCGCTGCTGTGGGACCGTGACCCGTCGCCGCGCACCGACCTCGCGGTCGCGCCGGGCCTGTCCGAGGTGCTCGGCCCCTACCCCGCGGGCCTCGGCCCCACCGACCCGTCGTCGCCGCTCGCCGCTCCACCCACCGGCGACCCGGCGTTCGGCCCGCCCGGGACGACGCCCCTCGGCGACCTCCTCGCGGACGCGCCGCCCGGAGCCCGCAACATCCTCGACGCCCTCACGTGGGGGCCGCCCGTGGGCGTCGCGCCGCGCGCCGACCCGGCGGGCCGTGAGGCGACGACCTGGCTCCTGCGTCGGCGCCTCCTGCTCGCCTCGGACGAGCGGCACGTCGTCCTGCCCCGCGAGGTCGCCCTCGCCCTGCGCGGGGGCCGCACGCACGCCCGGCCCCTCGCGCACCCGCCCGAGCCCGAGGCCCCGCACTTCGCCGAGGACACCATCGCCGCAGAGGCCGCGCGCGCGGCGCAGGACGCGGTCCGGCTCGTTGCCCACCTCCTCGCGCTGTGGCAGGCCTCGCCGCCGAGCGTCCTGCGCGCGGGCGGGCTCGGGGTGCGCGACCTGCGCCGCCTCGCGACGACGCTCGAGGTCGAGGAGCCGACGGCCGCGTTCGTCGCCGAGCTCGCGCTCGCCGCGGGACTCGTGGTCGACGACGGCGAGGACCCTCCCACGTTCACCGTCACGGTCGCGGGCGAGGACTGGCTCGACCTCCCCCTCGCGCCACGCTGGGCGCTGCTCGCCGCAGCCTGGGCAGGCTCTGGCCGCACGCCGTGGACCGTCGGCAGCCGCGACGAGCGCGGCACGCTGCGCGCGGCGCTCGAACCCGACCTCAGCCGCCCGTGGGTCCCGCGCCTGCGCTTCGACCTGCTGTCCGCGCTCGCCGACCGTCCCGGGACGGCGCTGACCTCGGCCGACCTCCTGGCCGTCCTGCGCTGGGGTTCGCCCCGGTCCGTCCCACCGGTCCAGGCCATCGAGGGGCTGCTCCACGAGGCCCACCTCCTGGGGGTCACGGGGGTCGGGGCGCTCGCCCCCACGGGCCGTGCGCTCCTGCTGCCCGACGGCGCCACGCCCCCCGCGCGGCCCGGCGCACCCGCGGCGCCGAGCAGGTCGGGAGCGCCCGCGCTCACGTCCGCGGAGACGACGCTCGCGACCGCCCTCGAGTCGGTCCTGCCTCCCGAGGTCGACGAGCTCCTGCTCCAGGGCGACCTCACGGGCATCGTCCCGGGGCGTCCCAGCACGGCTCTCGAACGGCTCCTGGAGGACGCCGCCGAGGTCGAGTCGCGCGGGGCCGCGATCACGGTCCGCTTCACTCCCGAGTCCCTGACCCGGGCGTTCGACGCGGGCCGCACGGCGGACGACCTGCTGGCCGACCTCGCAGGCCACTCCCGGACGACGCTCCCCCAACCTCTCGACTACCTGGTCCGCGACACGGCCCGGCGCCACGGGCGGTTGCGGGTCGGGAGCGCGTCGAGCTACGTGCGTGCCGAGGACGCCGCGCTCCTGACCGGCCTCGTCGAGGACCCGTCGCTGCGACACCTCTCGCTCTTCCGTATCGCGCCCACCGTCCTGGTCTCGCTCGTCCCCGCGGCGACGCTCCAGGCCGCGCTGCGCGACCGCGGCCTCGCCTCGACCGTCGAAGGACCTGACGGGCGGGTCGTGCGCACCGAGCGGCTCCGGACCACAGCGCGTTCCCGCGTGGGCGGGCGACGCCCGCTGGACACTGCCACCCGGGGGCGCTCCGCCGTCGGGCCGGCGGTGCACCAGGAAGATGCCGCAGCCCGGCGCGAGCGGTACGCCGAGCTCGTCCCGCGCCTGCGCGCGGCCGACGACGCGGCCCTCGCCGCACCACCTGCGGCGACGACCCGTGACGACGTCGTGCCCGAACCTCGCGGAACAACCGAACCCCCCGCGGCGTTGGGACTCCTGCGCGACGCGATCGACGCGGGCGACCACGTGGTCCTCGAGACGATCGACCCCACCGGTCAGCCGACCCGGCGCCGCGTCAAGCCCCTCGTCCTCGAAGGCGGCCGCCTGCGCGCCCTGGACCCGGCGCGCGACGCCGAGCTGACCGTCGCCGTCCACCGCATCGCGGGCGTCTTCACCGACGCCCCCGCCCCCACCCAGGACGCGTCGACCGACACGACCACGAACGCGTCGGCGGGGGCGCCGAACGACTAGCCCGCACCACCCGCGTCACGACACGGCGCACCACCCGGAAGGACGCCCATGGCCGACGGCCCCCTGATCGTGCAGAGCGACAAGACCTTGCTGCTCGAGGTCGACCACCCGCGCTCGGGCGACGCCCGACGGGCGATCGCCCCCTTCGCCGAGCTCGAACGCGCCCCCGAGCACGTCCACACCTACCGGCTCACGCCGCTCGGGCTGTGGAACGCGCGCGCCGCGGGGCACGACGCCGAGCAGGTCGTCAACGTGCTGCTCGAGTACAGCCGCTACCCCGTGCCGCACGCGCTGCTGGTCGACGTCGCGGAGACCATGGCACGCTACGGGCGGCTCCAGCTCGTCGCGCACCCCACGCACGGGCTCGTGCTCCAGGCGACCGACAAGGCCGTGCTCGCCGAGGTCCTGAAGTCCAAGCGGACCGCGGGGCTCGTGGGCGACCGGCTCGGGGACGACTCCGTGATCGTGCACCCGTCCGAGCGCGGGCACCTCAAGCAGGTGCTGCTCAAGCTCGGCTGGCCCGCCGAGGACCTCGCGGGATACGTCGACGGCGAGAAGCACCCCATCGACCTGTCGCCGACCGACCCGGCGCACGAGGACAAGCCCTGGGCCATGCGCCCCTACCAGCAGCAGGCCGTCGAGGGGTTCTGGCACGGGGGCAGCGGCGTCGTCGTCCTCCCCTGCGGCGCAGGCAAGACGATCGTCGGCGCCGGGGCCATGGCGAAGTCCGGGACGACGACCCTGATCCTCGTGACGAACACCGTCAGCGCGCGCCAGTGGCGCGACGAGCTCGTACGGCGCACCACGCTCACCGAGGACGAGATCGGCGAGTACTCGGGCGCCCGCAAGGAGATCAAGCCCGTCACCATCGCCACCTACCAGGTGCTCACGACCAAGCGGAAGGGTGTCTACACGCACCTCGAGCTGCTCGACGCCCGCGACTGGGGACTCGTGGTCTACGACGAGGTCCACCTGCTGCCCGCCCCGATCTTCCGCATGACCGCCGACCTCCAGGCGCGCCGCCGCCTGGGCCTGACCGCGACGCTCGTGCGCGAGGACGGACGCGAGGACGAGGTCTTCAGCCTCATCGGGCCCAAGCGGTACGACGCCCCCTGGAAGGACATCGAGGCCCAGGGGTACATCGCGCCCGCGGACTGCGTCGAGGTGCGCCTCACCCTGTCCGACCGCGACCGCATGGCGTACGCGACCGCCGAGCCCGAGGACAAGTACCGGCTCGCGGCCACCGCAGCGGGCAAGAACCGCGTCGTCGAGCAGATCGCGGCCGCGCACCCCGACGACCAGGTCCTCGTGATCGGCCAGTACCTCGACCAGCTCGAGGAGCTCGGCGACCACCTCGACGCGCCCGTCATCACAGGGGCCACGACCGTGCGCGAGCGCCAGCGGCTGTTCGAGGCGTTCCGGTCCGGGGAGATCTCCCGGCTCGTCGTGAGCAAGGTCGCGAACTTCTCGATCGACCTGCCCGAGGCGTCGGTCGCGATCCAGGTGTCCGGGTCGTTCGGGTCGCGCCAGGAGGAGGCCCAGCGCCTGGGACGCATCATGCGCCCCAAGCAGGACGGCCGCACCGCGCACTTCTACGCCGTGGTCTCGCGCGACACCGTGGACCAGGACTTCGCTGCGCACCGCCAGCGCTTCCTCGCGGAGCAGGGCTACGCCTACCGCATCGTCGACGCCGAGGACCTGGGCGTCGTGCAGTGACCGGCGGGGACCCGGGCGTCGTCTAGCAGAGGGGCGCGAGGCTCGCGGGGTGGTGGGTGTGTTCGCGGCGGACTGGCAACAATTGTTGCCGCTCCGCAGCAGGACACCCCCCCTGCGCCCCGACCGCCGGTCAAGCCCGCGCCGCTCGGGGTGCCGCGTCTCAGAGCTCGCGGTAGTAGTGCACGAGCGGCAGCGCGGTGAACCCGCACGCCTCGTACATCGCGCGGGCGGCCCCTACCCGTCGTCGCCTCCGGTCCAGACGCTCGCGTAGGCGCACCCGGCCTCGCGCATCCCGTGTCCCGGCCGTTGCTCCTCGCATAGGGTCCGGGGATGGATCGATCCACACTCCTGCGCCTGGCGCACTCCGAGCACCCGATCGCGTCGCCGCTGAGCGATGTCCGCGTCGACGGCCTGCTCGACCGGACGACGGGCGGCCGAGGGAGCGTCCTCGACCTCGGGTGCGGTGACGGCACATGGCTGCTGCGGGCGTTGGACCGCGAACCGGGCCTCACCGCGGTGGGGGTGGACACGTCCGACGTCGGGTTCGAGGAGACGCTTGCCAAGGCTGCTGTCGCGGGTGTGGCGGACCGGCTGACGCTGGTTCAGGGCGACGTCCGGGAGTACGTGAGCCAGGCGCCGTTCGATGCGGTGCTCAGCGTGGGCGCGGCGTACGCGTTCGGGGGCCTGGAACCCACGCTCGAGGCTGCGCGCGGCCACCTCGCCGCCGACGGCCTGCTCCTGCTCGGTGACTGCTTCTGGCCTGCGCCTCCGACGGCGGCCGTCCTCGACGGCCTCGGTGGCCTCTCGGCGGACGAGTACCTCGACCTGCCCGGCACCGTCGACCTCGTGACGCGGCACGGGTGGGCGACGGTGCACGGGCACGTCAGCACGCAGGAGGAGTGGGACGACTACGAGTGGGCGTGGACGGGGGCACCCGCTCGCTGGGCGGTCGAGAACCCGGACCGCCCCGAGGCGCGTGAGGTGCTCGCCGCGGTCGAGAAGCACCGCGACGGCTGGCTCCAGGGATACCGCGGTGGTCTCGGGTTCGTCACGCTGGTCCTGCACCCGGGCCGGGCGTCCGTCACGAGTCCTCGAGGAACGGCCCACCGGTAGCGGTGTCTGGACGCCGCTGGACCGACCGGTCGTCGGGCGTCGTGCATCGCAGCAGCAGGTCGCGTGATTCTCGCAGCGCATCCTGTCGTGCTCCGCGCGAGGAGGCGATGGGCCTGAGTCAGTGAACTCGTCGGCTCAGCACGCCCGAGACGAGTAGTTGTACGAGAGCGGCGGCGTCGTACCGGTCATCGACCGCTGCACCGATGCAGAGGTTTCCGATGCCCTTGAGCACGTTGTACGCATCCACCGGCGGAGCTGTATCCATGGGCTCCAGCGCTGCCTCGAGGAGGGCGCCAGCTACCGGCACGAGACGGCCGACGAAGTAGGTGTGCAACGCGTCGGACCCTGCGCTGTCTCCTTGCAGTGCGGCAGCGAGCCCGTGCTTGGTGACGAGGAACTCCACGAACAGTGCCACCCATGCCCGCAGGGCTGCCTCGGGCGTCTCGCTCTCCGCGAGCAGCCGTGGGCCGGCGTCTGCACATGCCTCGACCTGGTGCCGGTACACCGCCACCACGAGCTCTGGGCGCGTCGGGAAGTGACGGTAGATCGTCCCCACGCCCACGCCGGCCTTCGCCGCGATCTCCCGCACTGGAGCATCGACCCCGGACGTCACGAACACCGCTGCCGCTGCGTCGAGGAGCGCCTGCTCGCTCCGGCGCGGACGGCCCGCTCGGGGTGCCCCCGCACTGCGCAACTCGTCGCCCCGGGTCTCAGCCACGCCTGTCCTCACCGAATTCTTCGTCCGTGGATTGCATTACGGAGCAACGTTCCGTAATGTTTCGGAACGGTGCTCCGTTCGAGGGTACTGCAGAGCGCGCCCTTCGGAAGGACCTCGTCATGGCCTCATCACTCCTCGACTCCCTGGACCGCACCATCGGTGCCGGCGCCCCGGTCGTCTCCGTCGCTCCGATTCAGCTGTTCGCCCCGGATCGACCGGTCCCGCTGGAAGTGCGCGTGTCTGCCCCTGCCACAGGCGTGAAGCTCCCTGTCGTGGTGTTCTCCCATGGCAACGGATGGAACTTGGATGGGTACGCGCCGCTCACAGCGTTCTGGGCCTCCCGCGGGTTCGTCGTGATCCAGCCCACCCACTTGGACTCACGCCGCAACGGATTCGGGTTTGACCACCCGGTCTTCCCGACGATCTGGACGGAGCGAATCGCGGATCTCGTCCGCATCCTCGACCAGCTCGACGCCGTCGAGGCCGCGGTCCCCGGACTGGCCGGGCGCATCGACCGCAGCCGCATCGCCGCGACCGGTCACTCCTGGGGCGGCCAGACGGCGCAGTCGCTTCTCGGCGCCCGAGTCTTCGACGAAGCGGGTCACGTCGGGGCGGACATGACCGACGGGCGCGTCACCGCTGGCATCCTGTTCGCCGCAACCGGAGTCGGCGGGGATGACCTGCACCCGTTCGCGCAGGCGAACTTCCCCTTCATGCGCCCCTCGTTCCAGGAGCTGACGACTCCGACCCTCGTGGTCGCGGGCGACCACGACCAGTCGAAGATGTCCAGCCGTGGACCTGACTGGTTCACCGACGCCTACACCTACAGCCCCGGCGCGACAGACCTCCTCACCCTCTACGGCGCAGAGCACGCGCTCGGTGGAATCGTCGGATACGAAGTCGCCGAGACCACCGACGAGAATCCGGAACGGGTCGCAGTCGTCCAGCGGATGAGCACCGCCTACCTTCGGACCGCTCTGCACGTCGACGAGAACAGCTGGCGGGCCGCCCGTGCCGCCCTCACGACCAGCACCGATCCGATCGGACGCGCCGACAGCAAACGACAGGCGTAGTCGGGCCTGTCGCCACGCATCAGCGGTCGTCTGCGAGCGCCCGACGGCAGCACGTGATCGGCACCGCGCCTGCGGGCGAATCCGCACGCTCGACGCGAGCACGGCGTCGACGGCGGCGGAGCGGGTCGTCGAGTCGGCAGAGAGTGCGGCGGTCGTGTCATTGACGACCGCTAGTCGGGCGTCATGGAAGAAGGTGGTGCGACGTCGGAGAAACGCCGGTCCTCACACAGTCGTGTCCGCCACGGCCGCATCGCTGCGGCGTGTGCGGTTCGCCAAGCATGAGCCGAGGGTCGCGGCGGCGCCAGTGGCGAGAAGCAACAGTGCAGCTGTGAGCAGTGTCTCGTGCACGTACTCCAGGCGCTCGTAGACCCCTCGGACAAAGTCGGCGTCTTCGCTGGTGAGAGAGAGCGGCGAACTGCGTGGTGACGCACCAGCGGTTGGCTCACGCGACGAGGTTGGCGACGCCGAGCGTCCCGCCGCACAGAACACCGTTCGTGGCCGTCGCGCTGGGCGTCGGCGTACCAGTCGGCAGGGGCCTGGTTCATGGTGGGGTCGCTCACCATGTGGCCGGGTCCATCGACAGGCCTTGCTCCTGGAGGTATGCCCGCGAGGCCTCGAGCGCGGCCTGCTCGACGGGACGTCGCAGCTCGAGGTAGTCCCTGGCGCGGGTGATGTACTCGCTCTCCCGGGCAGCCTGGATGTCGGCGAGCCGCTGGACGGTACCGAGCTCGTCCTTGCACGCAAGGTCGAGCTCACCGATCCGGATCACCTCGTCAGGGGACGCGTCACGCACCCCGGGAGGAACCATTCCCTCGTCTGGCCCAGGGGGTTCGACCCCTCGCCCTGCCAGACACTGCTTCCACTCGTCGACGACACCGATCCCCTCCGGCGTGGAAGTCGCCGGGGTGACACCGGTCGGAGCCACCGCCTCGAACTGACCTGGGTCGTAGGAGAGCCCCGCTTCGTTGACCTGACCGAAGCACGAGCGCTGCTGCTCGATGGCGGCCTCGTCCTCGACCCGAGCGCGAAACCGGTTGGGACTCTCGACGGGTTCTTGGGTGTAGCCGTCCGTCGCGAGCAAGCCGTGACGCCACAGGCCGAAGCCGGCTCCGTCGAAGGTCTTCTCTGCGGGGACAGGGCCCACGAGCTGCACGAGATCCTCGTAGCCCGCTGCGGTCATGCACCGCGCGACGAAGACGTCCCGTGCGGTGTCCATCTCGGCGCGCTCCTCGGCGCTGACGAACCAACCGTCGAGCGGAGTCGTGATCGTCCCCGCGTCCTCGTCGACGATCGCCCGAACCGGTTCCTCGGTCGCGCTCTCCGCAGGTTCCGGGCTCGTCGTCGCGATGCTCGTTGCGGGCATGAGCAGAGTCTCACGGGGTCGTGGTGCCACGAGGTCCGGGACGGTGACCGCAGCCGCGGCCACGACGGCGGCGACAGCCAAGGACGCCGCGACACGGCGGCTCCGGGTCCGGCCTGCCCGGCGGCGTGCGACGTCGAGGGCGAGGTGCGGATCGATCGGCGCTTCTGGCAGCGCCTCGTCCACGAGCTCCCGCAGACGTGTTGAGAAGTCGTCGGTCACGGCGTGCTCTCCGCTCCATCGATGGGGTCTGACAGGGCCCGGCGTAGTGCGGTGAGCCCGCGTGCGCCGGCGGACTTCACCGTGCCGCGGGCGATCCCGAGCTCGGCGGCGACCTCGGCCTCTGACATGTCGAGCAGGTGGCGCAGCACGACCACGCGCCGCTGCTTGACCGGAAGTGCGCGAAGCGCCCGGGTGAGCTCGTCGCGCAGGACGATCTCGGTGCTGCGGTCGCTCTCGCCGTGGTCGGGCAGTTGGTCCTGGGTGAGCAACAGCTCACGGCGGGTGCGGCGCCAGGTGTCGATGCGCAGGTTCGCCAGGATGCGCCGGGAGTAGGCCATCGGGTCGCCGTCACGTGCGCGGCCCCACGCGCGGTAGGTCCGCTCGAGCGTCGCCTGGAGCAGTTCCTCCGCGCGATGCGGATCGCCACTGAGGAGCGTCGCGATCCGTCGCAGCGTCGCACCGTGCTCAGCCACGAAGGCCACGAACTCGGCGTCGCGCGACCGTCCGGAGACGACCACGTCGACGACGGCACTCTCGGCCTGCCAGTCCTCCTCGACGTCCACCTCAACGCCGACCATCACGCCACACCTTCATACCCCCCATCACGCAGCACCAGGCCATCCGGTTCCACCCACGCCATCTGAGTTCGCACGATCGGGATCTGCGTCATGAAAGCGAACCCGATACCTCGGACTCTCCAGAGCATGACTGACGGGTGCGAGTTGTTCGACGAGGCAGAACCGACCGTTTGGCAGGCGTCGCACGAATGGGTTCTGCGACGTCGTAGAACCCCGGGCTTTCGCTGCGTGGGCGACGAGGAGACCCCTGATCTCGCGCCAGCATCTTGGGCGAGCCAGTGGTCTCGTCACCACGAGAATCTGAGCGACCGAGCGCATGTCGAGCAGGTCCGCCGGGACCAGCCCGCGGCCTCTTGGCGGTCCAGGATGTCTCGACCGATCGACGGTGGCGCTCGGCGGCTGATCGTAGACGTTCTCCTGCTGTAAGGGGCCCGGGGTCAGGCGTCGAGGTGTGCCAGGAGCGTGGGGATGAAGTCGCGATGGTGGTGGAAGACGCCGCCGTGGCCTGATCCCGGGTAGATGGTGAGGGTGCTGTCGGGGATGCGGGCATGCATGTCGCGGGACAGTGCGGTGGGGACCATGCGGTCGTGGTCACCGTTGGCGATCAGCGTCGGCGCCGTGATCGCCGTAAGGTCCTGCTGCCGCTGGCGGCCCCAGGCCTTGATGCCGGTGATCTGGCGCCGGAATGCGGTCAGAGTGATGGGGTCGTCGCGGTCCATCACGCGTTCGCGGATCCTTATGAGGTAGTCCTTCGCAGCGGCCTTGCCTGCGGGCGTGCGGGGGAAGAAGAGGAACTCCTTGACGTCGGTGCGGGCGAGCGCGGCGCGGACCATGTCGACGTAGATGTAGGCGCCGCCGGTGGGGTGGTCGATCCCGGTGCCGCCCGCGGGCCCGGTGCCGGTGAGGACGAGCCTCCGCACGAGTCCGGGATCATCGAGGGCGACCTGCTGCGCGACGAACCCGCCGAGGGAGAAGCCGAGCAGGTCGATCCTGGTGAGGCCGAGCGCGGCGACGAACGCACGCGCGGCGTCGGCCATGCCCTCGACGGTCAGGGGGACGGTGCCGGTCGATCTGCCCACTCCGGGTAGGTCTAGGGCGATGACGCGACGACCGGCGGCCAGGGCGTCGACGACGCGCGGGTCCCACTCGTCGAGGGTGGCGCCCAGGTGGGTGAGGAGCAGGACCGGCGTCCCTGCGTCGGCGCCGAGCTCGCGGTAGGCGAGGGTGTCACCGGCGACGTCCAGATGGAGGGTGGGGGCGGTGACCCAGGTCATCGCTCGTGCTGCGCCGCTGACGGTCTCGCGGATGCGATGGCTCGCCGGGGTGGCGGGTGCGTCAGGCATGGTTGACGCCCCCCTCGGGGGTCGTGGTGACGAGGATCTTGCCGCGAGCTCGACCAGCGAGGAGCTGATCGAGTGCGACCAGGGTGTCGTCAAGAGGCAGGACGCGGTCGACGACCGGGCGCAGGACGCCGTCGTCGACGAGCCCGGCAGCCGCGGCCAGGGCTTCGCCGTCGGGCTGGATGAACAGGAACCGGTAGCGCACGCCGAGGCGCCGGGCCTGCCCCCGCAGGCGGAGGCTGAGGACGGCGAGCGCGGCCTTGACGACGCGTCCCGCGCCGGCTTGGTCGGCCAGGTGCGGGTCGGGTGTCCCGGCGATACCGACGACGAGGCCGCCGCGACGCAGAACACGGAGGGAGCGGGTGGTGATGTCACCGCCCTGGGTGTCGACGACGATGTCGACGGGGACGTCGGCGAGCCGTTCGACGAAGTCCTCGCTGCGGTAGTCGATGACGATATCGGCGCCCAAGGCTCTGACGACGTCGGCGCTGTCGGCCGATGCCGTCGTGGCGACGGTGGCGCCCAGGTGCTTGGCGAGCTGGATCACGGCCGAGCCGACTCCGCCGGCCCCGCCGTGCACGAGGACGGTCTGCCCCGGCTGGAGCTGGCCGAGGGTGACGAGCGCCTGCCATGCGGTCAGGGCGACGACGGGCAGGGCGGCGGCGTCGACGAGAGGGATGCTCGACGGGGCGGGGGCTAGGGCGGCGGCGTCGACGGCGACGACCTCGGCCCAGGAGCCCATACCGACGACGCCCGTGTAGCCGTACACCCGGTCACCGGGGCCGAAGCCGGTCACGTCCTCACCGACGGCGATGACCTCGCCGGAGAGCTCTCCACCCATGACCTTGGGCAAGTCGAGGTGGAAGACGGCCTTGAACTCGCCGATGCGGGTGCGCTCGTCGGCGTGATTGACCCCGGCCGCGACCATCCGCACGAGAACCTCGTGCGGGGCCGGCATCGGCTCGGGCATCTCGACCGCCCGGAGCGGCTTTCCGTACGTCTCCAGGACGAAGGCCTTCATCGTGTCTCCTCGGGCCGGCCGAAACCAGCCAAGTAGTTGCATTGTGTTACTGCTTGGTTTCAGCGTAGAGTGAGTGATCACGAAGTGCAACTACCTGGATGGAGGGCGATGATCTCCGAACCGCGATCGTCGTGCCCGATCAATCGCAGCCTGGAGCTGCTCGGTGATCGGTGGAGCCTGCTGATCCTGCGTGATATCGCCTTGCACGACCGGCGGTCCTTCCGCGAGCTGCTCACCGGCAGTCAGGAGGGCATCAGCGCGCCTGTCTTGTCGCGCCGCCTGGCCGACCTCGTCGATCAGGGCCTCCTGACGAAGGCCGAGACCGCCCGCGGCAAGCAGGGCAGGTACTCGCTCACCGAACTCGGACTGGCGACGATGCCGCTCCTGGTCGAGCTCGCGCACCTGGGAGGGCGGCTCGACCCCTCCACCCGCGCCTACGCGCCCGACATCGGCGACGGCCCCGACGCGATCGAAGCAGCCGTCTCCGCCCTGCGCGCAGCGCACATCGGCCCCTGACGCGCGCCACCGCCTGCGCCGGCCATGCAGGCACCAGCAGAACCTCGACGAGCGCGACGCCGTCGCGGAGAAGGCGTCCGGCACCTGCGAGGACCGCCCCGGGCTCACCCGAGTGCTCGCCGGCCTGCGCGAAGGAGACACCCTCGTTGTCGAGCTCGCGCGCGGCGCCCGAGCTACCCCTGCGGCGTCCCGACACGACCCGCGCCCGACGCGAAGCCGAGCCACGTGTGCCGGTTGCCCGCCCAGCACCAGCCAACCTTGGGCGCACCGCGGCGTTCCTTGCCGTCGCGGCCGGTGCCGTTCGAGATCCATACGGCGGGCGTGCGGGAGTCGAGGCGTCCCTTGTCCTTGCGGAGCCGCGACCCGATCGTCATGTAGCAGTGGTTGCGCTCGACGACGTCGGGTGCCTGGAGCGCCCAGTGGATCCCTTCACTGAGGACGAGCGGCGTGCGGCCGCGTCGCGTGATCTCGGGCAGCGCCTCGTCGGGCGACCAGTTCGCCATGTCGTCGCCGCGGTCGACGTCGGTCACGACGTACAGCGGACCGCCCGGCAGGGTGAGCCCCTCGAGGGGTTCGAAGCGGTCGACGTCGTCCATGTCGACGACCACGAACCCCTCCTTGTCGCCGAGCCTCAGCAGGGGCGCGAGGGCGGACGGCGGGGCGAGGCGGGGGTGCACGGTGAGCAGCCCGCCGTCGGGTGCGCCGTGCGCAAGGTGCCCGACGGCGTCGCGCACCTCGTCCACGGCCAGCCCGGCGAGGGCGTGGACGCCGAGGGCGATCAGGCGCTCGGCCTGGTCGGCCAGCGGCGGCAGTGCCGCGCCCGGCCTCGTCGGGTGCGCGGGCGTGGTCGTCGTGGTCGTGGTCGTCATGGGTTCCTCTCGTCGGCGTCCCCTCCGCAACACAGTACGCCGTACGAACATTCCCCACGCGGGCTTCTCGACGCCTGCCGCGCGCGTCGGGCGACCAGGTCGGGTGAAATGCCCCCCGCTGTCCCGTTTCGCGATTGCGGCCCCCGCACCGGTGGGAAAGGATCACGAAGTGGCCTCGTCGTCCGTCTCCCCCGCGCTCCATCGCCCGTCCCGCCCTGGGCGCCGGCCCGTCCTGCGACGCGGTCTGTCGCTCGGCATCGCTGCTGCGCTGACCCTCACCGGCCTCGGTGCCGCCTCGCTCACCGCACCGGCCGTGGCCTCCCCGGCCACTGCCTCGCTCCCCGCCGAGCAGCCCCTCGACCTCCCGGGCCGCATCACCGACCCGGCGGGGGCGCTCGGCGACCAGACCGACGAGGTCGAGGCCGCGATGGACCGCCTGGAGGAGGACACCCCGTACCAGCTCTTCGTCGTCTACGTCGACACCTTCGACGGGCAGGACGCGCAGTCCTGGGCCGCTGCGACGGCCAACCTGTCGGGCATGGGCAGGGACGACGTCCTGCTGGCCGTCGCGACCCAGGACCGGCGCTACGACCTGTCGGCCGACCACAACATCGGGCTGTCCGAGGCGTCGCTCGACACGGTGCAGGAAGCGATCGAGGACCAGCTCAGCCAGGACGAGTGGGCAGGTGCCGCGGTCGCCGCGGCCGACACCCTGCGCGCCGAGGCGACCGGCTCGTCGTCGTCGGGCGGCTCGGGCTGGCTCGTGGCGCTCGTGGTCGGCCTGCTCGCCATCGCGGGCTTCTTCGTGGTCCGCGCGATCCTGAACAAGCGCCGTGGGACAGCCGCGAAGCCGGGCGGCGCGGACGAGGCCGACGAGCTCGCCCAGCTCCCCACCGACGAGCTGAACCGCCGGGCGAGCTCGGCTCTCGTCGCGATCGACGACGCCATCAAGACCTCCGAGCAGGAGCTCGGCTTCGCACAGGCCCAGTTCGGCCTCGAAGCGACGCAGGAGTTCCAGGTGGCGCTCGAGACGGGCAAGCAGAAGGTGTCCCAGGCGTTCGCGCTGCGTCAGCAGCTCGACGACGACACCCCGGAGGCCGAGCCCCAGGCCCGCACGATGATGGCGCAGATCATCGCGCTGTGCACCGAGGTCAGCCAGTCCCTCGACGCCGAGTCCGACCAGTTCGACGAGCTGCGCGACCTCCAGGCCCGCGCCCCGGAGGTCCTCGACACGGTCGAGCGCCGCGCGGGCGAGGTCGAGGCTCGCGTCGCCCCGGCCCGCAGCACCCTCGCGGCCCTGTCCACGACCTACCCTGCGGCGGCGCTCGCGTCGGTGTCGGCAAACCCCGACCAGGCCCTCCAGCTCGTCGCAGGCGCCCGCGAGGCCGTCGCCGCGGGCCGTGCGGCTCTCGAGGGCAAGGACCGGGCGTCCGCCGTCGCGCACGCCCGCGCGGCGGAGAACGCCGTGGGCCAGGCCGTGACCCTCCTCGACGCGATCGACTCGGCCGGCGAGGTCCTCGCGCAGGCCGGCCAGCGACTCGACGTCGCGGTCGCGTCGATCACCGCCGACCTCGCCGACGCAGCCCGCCTGGCACCGGCCGACCCGACCGTGACGGCCCGCGCCGCCGAGGCCCAGGCCGCCGTGGCCGAGGCCAGGACCGCTCGCGACGGCGGCGACCCCATCGCGGCGCTGCGCCGCCTCACCGACGCCGAGGCCGCGATCGACGCCGCACTGGCTCCGTTCCGCGAGAGCGCCGAGCAGGCAGCACGCGCCGCGGCGCTCCTGCGCGACACGATCGGGCGCGTCGACTCCCAGATCCGCGCGACGAACGACTTCATCGAGACCCGACGCGGCGCCGTCGGGCCGGAAGCCCGCACCCGGCTCTCCGAGGCGATCCGCTACCTCGGCGAGGCCCGCGCCCTCCAGCCCTCCGACCCCGTGCGCGCGCTCGCCACCGCCCAGCAGGCCGACACGCTCGCCCAGACCGCGGCGCAGCTCGCCCAGCGCGACGCGTCCGCGTGGGAGTCCCAGCAGAACGACGCCGGGATGTTCGGCGGCGGCACGGGAGGCGGCGGGAACAACGTCGGCGGCATGGTCCTCGGCGGCATCCTCCTCGACCAGATCCTGCGCGGCGGTGGCGGCGGACGCCGCTCCGGAGGCGGGTTCGGCGGAGGCTACGGCGGCGGAGGTTTCGGCGGCGGCGGCTTCGGCGGGTCGTCGAGAGGCTCGTCGGGCGGCCGGTCCTCCCGGGGTTCGTCGGGCAGCCGGTCCAGCAGAGGAGGACGGTTCTAGGGACCGACCGCGGTCCCCAGGTCGAACGGCAACCACGCACGACAGCACCGCGTACCCGCATCCACGAGCAGGAAGGCACGACCCATGGCAGAGAAGCAGAGCATCTTCGGACGCATCACCCAGCTGGCCAAGGCGAACATCAACTCGCTGCTCGACGGCGCCGAGGACCCGCAGAAGATGCTGGACCAGCTCGTCCGCGACTACACGAACAGCATCGCCGACGCCGAGCAGGCCGTCGCGCAGACCATCGGCAACCTCCGGCTCGCCGAGCAGGACTACAACGAGGACGTCGCGGCCGTGCGCGAGTGGGGCGACAAGGCCGCCGCCGCGTCAGCACAGGCCGACCGGTTCCGCGCCGAGGGGAACGCCGCCAACGCCGACAAGTTCGACAACCTCGCCAAGGTCGCGCTCCAGCGACAGATCTCCGCCGAGGGCGAGGTCCGTCAGGCCGAGCCGCTCATCGCGTCCCAGCGCGAGACCGTCGAGAAGCTCAAGACCGGCCTCGCGCAGATGAAGGGCAAGCTGGGCGAGCTCAAGTCCAAGCGCGACTCCCTCGTCGCCCGTCAGAAGTCCGCCGAGGCGCAGCAGACCGTCCAGGGCGCGATCAGCTCGATCAACGTCCTCGACCCCACGAGCGAGGTCTCACGCTTCGAGGAGAAGGTCCGCCGCGAGGAGGCCAAGGCGCTCGGGCAGGCCGAGGTCGCCGCGTCCTCGCTCGACGCGCAGTTCGAGGAGCTCGAGGCGTCAGGAGCGAACATCGAGGTCGAGGCACGGCTCGCGGCGCTCAAGAGCGGCGGGTCCTCCCCCGCCCCGCAGATCACGCCCACGACCGTGACGTCGATCGAGGCCGGTACCGAGGACGCGCCGTCCGGGGGCTGGTAGGCCCGTCGCTCGACGGACGGCGGCGGCCGGTGCCCTGGTGGGGCGCCGGCCGCCGCCGTGTCACGAGCAGCCGCTCAGGTCGGCAGCGGCTCGTAGTCGATCTCCAGGAAGTCCTCGACCTCGGGGACCCAGCGGTCCGCGACGAACGCCCGGTGGTCCGGGTGCCGGTCGTAGGCCGCGTAGGCGTCGGCGTCGGCGAACTCCATCGAGAAGCCGAACGTGAAGGCGTTCTTGGCGCTCGTCTGGCGCAGCTGCTCGAACCTCTCGACGCCGGGGATCTGCGCCAGGACGCGCGCGTCGGTCAGGAAGGCGGCTTCGGCGGCGGACCCCTCGGGGTGGCGCAGGCGGAAGGCGACGGTGTGTCGGATCATGCCGACACCCTGCCACCGACCACCCGGTGGCGATCGCCGGACACGCAGCAGGCGCGGGCAGCCCGGTGCGGCCTCCCGCCGCAGGACCTACGCCCGCACGCCCCGGCGAGCGACGTCGTCGTGCACGACGGCGAGGAACGACTCCGCGAGCAGACGTCCCGTCTCCAGGACCTCGCCCTCGAACGGAGCGGCCTCGGCGAGGACGTTCTCGGTGTCCACGTCGCCGTGGTCCGCGGCCCAGCGGCGGACCGTGTCGAGCGTCGCCTCGGGGTGGAACTGGACGCCCAGCGCGGAACCGTGGCGGAACGCCTGGTACGGGTACATGTCGGACATGCCGAGCCAGGTCGCGTCCTCGGGCAGGTCGATGATCGCGTCGGCGTGCATGCTGAGCGTGAGCGAGCGGGCCCGCTTGCCGGTCCCTGCCGCGGCCCGAGCCAACGCCCCGAGCACCGGGTCCGCCTCCGCCCCCGACCTCCAGAACACGCGCGTCAGGCCGACCTCGCGCCCGGGAGGGGCCGCGACCTGCACGTGACCGCCACCCGCGACCGCGAGGAGCTGGGCGCCGAGGCACACGCCGAGCGTCGGCACCGCGGCGAGCACCGCGGCGCTCAGCAGGTCGCGCAGCGCGGGGAGCCAAGGGGCCACGTCGTCGTCGTAGGCGGACATCCGTCCGCCCAGGACCACGAGGCCGCCGCCGAGGTCGGCGACGTCCGGCAGGGCGTCCCCCGCGAAGGGGCGCACGAGGCGGACGTCCGGCCCGAGCCGGTCCGCGAAGGTGTCCAGGGTGACGTCCGGGGAGTTCTGGACGACCGTGATCCGGACCGGGTCGAGAAGCTGGAGGTTCACCGCTGAAAGGTACTCGTAACCTGGGGTTCACATGCAAACCGTGCCCACGCCTCGGCGGGATCCGTGTCAGAGGACGGGTCGCCCAGCGAGCCGCGGGCTGCGACCGGACGGCCGGCCCGACCTGCCGTGACGGATAGGCTGGACCCCATGTCGGACTCCAGCACGTCGAACGGCCTCGTCAGCAAGCAGGGTGAGGCCAGGCGGCGCACCTACCTGATCGTCGACGGGGAGAACATCGACGCGACGCTCGGCATGAGCGTCCTGGGCCACCGCCCCAACCCCGAGGAGCGCCCCCGCTGGGACCGCATCGTCGACTTCGCGGCGAACCTGTGGGGCCAAGACGTCACGCCCCTGTTCTTCCTGAACGCGTCGTCCGGCCAGATGCCCATGGCGTTCGTCCAGGCGCTGCTCGCGATGGGCTACCGCCCCATCCCGCTGGCCGGGTCGAGCTCCGAGAAGGTCGTCGACATCGGTATCCAGCGCACGCTCGAGGCGCTCCAGGGCCGCCCCGGCGACGTGCTCCTCGCGAGCCACGACGGCGACTTCATCCCCCAGGTCGAGGACCTCCTCGAGGACGGCGACCGCCGCGTCGGGCTGCTGTGCTTCCGCGAGTTCGTCAACTCGCGCTTCTCCGAGCTCGCGTCGCGCGGCCTGAGCTTCCACGACCTCGAGGACAACGTGGGCGCGTTCACCACGGTCCTGCCGCGCGTCCGGATCATCCCGCTCGACGAGTTCGACCCGCTGCGCTACCTCTGAGCCGCCTCGGAGCCCGGGAGGGCGGGGCCGCGCACGTCGCGCGGTCCCGCCCTCGTCGTGTCCCCGGGCGGCGGGAAGCGCTCAGCCCCGCAGCTCGCGGTACAGCGGTGTGGGGAACGACGCCGTCACGCCCCCGCCGTCGAGCAGCCCGGTGATGCGCGCCGCCTCGGCGTCGACGGCCGCCGCAGCATCCGTCCCGACGTCCTCGAGCAGGCGCACCGCGGGCGAGCCGTCGGCCCGCACGGCCCACGCCCCGACGATGCGCCCCTCCCACCAGACGGTCGCCCCGATGTTCCCCGCCGTGTCGAAGAGCTGTTCGCGGTGCGGCCCGAGGTACCAGTCGCGGTGCTTCCAGCCCATGGCCGTGGGGTCGAGCGAGGGCAGCAGGGCCACGTGACCGGCGGCGGCGTCCGGTGCGGGCGCCAGGTCCGTGGTCCGGAGCGCCACCCCGGCGCCCAGCCCGTCGAGCTCGACCTCACGCACGTCGAGCGCCGCGAGCGCGGCCCGCGCCTGCCCCAGGTTCCAGCCGGTCCACCACTGGAGGTCCGCGACGGTCGCCGGGCCGAAGGACTCGAGCCACGCGGACGCGAGCCGCACCCGCGCCTCGGCCTCGTCGATCTCGGGGACGCCACCCGGCAACCAGTCCTCGACGGGACGCCACAGGAAGCGGTTGGAGGACCACCCGCCGGTCGGTTCGCCCCGGACGATGCGACCCTCCGCCGACAGCAGCGACAGCAGCGGTGACGTCAGCGAGCGCCGCACGTCCCACGACTTGGTGGTGGTCGGCAGGAACGCGGTCCGCAGCACGGGGGCCCGCGCCGAGAGCTGAGCGCCCGTGAGGGGCCCGTGCTGCGCGAGGGCGTCGTGGACCTGCTGCTCGGCACCCGCGAGGAACGCCTCGGCGTCCTCGACGGGCGGGTCGGTGGGGATCGTCGCGAGCTCCTTGAGGAGCCTGGCCCGCAGCCGTCGCCCGACGGCGGCGCTCGCCCCCGCGTGGACGACGGGCACCAGGTCGCGCGCCACGACGAACAGGGTGCGGCGCATCGCGAGGACGCGCACGAGGGAGCGCCGCTCGTACAGGGCGGCCTGCACGTCCTCGACGCGCAGCGAGGGGACGCGCGCGAGGACCGAGAGGTAGACGCTGGGGGCATCCGTCGCGTGGAGCGCGACGAGGCGGTCGACGACGCCCTCGACCGTGGTCTCGGGTCGCGGGCCCGCAGCCCCGAGGTCGAGCTGGTGCGCGACGAGGCGCGCCCTGCGGTCGTGGTCGCTGATGCGCATCCTGGTCCTCGTCCTGGTCGTCCGCGCCCGTCCCGGGCCCGGGGCGTGCAGGCCCATGCAACCACCGTCCGCCGACACGGGCCGCGCGCCACGTGGCCGATGCTGCGCGCCATGCGTCGCACCGCTGCCGCCCAGGCGACTCCCAGGGTTCGGTCGCACACTGGAACCATGAGCGAACCCGAGGCACGGCTGGTCGTGGTCGACGACGAGCCCAACATCCGCGAGCTGCTGTCCACGTCCCTGCGTTTCGCCGGATTCGAGGTCTACGCGGCCGCGGACGGCACGAGCGCGCTCAAGCTCGTGCGCGAGGTCGAGCCGGACCTCGTGGTGCTCGACGTCATGCTCCCGGACATGGACGGGTTCACCGTGACGCGCCGCATGCGCGCCACGGGCCAGCACACGCCCGTGCTGTTCCTCACGGCACGCGACGACACGCAGGACAAGGTCACGGGCCTCACGGTCGGCGGGGACGATTACGTGACCAAGCCGTTCAGCCTCGAGGAGGTCGTGGCCCGCATCCGTGCGGTGCTGCGCCGTACGCACGCCGAGCCCGATGACACCGCGGTGCTGCGCTTCGCGGACCTCGAGCTCGACGAGGACTCGCACGAGGTGCGCCGCGCGGGCCAGGTCGTGGACCTGTCCCCCACCGAGTTCAAGCTCCTGCGCTACCTCATGCTCAACGCCGGCCGCGTGCTGTCGAAGGCGCAGATCCTCGACCACGTCTGGCAGTACGACTGGGGCGGCGACGCGAACATCGTCGAGTCCTACATCTCGTACCTGCGCCGCAAGATCGACAACCTCACGGTGACCGGCCCCGACGGCACCGAGGAGCCCGTCCAGCCGCTCATCCACACCAAGCGTGGCGTCGGGTACCTGCTGCGCACGCCCCCGGAGTCCGGGAGCACCCGCCGGTCATGAGCACGCCCTCCTCGCCCGGCGGTCCGGCCGGAGCGCCGGGCCGCTCGGGCGCGCTGCCCCCGGTCCCACCGCCACCCGGCCCGACGACGTCGCGACCTTCCTCGGCACGCCCCGCCCCGGGCGAGGCACGTCCTGGGACACAGGCTCCGGCGTCGGGCGCGACGGGCGGCGCCGGGCCGACGCCGCCCGCTCCTCCGCTGCCCGCGCCCGACGAGCCGCGCCCCTACGGCAAGTCCGTGCCCACCGAGAACTGGGGCTGGTTCGCACGCATCCCGCTGCGCACACGGCTCGTCGCGATCATCATGCTGCTGCTCGCAGCGGGGCTGGGGATCGCGGCGGTCGCGACCAGCGCGTTCGTGTCGAACTTCCTGGTGACGCAGGTCGACGACCAGCTCAAGGCGACCTCGGTGGACGTCGCGGCCGACCCGGAGAGCCAGTTCAACCAGAACACGGTCGGCCTCCCCAGCGACTACTACATCCTCTACCGGTGGTCGAGCGGGCGGAACGAGCCGCGGTACTTCGCGAAGACCGTCCTGAGGTACGGGGTGCCGGACATCCCCGCGTTGTCGCTCGACGAGGTGCGACGGATCGACGGCCCGTTCACGGTACCGCCCAAGCAGGGCGGTGTCCTCACCCCGACCGAGCCGACGCAGTGGCGCGTCATGCCGCTCATCGGCCCCGACGGGTCGACGGCGTTCGTCGCCCTCCCGCTGAGCGGGATCCACGAGACCGTCAAGTTCCTCGGGTGGACCCTGGCGATCAGTGCGGTCGTGATCGCCTTGGTCGGCGGCGCGTTCGCGTTCCTCGCGGTCCAGCGTGCGCTGCGCCCGCTGCGCGAGATCGAGGAGGCTGCCGCCGACATCGCCGGTGGCGACCTGACGCGCCGTGTCCGACCCGCCCCGCCCACGACCGAGGTCGGCTCGCTCGCGGACTCGCTCAACACCATGCTCAACCACATCGAACGGGCGTTCGCGGCCTCCGAGGCCTCGGAGGCGCGCATGCGACGCTTCGTCTCGGACGCGAGCCACGAGCTGCGGACCCCGCTCGCGACCGTGCGCGGCTACGGCGAGCTCTACCGCATGGGCGCCCTGACGACGCCCGAGCAGATGGACGACACCATGCGCCGCATCGAGGACTCCGCGACCCGCATGGGCACCCTCGTGAACGACCTCCTCGCGCTCGCGCGCCTCGACGAGGGCAGGCCCATCCGCCACGAGCCCGTGAACCTCGCGGCCCTGGCCCGCGACTCCGCGGGCGACCTGCACGCGCTGGACCCCACGCGCGAGGTGCGCCTCGTGGGGCTGGGCGGAGCGCCCGTGGACGCCCCCGCGGACGTCACCGTGATCGGCGACGAGGACCGGCTGCGGCAGGTCCTCGCCAACCTCATCGGGAACGTCTCGCAGCACACCCCGGCAGGCACCCCCGTGGAGATCGCGCTCGGGACGCAGGTCTCGGCGGGTGGGGCTCCCGTGGGCGTCCTCGAGGTCCGCGACCACGGGCCGGGCATCACGCCCGAGCAGGCGGCCCACGTGTTCGAGCGGTTCTACCGCGCCGACTCGTCGCGCAACCGTGCGTCGGGGGGCTCCGGGCTGGGCATGGCGATCGTCGCGGCCATCGTCGGGGCGCACCACGGGCACATCTCCGTGGCCCCCACGCAGGGCGGTGGCCTCACGGTTCATGTGGAACTCCCGACACAGGGCTACGATGGCGGGTCGTCGGCGGATCGGACGTAGGCTCGAAGGAGCATCCGCGCTCGACGACGCATCCTGTTCCCGCATCGAAGAAGGCTGATCTCATGGGCGTCACCACCTCTGACGCACCGCAGTGGTTGCTCACCTCCTGGACCCGTAGCTGCAAGGGCGCCGGGGCGAGCGCCCCCACCGAGGAGATCCTCGCCGTCGGCGAAGGGCTCCTCGAGCGCTGGAACCAGCCCGACCGCCACTTCCACAACCTGCGTCACCTCGCCGACGTCCTCGGACGTGTCGACGAGCTCGCGGAGGAGACGCACGACGCCGACGTGGTCCGCCTCGCGGCCTGGTACCACGGCGCGATCTTCGACGCGGCCCGCAAGGCCGCTTACGCCAACAAGGGGGGCGAGGACACGAGCGCGAGCGCGGCGCTCGCGTTCGAGCAGCTCTCGGGCCTGGGCGTGCCGGAGAAGGCGTGCCGACGCGTCGAGTTCCTCGTCAACGCCCTCGTGCGCCACGCGCCGGACCCCGCGGACTTCGACTGTGCCGTGCTGTGCGACGCGGACCTCGCGATGCTCGCGGCCGAGCCCCAGCGGTACAAGGAGTACCTGAAGGACGTGCGCGACGAGTACGCGCACATCCCGCTCGCGGACTACCTGCGGGCACGCACCGCGATCATCACCAAGCTGCTCGAGCGTCGTTCGCTGTTCTCGAGCCCGCTCGGTGCCGCGTGGGAGGAGCCCGCGCGCCAGAACCTGGACGCCGAGCTGCAGCGCCTGCGCAAGGAGCAGAAGAAGCTCGAGGCATCGGCCCCTCCCGCGCTGGTCGCACCCTCTCCGTCCTGAGCTGCCCTGAGGTGTCAGCGGCGGTCGCGCGCTGCTGCTGGGCGGCGAGCCGTGCACAGGCACGCGTCCTGACTCCGCTCCCACAGGCCACGGGACGTCCCCTGCCCGACGGCGCCGTTCAGCTCTAGCGTCCTGCTCACCCGGTCGCGCACTGCGCCCGGGGCGGGGCGCGACCGGTGCCCCGCAGGCTCGGTGAGAGGCAGGACGGCATGAGCAGGTACGAGGTCGACAGTGCGCGGGTCGCGCAGGCGAGCGCCGCGGTCGGAGGGTCGGTGACGGCCATCCGTGCCGAGGTCGGGGCCATGCTGCGCAACCTCCAGGACCTCCAGGCGAGCTGGCAGGGCGGTGCCGCGACCGCGTTCGCGGGCGTCATGGCCGAGTGGCAGGGCGCCCAGGTGCACGTCGAGACCGCGCTCGACTCGATCACGACCGCGCTGGGCTCCGCCGCCCAGACGTACGCGGACGCCGAGGCCCAGGCCGCACGGCTGTTCCTGCGCTGACCAGCCTCTTCCTTCGGTGGCGGGCCGCGGTGGTGCTCGTGGCGCGCTGCCGGGGCCGCTAGGCTCCGCTCCATGCGCCGCCGCCAGTCCGCCGCCTCTCGCACGGTGTCCTTCGAGGTCGTCGAGGACCTGGACGACGTTCTCTCGGCGCCGCCAGGTCCGGCCGAGAGTGCGGAGGCTGCCGGGTCCGACGAGTCGGCCGTCGCCACGGGCGGCGCGTCCGGTGCTGACGGCTCCCGTGACGACCTGGGCGACGGGGACCCCGGGGCAGGGGGCGGCGCGCCGTCGGGCAGGAAGCGTTGGAGCCCGTGGGCCGCTGCTGCCGGTGTCCTTGCCCTCGTGGCCGGCGGGCTCGCGGTCGGCGGCCAGATCGAGGAGCGGCGCACGCAGTCGCGCCTCGTCGTGAGCGAGGGCGGAGTGCTGCCCTTCACGGGACCGCCGCAGGAGATCTGGTCGAGGGACGTGGCCGATCAGGTCTGGACGCCCTGGGGCGGGCTGCTCCTCGGCCGCGACGCCAGCGGTAGCGACGAGACCGTCACCGCCGTCGACGTCCTGACCGGGCAGGACGTGTGGGAGGCGACGGTCGGGCCCCAGGCGATCTGCGGTCGGAGCAGCTTCTGGCAGCCGTTCGCCGTGGACGACGGTCCCCTCCTGTGCCTGTCCGGCGCCCTGGAGGTCATGACGGTCACGGCCCTGGACCCGGACGGGCGGGTCACGGGGCGCAGGGACCTCGGCACGGTCGACGAGGCGTCGGGCTACGCCGTCGGGCCCGGCAGCACGGTCGTGACGGTCCGTCGCGACGGCCCCGTCGGCCCGCCGGTCGGCCGGCGCGAGGTCTGGACCGAGAACGGGTCCCCGACGTTCGTCGACGTACCCGGAGGGCGAGGCGTCGTCGTGACCCTGGAGGACGCGCTCTCCGGGGACGTGCTCTGGGAGAACCGGGTCCCGTTCGTCGCGCCGGACGAGGTCTGGGAGTGCCAGGGGCGCGGGACCGAGCCCGTGCTGGCGCTCGACCAGGTGACCACCTGGACGACCGGCTACGTCGTCCAGGTCGACGGCTGCGGTATCAGTGCCTCGTTCGACGCCGGCGGTGCCCGCCTGGACGACCCGGCAGCCCCGGAAGACCAGGTCGAGCCGTTGACGGCGACAGCCGTGAACAGGTTCGACCAGACGACCACGCACACGACCGTGCTGGACCGAACGGGCTCCCCGGCGTGGGACGTCACCGGGCAGATCCTTCGCCCGTCCACGACCGACGGGACAGGTGAGAGCACGGTCTTCGTCGACGTCCTGGGCGGCCTGGCGGCCTTCACGCCCGAGGGCAAGGAGCTCTGGGACGTCTCGGCGTACGCGAGCAGGATGTACGTGCACACGAACGCCGTCATCGTCGTCGACGACGGCGCGAACGGCCTGACCGCGCTCGACCCGAGCACGGGCCGCAGGCTGTGGACCGTACCCGGAGAGGACTCGATCTACCCGTTCGGTGTCGCGACCGACGGGTCCCAGCTGGTCGTCGTCGCCCACGGTTCCGACGGGGCGCCCCGGACCTCGGGACACGACCTGGCGACGGGTGACGTGCTGTGGACTCTCGAGGAATCGCCGGGCCAGGGCCTGATCGGCTACCACGGTGCGCTGCTCCGCCTCTCCGAGGACTCCGTGGGCAGGGTCGGGTGACCCCGCCCCGACGACCTGGGGTGCCAGGTCTGCCGACGTCCCACCTCACCGCGAGCGTCACGGTCTGGTGCGCCCCTCCGACCTCGAGCCTGCCGGGCCAGGAGGCCTGGCTGTCGGCCGACGAGGCGTCCAAGGCGTCGAGGTTCCGCCGGGCGGTCGATCGCGACCGGTTCGTCACGGGACGGCTCCTGATCCGGGCCGTCCTCGGGGAGCGACTCCACCGGGCTCCCGAGGACGTCGACATCCGGCTCGGGGCGCGCAAGGGCGCGACGCCCGGCCGACCGTACGTCGACCCAGGGCCGTCGTTCTCGATCGCGCACGCCGGATCCTGGGTGCTCGTCGCCGTCGTCGATCCGGCGGCGGGGCCGTCTCTGCCCGGGACCGCTGCCACGGCGGTTCCGGGGGCCGGGCGGGACGTCGGGGCGGGGGTGGACGTCGGCGTGGACGTCGAGTCCACGGCCCCTGCGCGCGCCCACCTCACCGAGCTGCTCGACGCCGTCCCCCCGGGCGAGCGCCCGGCCCACGGATGGGACGCCGAGTCGTTCACCCGGTCCTGGGTCCGCCGCGAGGCCGTCCTCAAGGCGGTCGGCACAGGGCTCCTCGCACCGCGCGACGACCTCCTCCTGTCCCCCGCGGACCGGCCGGCCGGAGTCGTGTGCAGCGGAGGGCTTCTCCCCGCTCCCGGCCTTCTCGTCGTGCAGGACCTCGAGCTCCCGGTGGCGAGGCCGTCCCCCTCGGCAGACCAGGACGTCACCCTCGGCGGTCGGGAGCGTCACCCTCGGCGGTCGGGAGCGTCACCGTCGGCGGACGGGGACCGGGGCGCAGGTGCGGGTGCGGACCGGGGCGCAGGCGCCGGCGAGGGCGCGACCTACCTCGCCGCCGTCGCGCTCCGCTCGGAGCGTGGCCCCGCCGCGCTCGGGAGCGTCCGGGTGGCCGACGGGGCCACGCTCCTCGCCCGGCACGGCGTCACCGCGCGGACCGTGCTCGACCTGCCCTGAACCCTGCGCTCAGCGCTCAGCGCTCCTTGCTCTCGCGCACGAGCAGCCACAGCAGGAACGGCGCACCGATCGCCGAGGTCACGACCCCCACCGGCAGGTCCACGGGCAGCGAACGTGCTCCGAGATCCGCAGCGAGCACCACGCACGCCCCCACGAGCCCTGCACCGAGAGGCGGCGGTCCCTGTGCCGCGAGCGCCCGCCACGCGATCTGGGGCGCGACGAACGCGACGAACGGGACGGGCCCGGCCGCCGCCGTCGCCGCAGCCGCCAGGACCACGGCCAGGGCGATCTGGAGCAGCTGAGCCGCCGCGCGCCGGACGCCCAGCCCCACGATCACGCGCGAGTCGAAGCGCAGGATCGCGAGCCACCGGGTCGAGAGCGCGCTGACCACGACGGTGACCGCGACGACCGCCGCGACGGGCCCCACGACCTCGAAGCTCGCGCGGTTGAGGCTCCCGGTCATCCAGATGAGGGCCGCGTTGAGGTCGGGCAGCTCGGCGCGCACCAGCATCCACGACGTGATCGCCGACGCCCCGGCGTTGACCCCGAGCCCGACGAGCACCAGACGGTACCCCTCGATCCCGCCGCGCCACGCGAGCAGGCACACGAGAGACGTCGCGACGAACCCTCCGACGACCGCGACGACCGGCAGACCGGCCGTGACGAGGAGGCCGCTCACGGTCCCGGTGCCCGCCAGCACGATCGCCGCGACGGCTGCGGCCGTCGCACCCGCCGTGACCCCCAGGATGTCGGGGCTCGCGAGCGGGTTGCGGGCCACGGACTGCGTGATCGCCCCGGCCGCGCCCAGCGCGAAGCCCACGACGATCGCGGTCGCGGCCCGTGGCGCACGCAGGCCCAGGATCACGAACCTGTCGGCCGGGTCCCCGGCGCCGAGCAGGGTCCGCACCACGTCCCCCGCGGGCAGCACGTACTCGCCGACCATGATCGACGCGACGAGCAGGACGAGCAGCAGGACCACGAGCCCTGCCCCGACCAGCACCTGTCGACGGCTGCCAGGGTGGCGGCGCAGCGGCCGGAGGGCGCGTCGGAGCGTGAGGCGCCGTCCCGTGGGGGCCGGGTCGTCGGTGCCGGGCCGGTGGCCTCCCCGGCCCGGTTCTGTCGGCTCGTCGGTCGGCCTGCTCCCCGGGGCGTTCCCCGGCAGGGTGGTGGTCACGATCGGTCTCCCAGGTAGCCACGGGCGAGGACGACGAACAACGGCGCACCGACGAGCGCGATGACGATGCCGACCTGGATCTCCGAGGTCGCGGGGGCGAGGCGCCCGACGACGTCGGCTCCCAGGACCAGGACGGCCCCGCACAGCCCGGCGACCGGGACGCGCCACGCGGGTCCCCCGAGGCCGAGCCGCGTCGCGGCGTGCGCGGCCGCGAGGCCGACGAACGCGATCGACCCGCACGCGGCCGTCGCGGCCCCGGCCAGCAGCGTGACGGCCAGCAGCCCTACGGCCCGGTCTCGCACGACGTGCCGTCCGAGGGCCACACCGAGCTGGTCGCCCATCTCGAGCGCCCCGAGGGCCGGCGCGTTGACGACCGCGAGCAGCAGCCCGAGCAGGAGGAACGGGGCGACGGTCCAGATGACCTCGGGCCCGCGGCCCACGAGCGACCCGATGCTCCAGAACCGGAAGACGTCCATGGTCGTGCGGTCGAGCAGCAGGACGCCCGACGTGATCGACGCGAGCAGCGCCGTGACGACCGACCCCGTCAGGACGAGCGTGACGCCCGGCGCGAGCAGGCGGATGCGCTGCGAGAGCACCACGACGATCCCCCCGGCGCACAGCGCGCCGACGAGCGCGAAGCCGACTGCCCCCGACGGGCTCGTGACACCCGCGTGGATCGCGAGCACCACGGCGCACGCCGCGCCCGACGTCACCCCGAGCAGCCCGGGGTCGGCCAGCGGGTTGCGGGTGTGCGCCTGCGTGAGCGCACCGGCCACGCCGAGCGCGACCCCGACGAGCAGCCCCAGGATCGTGCGCGGCACGCGCATGTCCCACACGACGGCCGAGGCCTCGCTCGTGCCCGGCTCGCGCAGCACCGCGAGCACGTCGAGCAACGGCACGGGCTGCGACCCGAACGCGATGCTCGCGGCCACCGCGACCAGCAGCGCGAGCGCGAGCGCGGCACCCCCCAGGGGCACCCGGCTCCCAAGCCGTCGCACCGTGCGGACCGCGACGGCCGGGGTGTCCGTGCCGCTCACGACGCCGTTCCTGCCGTGACGCCCTCGAGCCGCCGCAGGTCCGCGGCGACGATCTCGCGCGACCACACCCACCGTTCCTCGGCGGTGGGACGTGCGACCTGGTCGGCGTACGTGCCCGCCGCGACGGCCGTCAGCGCGACCCGCAGCGCCTCGACGACCTCCGGGGCGCGGTCGCCCACGAAGAAGTGCCCGCCCTCGACGACCCGCCGTCGGACGCCCGCCCGGGCGCGCTCCGCCCACGGCGCGACGGCCTCGGGGGGCGACGCGACGTCGTCGGACCCGGCGAGCAGCAGGAGCGGCACCGTGATCTCCACGGGTTCCCCCGCCCCGGCGGTCCCGAGCGAGTCGTGGACCGCGAGGTCCGCGCGCAGGACCCGCGCGTGCAGCGCGAAGAACTCGGCGTCGGCGAGCAGCTCGGGCGGCGTGCCGCCCAGCGCGGTGATCCACGCCCGCAGCGCGGAGTCGTCGCGTGCCGTGAGCGTCCCCGGCCCGACGACGTCGCTCCCGTCCCCGTCCCGGCCACCGGACCGCGCCAGGTCGGCACGTGCCGCGCGACCCGAGACCACGAGCAGGTCCGGGGCCCGCCCCGGCCCGAGGCCGGCCGCGACGCGTACGGCGACCGACGCTCCGAGGCTGTGCCCGAGCAGGACCGTGGGGACGTCGTCGGCGAGGAGCGCCCGCACGGGACCTGCGACGTCCGCGAGGAGGTCGGTCATGGTCTGCACGGGAGGCTCTGCGAACCGGGTCTCGCGGCCCGGGTACTGCACGGCGACGACCTCGGGGGCCGAGGCGAACGGCGCCGACGACCCCCTGGGGCTCCCAGGGTCCCCGCCGACCACCCGGTCGAGGGTGAGGACGAGCCGCCGGTAGTAGCTCGCGGCACCGCCCGCGTGCGGGCACACCACGACGCGCCACGTCGCCCCCGGGGGCGAGGCCAGGACGCGCAGCGCCGGGTGGTCGCGGCGCGGTGCGGGATTCGCCACGTCAGTCACGAGGGGACTCGTCGGCCTCGGACGCGGGGCCGGTCTCGTCGGTGTCGTCGTCGTGGTGGTCGTGGTCCGCGACGCCCTTGCGCCAGTACCCGTCGACGTCGAAGTTGTCGCGGCCCAGCCCCACCTCGTTCTTGAGGTAGCGGCGCAGCGGCTTGATCGAGAGCGACTCCCCCGCGACCCACACGAACCCGTTGCCGGGCGGCAGCTCGGTGCCGCGCACCGCGTCGGCGAGCAGCGCCGTCGTGCCCGGTGCGCGGTCCTCGCGGAAGAGCCACGTGACGTCGACGGCCGCGGCCGACGCGAGCGGCAGCACGTCGCCCTCGTCCTGGACCTCGACGAAGACCGTGACGGGAACCTCGGGGCGCAGCTCTTCGAGCCAGCGCGCAGCCGCGGGCAGGGCCGTCTCGTCGATCGCGAAGACGTACCAGTCGAACACGTCGTTCACCAGGAACGAGCCGCGCGGGCCGAGGACACCGACCAGGTCGCCGACCTGGGCCCGCCCCGCCCACCTCCCGGCGATCCCGTGCTCGTGCACCACGAGGTCGATGTCGAGCGTGCGACCCTCCCGGTCGAAGGAGCGCACCGTGTAGTCGCGGCTCGTGAGGTGGCGGCCGCCGACCCAGCGGTCGTCGACCACCTGCGGCATCTCTGGGGTGCCGCCGGGCTCGGTCGGCAGGAAGATCTTGACGTGGTCCTCGGGGGCCGCGGTCACGAAGTCCGCGAGGTCCTCGCCCGTGAGGCGGACCCGGACCATGCGTGCCGCGATCTGCTCGACGGCCGAGACCGTCAGCAGCCGGGGGCGGAGCGGGTGGGTCAGGAGGGTCACCTGCTCGACGGGGTCCGCCGTGGCCTGCTCGGTCGTGTCGAGCCTGGTCGTGGTGCTGGTCATGCGTTCTCTCCTCGGGTGGTGCCGACGATCGCGTCGACAGGCTGGGGGGAAGGTTCGGGGTGGTCGAGGACCGGGTCGGGCTCGGTGACCGCGCGGCGCAGCCCGGGGACCGCGAGCGCGACGAGGCCCGTGGCGACGGCCGCGAGCGCCCCGCCCACGGCGATCGCACCGCCCGCGCCGAGGGCCCGTGCGACGAGGGTCAGCAGCGGGCCGCCGAGCGCGTCGCCCGCGGTGCCCTGCGCGGTCCACAGCGCGCTCACGCGGCCCCGCAGGTGGTCGGGTGTGCGCTCGTAGAGCAGCGTGAACCGCAGGATCTCGCCCAGGACGTCGCCCGCGCCGACCAGGGTCATGGCGACGACCGCGAGCACGACCGACTGCGACAGGCCGAGCATCGCGACCCCGGCACCCGAGGCCGCGAACACGATCAGCAGGACGCGGCCCGTGCGCCGGACGCGCCCGGTCCACCCGCTCGTGAGCGTCGCGACGAGCGCGCCGACGGCCGGCGCGCTGAAGAGCAGCCCCACGACCTCCGGCCCGGCGCCGAGCTGCTTGTCGACCAGCTCGGGGATCAGGACGTGCGGGGACGCGAACAGGATCTGGACGAAGCCCAGCAGGATGATGCCGCCGATCACGCGGTCGGTCGCGACGAAGCGCAGCCCCTCGACCAGGTCGTCCCACGGGCGCGGCGCTCGGCCGCCGGGCACGCCGGGCACGCCGGGCTCTACCTCGCCCGGCGGCAAGGACGGGAGGCGCACCAGGAAGCCCAGGCTCACGACGCTCGCCACGACCACGACCCCGAACACGAGGCTCGACCCGCCGTGCGCGATCGCGATCCCCGCGACGAGCGGGGACACCACCGCGCCCAGGTCGAGCGAGATCGCCTGGAGCGCCGCGACCGCGGGAAGCTGGCCGCGCGGCACGAGCGACGGCACCGCGGCCGCGAGCGCGACCACGCTGAAGCCGCCCGCCAGGCCGTCCCACGCCGCGACGACGTAGATCGCCGTGAGCGAGGGCGACTCCGCGAGCGAGTTCACGAGGAGCGCGGCGAAGCCCACGATCGCGGCCGAGCGCGACCACAGGACGACGCGCCGCCGGTCCGTGCGGTCGGCGACGACGCCCGCGACGAGGGTCCCCGCGAACGCCGCGACGCCCAGGGTCGTGTTGACGCCCGCGACGTGCAGGGACGTACCCGTGAGGGCGTAGACCTGCACAGGCAGCGCCACGGCGAGCATGCCGAGCCCCAGCAGGGACACGACGCGCCCGGCGAAGAGCAGGCGGAAGCTACGGCTCGCGCGCAGCGGGGTCAGGTCCAGGGCGAGCGCGGAGAGGAAGGCCGGGGCGCTCACGTCGCCGTCGTCGAGGTCCGGGGCCCCGAGGGAGCGGAGGCGTCGAGCGCGCGACGCAGGCTCGCGGGGCGCAGGTCCGTCCAGTGCGCGTCGACGTACGCGAGCGCGACCGCCCGCGTCGACGCTCCCAGCACGACGTCCCACCCGGGCGGCACGGCCGCGAACTCGGGCCACAGGGAGTGCTGCTGCTCGTCGTTGACGAGCACCAGGAAGGTGCCCTCGGAGTCGTCGAAGGGGTTCATGGGTCAGTGCCTCTCGTCGGTGCTGGGTCGGGTGGCCGCAGGGGCCTGGGTGAGGTGGCGGGCGAGGACCGGGCCGAGCTGGCCGATCGCCGCGGGCGACACCATGTCGTGGTGGCCCGCGAGGACCGCGTGCTGGGTCACGGTGCCGGTCACGTGCGGGGCCCAGGCGTCGCGCTGGGCCGTGAGGTCGTGGCGGTCGGCACCCTCCTGCGCCGTGAACAGCAGCAGGTCTCCGCGGAACGGCGTGTAGCGGGCCTGGACCATGAGGTCGCACGAGTACAGGTACGTGTCGACGACGGCGGCGAGCCCGTCCTCGTCGAGGTCGCCCCACGCGCCGGGCGCGTCGGCCAGGACGTCGAGGACGTCGTCTCGCGTGGGCGCGGAGAACAGGTCGGGGTCGGCGCCGCCCGCGGCGAGCAGCGACCGCAGGGCGTCGACCTCGGCGTCCCCCGCCGACGGCGACGAGCTCCCCGGCCGAGGGTCCCCGTCCGGCCCGACGGCGCCGCCCACCCCCGGCCCGACGGCCTCGGCGTCGAGCATCGTCAGGCTCTCGACCACGTCCCCGGCCTCCTGCAGGCGGGTCGCCACGAGGTGAGCCAGGTGGGCACCGAACGAGTAGCCGAGCAGGTGGTAAGGCCCGCGCGGCGCCACCTCGCGCACCGCCCGGACCGTCTGCTCGGCGAGGTCGACGAGCGAGGAGGGGGCACCGTCGGGCCCGGCGAGACGCGGCGACTGGAGCGCGTGCACCGCCGTCCCGGCCGGGACGTGCGGGACGAGCGAGGCGAAGGACCACCCGAGGCCGCCCGCCGGGGCGAGGCAGAAGAGCGGGGCCGCCTCGCTGCCGGGCGAGGGGGCGCGCAGCGTGAGCGTGCCGGCGAACGGGTCGGTCTCCGGGGCGTCCCAGTGCGCGACGATCGCCTCGACCGTCGGGGCGGTGACGAGGACGCCGACGCTGAGCGGGCGCCCCAGTCGTGTGCGGACCATCGAGACCGCACGCATCGCCAGGAGCGAGTGGCCCCCCGCGGCGTAGAAGTCGTCGTCGGCGCCGAAGGTCGTCACACCCAGGACCTCGGCGAAGATCGCGCACAGCTCGCGCTCGAGGTCGGTCCGGGGCTCGCGCCCGCCCTCGCGCGTGAGTTCGGGAGCGGGCAGGCGCCGGACGTCGAGCTTGGCGTGCGGCGTCAGCGGCAGCTCGTCGAGCGGGACGAGGGCCGAGGGGACCAGGTGGTCGGGAACCGTTCGGCGCACGGTCCGCAGGACGTCCGCCAGGATCGTGTCACCGGCGGAGGTCCCGGCACCGGCGGCGAGCACCACGTAGCCCACGAGGACGTGCCCGCCTCCGGCGCCCCGGCGCGCGACCACCGCGCACTGCGCGACGCGCGGGTCGCGTGCCAGCACGGCCTGCGACTCCCCCGGCTCGACGCGGTAGCCGCGGATCTTGACCTGGCCGTCGCTGCGGCCCAGGAAGTCGAGCTGGCCGTCGGGCCTGCGGCGCACCACGTCGCCCGTGCGGTACATGCGCGCGCCCGGCGTACCGAAGGGGTCCGCGACGAACCGCTCGGCGCTCAGACCCGGTTCCCCGTGGTACCCGCGGGCCAGCCCGATCCCGCTCACGTACAGCTCGCCCGGCGTGCCGTCCGGCACGGGCGCGAGCCCCGAGTCCAGGACGTACACCGACGTGTTGGCGATGGGACGCCCGACGGTCGGGCGCCGGCTCTCGTCCGTGCCACCGCCGAGCGTGTTGATCGTGTACTCGGTGGGGCCGTACAGGTTGTAGCCGCGCGTCCCCGGGGTGGCGACGATCGCGTCCCACACCTCCGCGCCCACCGCCTCGCCTCCCAGCAGCACGAGGCTCGGGCGGTACCGACCCTCGTCGAGCAGCCCCTCCGCGAGGAGCGCCGAGCACACCGAGGGCGTCACGTTGACGACGTCGATCCGCTCCGCGGCGCAGTACGTCGCCATGGCGTGCGGGTCGCGTCGCACGGCCTCGTCGAGCAGGTGCACCTCGTGGCCGTCGACGAGCCACAGCAGCTCCTCCCACGACATGTCGAACGCGAACGACACCGTGTGCGCGACCCGGACCGGCTCTTCGCGGAGCGCGGCCGGGCGGGAGGCGACGAGCGGCTCGAAGATCTCCGCCCGGTGGTTGCGCAGCATGTTGACCAGCCCGCCGTGCTCGATCGCCACCCCCTTGGGCGCTCCCGTCGAGCCGGACGTGTACATGACGTACGCGAGGCGGTCGTGGCGGTAGGCGGGCCACGGGTCGTCACCGCGGGCCGGGGTCGCGTCACCCTCGGGGGACGTGTGCGTCACCGTCGGCACGACCGCGCGGCCCGCGAGCGCCGGCCCCACGAGCCCACCGAACGACTCGTCCAGCACCACGGCGCGGGCACCGGCCGCCTCGACGATCGCGCACAGCCTCTCGGCCGGGTGCGCGGCGTCGAGCGGCACGTACGCCGCCCCGGCCCGCAGCGTCGCGAAGAGCGCGACGACGAAGTCGATCCCGCGCGGCACCGCGAGCGCCACGACGTCCTCCGGCCCGGTACCGGCCGCGACCAGGGCGCGCGCGAGCACGTCGACTCGCGACCCCAGAGCGGCGAACGTCACCGAGTCGGTGCCGTGGACCAGCGCGGTGCGCCGCGGGTGGGCCGCGACGGCCCGGTCGAGCAGGTCGAGGAGCGAGTCGTCGCCCACGTCCTGCGCTGCGCGGACCCCGCGTGACAGGAGGAGGGGCGCGACGTCGTCGGGCACCGCGGCGACCCGGGCGACCGGTGAGCCCGGCTCCCCCACCGCGCGGCGCAGGACCGCCTCGACCTGGTCGAGCAGGGCGCTCGCCCGGGTGGCGTCCACGACGTCGGAACGGTGCGACAGGATCAGCCGGTACGGCTGCCCGGGGTGCACCACGAACGTCAGCGGGTAGTGCGTGGCGTCGCCGCCCTCGACGTCCTCGAGGCCCACGGACGCGCTGAGGCGGTCGAGCTCGGCGTCGTCCTCGGGCGTGTTGCGCATGACGTAGAGCGTGTCGAACAGCGTCCCGACGCCCGCCCGGCGCTGGAGCTCGCCCAGGCTCACGTGGTGGTGGTCCATGAGCTCGGCCTGCTCGGACTGGAAGCGGCGCACCAGGTCGCGGAACGGCTCGCCGGGGCGCGTCGCGAGGCGCACGGGCACGGTGTTGAGGAACAGCCCGACCATGTCCTCGACCCCCGCGAGCGCAGGCGGGCGACCCGAGACGGTGCTGCCGAACACGATGTCGTCGCGCCCCGTGACCGAGCGCAGCGCGAGCGCCCACGCGGCCGAGTAGACCGTGCTGACCGACACCGCGCACGTGCGCGCGAGGGCGAGCACGGCGAGGGAGAGGGTCGGGTCGAGGTCCCGTTCGACGACGTCGGGCATCGACGCCCGACGGCGCGGGTCCGGCGGCGCGACGAGCGTCCCCTCCGCGAGGCCCGACAACGAGACGTCCCACGCGCCCGCCGCCGCGTCGTCGTCCTGCGCCGCGACCCACGCGAGGTAGTCGCGGAACTGCGGGGCGGGCGGCAGGCTCGTGTCCTCACCGCCCGCGGCGTAGTGCCGCAGGAGCTCGGTCACGAGCAGCGCGTCGGACCAGCCGTCGAGCAGGATGTGATGGTTCGTCACGACGAGCGCGGCCCCCTGCTCGCCGAGCCGCACGAGCACGAAGCGGACGAGCGGCGGGCGGTCCATCGTGAAGCGGCGCTGGCGCTCGTCGTACTGGAGCCGGTCGAGGGCGTCGGCGCGCGCGGCGACCCCGAGGTCGGAGAGGTCCTGGACACGCCACGGGACCGTGACCGCGGTCGGCACGAACTGCACCGGGCGCGCAAAGCGCTCGTGCGCGAAGCCCGCTCGCAGGACCGCGTGGCGCCGCAGCAGCGACTCGCACGCGCGCCGCATCGCGTGCTCGTCGACACCGCCCGGGAACCGGTACGTCGACTGCATCGTGTAGACGTCGAGGCCCGTGTCCTCCGAGACGGCGTGGAAGAGCAGGCCCTCCTGGAGCGGGGCCAGGGGCAGCACCTCGGCGATCGTGGGAGCGGAGGCCGTGCGCTCGTCGGTCGTGGTCATGTCAGGTTCCTCATCAGGTCGTCGAGGTCGCCGAGCTCGCCCGCGGACAGCGCGAGGAGCGGGGAGACGTGCGGGGAGCCGTCAGGACCAGCGAGGTCCCGAGGGCTCGCTGGTCCTGACACGTCGGCGGTGGGGACGGCGGCGGGGCGGGCCCGCAGCGCGAGCGCGGCCGGGGTCGGCGCCGCGAACACCGACCGCGGGTCGACCGTCCAGCCCCGCGCGCGGAGCATCGTCGTGACCTTCATCGCGACGATCGAGTCGCCGCCCAGCGCGAAGAAGTTGTCGTCGTCGGCCACCCGCCGCACGCCCAGGGCCTCGGCGAAGATCTCGCGCACGACGAGGACCGGTGGGGCGACGGGCGCGCCCTCCGGCGTGTCCACCGTGCAGCCCCCGGCCCCGAGCGGCCCCGCCGACGCGCGCTCGCGCAACGCCGGGTACCGCTCCGCGAGCCCGGCCAGCACGTCCTCGACCGGCGTCGACGGGGCGTCGGCCAGCAGCCCGAGCACCTCGACGACGGCCGCGAGCGCCGCGCCCGCCCGCTCGGCGGGCACCGACGCCAGGTGGTCGAGCTGCACGACCAGCCCCTCGGACGCGTCGACGGTCAGCGCGAGCGGGTACTGCGTGCGGTCGTCGCCCTGGACGTCGGTGATCCGCAGCCCGACCCCGGCGCCCGGCTGGGCGTCGGCGTCGCGCGGGTAGTTCTCGACCACGAGCAGCGTGTCGAACAGCTCGCCGACCGCGAGCGCGCGCTGCACGTCCGCGAGCGCGACGTGGTCGACGTCGCGCAGGCGCGCCTGCCGCTCGTGGACCGAGCGGACCAGGTCCGCGAGGGTCCCGGTCGTGCTGTCCTCCGGCCCCCCGACCGCGATCCGCACGGGCACCGTGTTGACGAACATCCCGAGCACCTCGTGCGCGCCCTCGATCTCCGCGGGCCGCCCGGCGACGGTCGTCCCCGTGAGGACGTCGCGCTCCCCCGTGAGGGCCGCGAGCACGAGCCCCCAGGCCGAGGTCACGACGTCGGCCGTCGTGACCTGCGCGGCGCGTGCGGCGGCGACGAGCCGCGCGCCCAGGCCCTCGGGGGCCGCGTGCAGCACGGCCGGCCGCTCGCCCGTGTCCTCGGGCTCGGCCACCCGGACGGGCCGTGCCCCGGCGAGGGCGTCTCGCCACACCGCGACCGCGCCGGCGTCGCGCCGCGCGAGGCGCCGCGAGAGCTGCCACGCGGTGCTCGGCGTGGGCGGGACGAGCCCGGTCGGGCGCGTCGTCGGTCCGCTGCCCGACGGCGTCGCTCCCGCGGGTGCACCGACGCGCCGCACGTACGCCCCCAGCAGGAGGTCGACGAGGAACGGCACCGACCAGCCGTCGAGCAGCACGTGGTGGTTGGTCACGACGAGCCGGTGCCGGGCACCCTCGTGGGAACCGACCCGGACGACGACGAGCCGCAGCAGCGGCGGGCGCGCGAGGTCGAAGGGCCGGTCGAGCTCGTCGGCCACGATCTCGTCGAGCGCGCGGCGCACGGCGTCGGGGTGAGCGACGTCGTCGGGCAGCGTGACCTCGCGCAGCGGGACCTCGGTGACGTCCGTGACGACCAGGCCCACGTCCTGCGGGCCGCGGGCCGCGACCGCGAGGCGGAGCTGCGGGTGGGCCGCGAGGACGTCGGCCGCGGCGACGCGCAGCGCGGCGACGTCGAGCGGGCCGTCGAGGCCCACGTCGATCGCGCTCGTGTACCGGTCGACCGGTGCATCGAGGGCGTGCAGGACCATGCCGCGCTGCACGGGCGTGAGCGGCCAGGGAGCCCCCGTCGGGAGCGTCGTCGCCGCGCCCTCTGCGGGGTCGGCCTCGGTGGCGGCACCGCGGACGAGCCCGCGCAGCCGCCCGAGCCACGCCTCGACCAGCACCTCGCCCACCGGGCCTGCGCTCTCGCCGACGGTGACCGGCGTGCCCGCCGACGGTGACGCCGCACCGCGCCCGGACACCGCGGGGGCCAGGAGCCAGCGCGCCACGAGCTCGGGCCCGTCAGCGCCGTCGGCCACGTACGCGTTGAGCTCTACCGGGTGCGACAGCGGCAGGTCGGCGTGCAGGTCGAGCGCGGACTCGACGTGCGCGGCGTCGGCCGCACCGCCCCAGTCGTCGGCGCTCTCCGTCTCACGCCCCAGGTAGTTCACGAGGACCTGCGGCGGGCAGGCCGCCGCCGCGTCGCGCAACGCCGCCGACGTGCCCGGCGCCAGGTGTCGCAGCAGGCCGTACGCCCGCCCGTCTCCCGGGATCGCCGCGGCCTGACGGGCCGTGGCCCGCAGGTGCGCGGTCGGCGTGACGCCCGGCGCGGCGTGCAGGCGCAGCGGCCAGGTCGTCGTGAACCAGCCGAGCGTGCGCGACAGGTCCGGGCCCTCGCCGTCGAGGCGTCGCCCGTGCCCCTCGGTCTCGACCACGAGGTCCCGGCCGCCTCGCGCCGAACCCGCCGCCGCGTCGGCGGCTGCCGCGTCGACAGCCGACACGTCCGCCGCCGCGAGCGACAGCGCCGCGAGCAGCACGTGGTCCGTACGGTGCTCGGGGGCCAGGCCGAGCAGGAGCCGGGTGTCGTCCGCACCGAGACGCACGACGACCTCACGAGCGCTGGACACCGTGTCGCGCGCCCGGTCGAGCGGTCGAGCCGTCAGCGAGACGGCCTCGCCCGAGTGCACGTCGACCCACGCGGGCAGCTCGCCCGCACGGTCCGCGGCCTCGTGGTGCATGGCCGTCGCCGCGGCGCGCAGGCTCGCCGACGAGGGAGGAAGGACGCCGCACGCCGCGAGCGTCCGCAGGTCGTCCACGAGGATGCGCCACGACACCGCGTCGACCGCGACGTGGTGCGCCACGAGCGCGAGCTCGCGCGCCCCCCGGTCCCAGACCGCGCGGAGCACGCGGCCCGTCGCCGGGTCGATCTCGGCCGCTGCGCCGCGCAGCGCCTCGTCGAGCCCGTCGTCGGTCACGCGCAGCACGTCGCCCGTCCCGGCCACGACGGTAGGCGCGGCCGCGTCGAGGACGTGCGCGGCGCCGTCGTGCACCACGAGTCGCAGTGCGCCGTGGGCCTCCACCAGGGCCGCGAGCGCCGCCCGCAGCACGCCCTCGGTGAGGTCTGGAGGAGTCCGCAGGACACGCACCTGGACGAGCCCGCCGTGATCGCCCCCGGTCTCCAGGAGCCACGCGAGCGCGGGGGTGAGAGGCAGGTCGCCCGACTCGGTGACCGCTGCGGTGCGGGCCGTCGGTCGCGCGGGCGCGGGTGCGACCTCGGTCGCTGCGCCAGCGATCCCCGCCGCGTCGCGGCCCGCGAAGACCGCCCCGACCGTCACGACCAGCCCCCGACCACGCAGCGCCCCGACGAGCTGCATCGCGCTGATGCTGTCGCCGCCCGCGGCGAAGAAGTCGGTCGCCGGTCCGACGTCGAGGCCCAGGACGCGGGCGATCTCGGCACGGACACGCTCGGTGCGCTCGTCCGCCAGGGGGTCGCCCGGCCCGACGGCGGTGCTCACCCGCGCGCTCGCGGCCCCCTGGGCGTCGGTGCGGGGCTCGGCCCGGGGCGCGGGACGCGACCCGGCGCGGGCCTCGGCGGGGGCCGGCCGCGGGACCCGCACCTCGCCGACGAGGGCGTGGGCGCTCGGGAGGGTGCCGCCGCGGGCCAGGTGCTCGACCGCTGCGGTGAGCGCTGCCGGAAGGACGGCGCTCACGGCCGGGTCGAGCGTGCCGGGACGCTCCTCGATCTCGATCGCGAGACCACCGTCCGCGGAGGGCAGGACCGTGACGGTCACGGGGTAGTGCGTCGCGTCGTGACCACCGGTGGGGACGACGTCGACGGGCCGGTCGACGGGCCGAGGGTGACGCCCTTGCCCGCCGACGGTGACCGCAGCGGTCCCGCGCGGGTAGCTCTCGACGACCACGAGGGAGTCGAACAGCGCATGACCGGCGATCCGCGCGATCGACGGCAGGCCCACGTGATGGGCGTCGAGCAGCCGAGCCTGACGCGCCTGGACGTCCTGGAGCAGCGCGTCGGCGGTGAGGTGCGTCCCCGCCGGGACACGGACGGGCGACGAGCTCACGAACATCCCGATGATGCGGTCCGCTCCGTCCAGGGCGGTCGGGCGTCCGGCGACCGTCGAGCCCACGACGGCCTCGGACCGCCCCGTCAGTGCTGCGACGACGAGGCCCCATGCCGTCTGGACGACGGTCGCGGGCGTGACCTCGGCGCGACGAGCAGCCTCCCGGAGTCCTTCGCCTCCCGTGGGGAGCGTCGTGACGACGCGTGCGTCACCGTCGGCGGGCGAGACAGTCGCCGTCGGCGCGGGGGCGGGCAGCACACCCAGCAGCGACGGCTCCTCGAACCCGTCGAGCTCCGCCCGCCACAGGGCCTCGACCTCAGCACGGGTGGACTCCGCGTCGCGCAGCCACGCCAGGTAGTCACGGAAGGTCGGCTCGCCCGTCTCCGCACGGCCCGCCCGGGCGGCCGCCGTCCCGTCCGACGCAGCGTCCGACGCAGCGTCCGCCGTGAGAGCCTTCCGCAGATCGGCCGCCAGGAGCGGCACCGACCAGCCGTCGGTCAGCAGGTGGTGCATCGCGAGGACGAGCACGTGCACGTCCTCGCCCGTCCGCACGACCGCGCCCGACACGAGCGGTGCCGACGACAGGTCGCCCAGCCGCGAACGCTCGGTCAGGTCCACCTCGTCGAGCAGTGCGGCCAGCGCCGCACGGTCGAGCCCCCGCGCGTCGCGCGCGGAGACCGGCACCACGACGACGTCGGGCACGAAGAACACCGGCGCGGGCAGGTCGAGCTGGAGCACCCCGCCGCGCAGGTTCGGGTGGCGGCGCACGAGCGCCTGCACGGCGTCCGCGACCCGCGCGGTCCCGTCGTCGCCGAGCCCGGTCACGGTGAACCGGGTCGTGGTGCGGTAGGCGTCGGCCGCGTCGCGCGCGCCTTCGGCGACCATGCCGAGCTGGGTCGGGGTCAGGGGCAGCACGTCGACGACGCGCGTCGCGCCCGGTACCCCCGCGCGCACGTGCTCGTCGAACGCGGCCGACTGCACGCGGGTCAGTGCCACGAGCACGTCGGCGGCGCCACCCGCACCCGCACCCGCACCGGCGCCCGAGGCGACGGACCCTCCCGCGCTCGCGGCGTCGTCGGGCCGGACGCGCCGCGCCATCTCGCGCGGCGTGCGCGCCGCGAACAGGTCCGCGGGCGAGAGGACGAGCCGCTCGCGGCGCAGCGCGGCGACGAGCTGGAGCGCGTCGATGCTGTCGCCGCCCGCGGCGAAGAAGCTCTCGTCGAGGCCCACACCGTCCCCGCCCAGGACGCGCGCGGCGGCCGCGTGGACCTGGGCCTCCAGGGGCGTCGGCTCGGCAGCGGGGCGCCCGGCGGGCGCGGGGCCGCCGGTCCCACCACCGGACGTCCGCGACCCGTGCCAGTCGGGCGCGGGCAGCGCACGGCGGTCGAGCTTGCCGTGACGCGTCAGCGGAAGGGCGTCGAGCACGACGAACGCGGTCGGGACGAGGTGCCGCGCGAGACGCTCGGCCGCCGCGGCCCGCAGAACGTCCGGGTCGAGCCCGGCTCCCGTCACGTACGCCACCAGCCGAGCACCCCAGCGCGGGTGCTCGGCGAGCACGACCGCGGCCTCCGCCACACCCTCGAGCGCGACGAGCGCCTGCTCCACCTCGCCCGGCTCGATCCGGAACCCGTGCAGCGAGATCTGGTCGTCGTTGCGCCCCAGCAGGCTCAGGGTGCCGTCCTCGGCGCGGCGCGCGAGGTCGCCCGTGCGGTACATGCGCTCCCCCGGGTCCCCGCCGGGACGGGCGACGAAGCGGCTCGCGGTCAGCCCGGCGCGCCCCAGGTACGCCTCGGCGAGCTGCGGCCCCGCGAGATACAGCTCGCCCACGGTGCCTGCGGGGACCTCGCGCAGCGCGGCGTCGAGCACCACGGCCTGCGTGCGTCCCACGGGCCGCCCGACGACCGGCTCGACCGTGTCCGCGACGTCCGCCGCGAGGGCGTCGACGGTCGCCTCGGTCGGCCCGTACAGGTTGACGACGCGCGCGCCCGTGGGCGCCGCGAGCGCGCGCATCCGCGTCCACAGCGCCGGTCCGAACGCCTCGCCGCCCACGACGCAGATCCTCGGCAGGCGCGCCCACTCGGCGCCCGCGAGCAGCGCACCCCAGACCGTCGGCGTGAGGTCGAGGTAGTCGAGTCCGTGCTCGGTCGCGTAGTCGCGCAGCGCGACCGGGTCGAGGAACACGTCCTCGTCGAGCACGTGCAGCTCGTGCCCCGCGGCGAGCGCGAGGAACGCGTCGTAGTGCGCGTCGAACGAGAACGCCGCGGTGTGCGCGATGCGCAGGCGCTCGCCCGGCGGGTAGAGCTCGGTGCGGTGCCGCTCGAGCAGGTGCGCGAGCGCGTCCTGCCCCACGGCCACCCCCTTGGGCTCGCCCGTCGAGCCCGACGTGAAGATGATGCTGCCGACGCACGCGCGCAGGGTGGCGTCGTCGGGGGCGGGCGGCAGCTCGGGCCCGACGGCGGCGCTCGCCCCGGCTACGTCCGCCGCGCTGCGGGCGGGCACGGGAACGTGCGCGGCGTCGAGGGGGCGCGGGCCGGCCTCGTCCCACAGGAGCCGTGCGCCGCTGATCCGCAGGACGTGCGCCCGGCGCTCGGGGGCCCCGTGCGGCAAGGGGGTCACGGCCAGGCCGCGGCGGAGGGCCGCGAGGATCACGTGCACGATCCGTTCGTCGCGCGGCAGGTCGATCGCGAGCGCGTCGCCCGGCCGGGCCCCGCACGCCGTGAGGCGACGCTCGGCGCGCGTGACCGCCAGGTCGAGCTCGGCGAACGTCCACCGTCGGTCCCCGACGACGAGCGCGCCCGCGTCCGGGTGACGGGCGATCGAGCCGGCGAGGACCTCGGTCACGAGGGCGGGGCGGCGGGCCGACGCGGGGGCCGTCCCCGCCGTGCCCGCGGCGTCGGCACGCCGCGGGACCAGGTCGAGGCTCGCGACCCGTGCCCCCGGGTTCGTGGCGATCGCGAGCAGGATCCGCTCGAACGTCGCGAGGAGAGCGTCGGCGGCCGACGTCGTGAAGGCGGCCGTGTGCGCGTCGAGCGCGAGGTCCCACGTGTCGGGTCCGGCGTCGACCGCGAGCGCGAGGGGGAAGTGGGTGGCGTCGTGGGTCGCGAGCACGCGCAGGTGCACGGGGGCGAGGCCGACGACCGTCGGCGCGACCACTCCTGCGCCGGGCGCCTGCTCGAACGACACGAGCGTCGTCGCGACGGGCGTCTCGGTCCCGGCCGCCGTCTGGATGCCGCGCAGCCCGACGTGCTGGTGGTCCCACGAGGCGTTCCACCGGCAGGCGTGGTCGGCGACGGCCTCACCGAGGGTCGCGGCGGCGTCGGCGTCGACCCGGGCCACGACCGACTCGGTGAGCATCCCGACGATCTCGTCGGCGTGCGCGACCTCGGGGCTGCGCAGGGCGACCGGGACGGCGAAGGTCGCGCAGGTCGACCCGGCGTGGGCCGCGACGGTCAGGCCCCAGGCGGTGCGCACGAGCGTGGCCGAGGTGACCCCCTGGGCGCGGGCTCCCCCGCGGATCGCCTCGACGGTGGTCGGGTCGAGGGTCCGGTGGGTCGTGGACGCGTCCACGGGGGTTCGGTCCGTCGTCGTCCACGCGGCGGCCACGGGCCACCCGGAGGGTTCCACGTCGGCGAGGGCATCGCGCCAGTGGGCACGTGCTGCCTCGGCGTCCTGCCGTCCCAACCACACGAGGTGGTCGACGAACCGGCCTCGGGCGGGGGCGAGGGCGTCGCCCTCGGCGGAGAGCTCGGCCCCGTAGAGCCGCGCGACCTCGCGCACGAGCAACGGCATGGACCAGCCGTCGAGCACCAGGTGGTGGCTCGTGACGACCAGCACGTGGTGCGCGGCACCCAGCACCACGACCCCGAACCGCACGAGCGGCGGGTCGGCCGGGTCGAACGGCAGCGACCGCTCGGACGCGGCCGCGGCACGTGTCGCGTCCTGCAAGGCCCGGTCGGCTCCGCGAGCCGCACCGGCACCGCCCGCCGCGCCGGCCCCGGCGGAGCCCGGGACGTCCGCGTCGTACCAGACGACCTCGGCCGTGGCCTGGCTGGGGACGAACTGGACCGGGTCCAGGTCGTCGTCGACCGCGAAGCCCGCGCGCAGGTTCGGGTGGGCCACGAGGAGCGCGTCGAGGCTGCGTTCGAGGGCGGGGCCGTCGAGCGGGCCCCGCAGCTCGACGAGGGTCTGACCCACGTACGGGTCCGTCCCGTCGGTGAGCCCCGCGTGCGCGGTCAGCGCACGCTGCAGCGCGGTGAGGGGCCAGACGGCCTCGATGGCCTCGGTCGAGCTCATGGTCGTGCCTTCCGTGTGCGTCGGCGGTCGCCGAGGAGTGCGCCGAGGCGGTCGAGGTCGCCGGGTGCGAGGTCGAGGAGCGGGGCTGCCGCGTCCGAGGGGGTGGCGCTCGCGGCGTGCACCGTCCGTGCGGGCTGGGCGGGGGGCGGCGCGACCGGTTCGAGGGGCCGCAGCCGGGCCGCGACGCCCGCGACGGTGCGCTGCTCGAACACGTCCTGCACGCTCGACCGCCACCCCTGGTCGCGCAGGCGTGCCACGACGTGGATCGCGCGGATGCTGTCGCCGCCGAGCGCGAAGAAGTCGGCGTCGGGCGGGACGGGGCCGCTGTCGAGGGCCGAGGCGAACGCGAGGGACACGTCGGTCGCCCTCGGCGGGAGGTCCGGTCGCCCTCGGCGGGGGCTCCCGTCACCGTCGGCGGGCGGGTCCGTCGCCCTCGGCGGGAGAGTCGCGGGCTCGGGGAGGGCCGCGACGTCGAGCTTGCCGTTGGTCGTCAGCGGCAGCGCGTCGAGCACCACGACCACCGACGGCACCAGGTGCTCGGGCAGCGCGTCCGCGAGCGCCGCGCGCAGCGCGTCCCCTGCCAGCCCAGGGGCCACGACGTACGCGACCAGGCGCGCCCCGAGCGTGGACCTGCGCGCCTGCACGGTCGCCTGAGCGACGCCGGGCAGCGCGAGCAGCGCGGCCTCGGTCTCGCCGGGCTCGACGCGGAACCCACGGATCTTGACCTGGTGGTCGCGTCGGCCGACGTAGTGCAGCAGGCCGTCGTCGTCGCGGCGCGCGAGGTCGCCCGTCCGGTACATGCGCGTCCCGGGCGCCCCGAAGGGGTTCGCGACGAACCGTTCGGCCGTGAGGTCGGGGCGGTGCAGGTAGCCGCGCGCGAGCTGGGGGCCGGCGAGGTAGAGCTCGCCGACCACGCCGTCGGGCACGGGGCGCAGGTGCTGGTCGAGCACCAGGGCGGCCGTGGCGCTGAGCGGGCGCCCGATCACGGGCCGGTCCGCGTCGTCACCCGTCGCGCCTACGGCGTCGACCGTGTACTCGGTGGGTCCGTAGAGGTTGAGGACGTCGAGGCCCGGCTGCGCGCGCAGCGTGGTCCACAGCGCGGGCGGGCAGGCTTCGCCGCCCACGGACACGGTCCGCAGCACGTGGTCGCGCTCGAACAGGCCGGCCTCGACGACGGCCGACATGACGGTGGGCGTGAGGTCGATGCGGTGGATGCCGCGCTCGACGACGAGGTCCACGAGGGTCCCGGGGTCGCGGTACTGCTCGACGTCGAGCAGGTGCAGCTCGTGCCCCAGCAGCAGCGTGAGCAGGGTGTCCCACGAGCCGTCGAACACGAGCGGCATGGTCTGCGCGACGCGCTGCGCCGGGGCCGGGCGACGTCCCGCACGCGGCACGACGTGCTCCTGGTGGTGGGCGAGGAACTGCGCGAGCGCGCCGTGACTGATCCCGACAGCCTTGGGCTCGCCCGTGGAGCCGGAGGTGTGCAGGACGTAGGCGAGCGCGTCGCGGGGCACGTCGAGCGCGTGCCACAGCGGCGCGGCCCCGTGGGCGGACGCGTCCCCGCGCGGCCCGACGACGACGCGCCCCGTCCACAGGGAGCCGTCGCCGCCGTGGAGGGACGGGGCGGCGGCCGTGACGTCGGCGACGACGATCCGCGCCTCGTGCCGGTCGACGAGGGCGAGGCGTCGCGCGGGCGGGTTCCGGTCGTCGAGCAGCAGTGCGGCGGCCCCGCAGCGGTGCAGCGCGAGCAGCGTCACGACGTAGTCGGTGCCGCGCGGCAGGTCGATCGCGACGAGCGTGTCGGAGCGGGCGCCGGCGGCGACCAGGCGTCCGGCGAGGTGCGCGACGGCCTCGTCGAGCGCGCTGAACGTCGAGGTCTCGCGCGCGACGAGCGCCACGGCGTCGCCGCGTGCGGCCACGGCCTGGTCGAACAGCGCGCCGGCGGTCGGCGGCGGGTCCCCGGGCAGTGCGGGGCCGGTCGAGCCGGTCACGATCGCGTCCTCGTCCGCCGCGGGCGCGAGGCCGAGGGCCCCCACGCGCGCGCCGGGCGCGGCCCGCCCCACGCTCTCCAGGAGATGGGCCAGCTCGCGCAGGCGCGCGGCGACGTCGGGCGCGGTGAAGAGCCGGGCGGGCGCGGTGCCCGCCAGGCGCAGCTCGTCGCCGTCCGGCCCGGGGACGCGCAGGACCGAGACCGCGAGGTCGTCGACCGGTCCCTCGGCCACGTTGCGCAGGCGGCCGACGGCGGCCCCGAAGCGCAGGTCGTGGTCGAAGAGCTTGACGTTGAGCTCTGCCGCGGTCACGGCCGAGCCCGCGTCGCGCGCGATCTGCTCGGCGGGGTAGCGCCCGTGGCGGCGCAGCTCGCCCACGCGGTCGCGCACCTGCGTCACGAGCTCGTCGACGCGCTGCCCGGGCGCGACGTCGACCACGACCGGCAGGACGTTGACGCGCATGGTCGGCACGACCGCCGCGACCGACCGCATGCGGTTCATCGCGGGCATCGCGACGGCCACGCGGCGGCGCCCCGCGACGAGGGCGAGGTGCACCGCGAAGGTGGCCGCGACGACGTCGGGCCAGCCGGCACCGGAGCGCGCGGCGACCTCCTCGAGCGGCCCGACGGCGCAGCCCGCGTCGTGCGCGACGCGGACCACGGCGTCGGCCGGGACGGGGTCCGGACCGACCGTGCCCACGGGCCCCTCGCTGAGGCTGCCCGGCCCGCCGTCGAGGTCAGCCACCCGGGAGGCCCAGTGCTCCCTGTCCCGCTCCCGCTCGGGGGACGCCGCGTACCGGGCCTCCTCGGCCACGACGTCCGCGACCTTCCCGAACGGGCTCGGGCCCACCTCACGCCCCGACGTGAGCGCGGTGAAGACCTCCGCGACGCGGCGCACGACGAGCGTGATCCCGTACGCGTCGAGGATCGCGTGGTGCACCACGAGGGACCACCACACGGTCGTGGCGTCGAGGCGCACGATCGCCTGGCGGGCCAGGGCCGGCACGTCGAGCGCGAAGGGCTGCGCGCGGTCGGCCTCGACGAGAGCGGCCGCGCGCTCCCGGGCGCCGGGCACCCCCGACAGGTCCAGGACCCGCAGGCCCCCCGTCGCGGCGTCCGCGCGCGCGCTCGTGAGCGCTGGCCCGCCGGCCGGATGGACGACCTGCGCGACGTCGTCGGACACCACGAACGCCGTCCGCAACGCCTCCGTCTCCCCGACCACCAGCTCGACCGCGAGGGCCAGCACACCCGTGTCGAGCTCGCCCGTGATCTCGACGACCTCACCCACCGCGAACGCGGACGTGTCGGGACGCACGAGCTGCGCGCCGATCACGCCGAGCTGCGCGGTCGTGAGCGGAAGGCCTGCGGGCACGGCGAGCACGGCGGGGGCCACGTCGAGGGGCGCGAGGTCGGGGGCGGAGGACGTCGTCATCAGCCCTGGAGGTCCTTGAGCACGACCTCGAGCTGGTCGAGGACGTCGAGCGCCAGGCTGTAGCGGTCCGCGAAGAAGTAGCGGATGCCGTACGCGTGCCCTGCGGTCACTGCCGGCAGCGACTGGTAGGTCGAGGCGGCCGCGAGCTCCTCGGCGCCGGGTCCGGGCTGGCCGTCGACCGTCTGCTCGGTCAGCACGACGGTCGCGTCCGCGACCTGGCCGAGCTGCTCGTAGGACAGGAACGCGCCGTTCTCGGTCTTCTCCTCGGCCACGACCTCCGGCAGCGGCGCACCGATGTCGGTGAGGATGCCGCCGATCCACGAGATCTGCGAGTAGACCGTGATCTCCTCGAACGAGTCGAGCCCCGCGAACGTGTTGGCGGCGATGACGTCGCCGTAGGTCTCCTTGATCTCCGCGACGCGGGCCTCGTACTCGGCCTTGGTCGCCTCGGCCTCCTTACCGGCACCGAGCGCCGACGCGATCTCGACCGACGCGTCCTTGACGGTCGCCGAGCCCGTCGCACGGATGAGGACCGTCGGGGCGATCTGGGAGAGCTTGTCGAAGTCGGCCTTCTTCTCGGCGCTGAGCTCTTCCTCCTTGCCGCCGCGCACGAACCCGACGATGAGGTCGGGCCTCAGCGAAGCGATCTTCTCGTAGTCCCAGCCGTCCGCGCCCATGACGATCGGCAGGTCCGCGACCTGCTCGAACTCCTCGGGCAGGTACGAGTCGGCGTAGTCGCCGTCCGCGGTCGCGACGGGCACGATGCCCGCCTCGAGGAGCGGCCCCGTGCCGCCCTCGAGCGCGACGACGCGCTGCGGGTCCGCGGGGACGTCGACCTTCCCGAACGCGGTCTCGACCGTGCGGGTGCCGGCCTCGGCCGAGGACCCGGGCGGCTCGTCGGCCACCGACGTGCCGCCCGCGCACCCGCCCACGGCGAGGACCGCGGCGAGGGCCGGGACGAGCAGCCAGGCGGTGGCGCGGGAGGTCCGGGTGCCACGCGCGGTGGTGAGGGTTCGGGTGCTGGACATGCTGGGGTTCTCCTTGGGATGGGTCTGGCGGGGTCGTGCGGTGTTCGTCCGTGGTGCGGACGTGGTGCGGGGGCAGGGTGGGCGGCCCGCCTCAGGCGGCGACGCCCAGCGCGCGCAGGCAGCCGCGCAGCGTGGGCTCGACCGCGACCTGGGCGAACTCGACGGGCCGCCCCGCGGCGCGCCAGCGCTCGAGCAGGGCCATGAGCCGCACCGAGTCCAGCCCGTGGTCGGTCAGGTCGTCGTCGAGCCCGATCTCGTGGGCGGCCGAGCCGCCCGCGCCCAGGACGTCGACGACGTCCGCGAGGGCCTGCTCGCGCGTGATGGGTGTCGGGGTCGGGTGCGTCATGCGGTTCCTCCGGTGGCGCGGAGCGCGCCGGTGCGCGCGGGCGGACGCCTGGCCAGGACGTCGGAGCGGACGGGGACCACGAGCGGCCAGCCCTCGAGGTCGGTCATGACGTGGGCGCGGATCCCGAACACGTGCCGGACGACGTCGGCGTCCAGGACCTCCGCGGGGCGTCCCTGGGCCACGACCGCGCCGTCCTTCATGAGGACGAGCTGGGTCGCGTACCGGACGGCGAGGTTGAGGTCGTGCAGGACCGCGACGACCGTGCGGCCCTCGTCGTGCAGGCGCGCGCACGTGTCGAGGACGTCGATCTGGTGCGCGATGTCGAGGAACGTCGTGGGCTCGTCGAGCAGCAGCAGCGAGGTCTCCTGGGCGAGGGCCATGGCGATCCACACGCGCTGACGCTGCCCGCCCGACAGCTCGCTCACGCGCCGGGTCGACAGGTCGAGCGTGTCGGTCGCGAGGAGCACCTCGTCGATCACCCGGTGGTCCTCGGCGGACAGCGCGCGCAGGAAGCCCTGGTGCGGGTGGCGGCCGCGGGCCACGAGGTCGCGCACCCGGATGCCGTCGGGGCCGATCGGCGACTGCGGCAGGAAAGCGAGCCGCCTGGCGACCTCGCGCGGGGGCATCGACGTCACGACCTGCCCGTCGAGCTCGACGGTCCCGGCCGTGGGGCGCAGGATGCGGGCGAGGGACAGCAGCAGGGTCGACTTGCCGCAGCCGTTGGGCCCGACGACGACCGTGAGCTCGCCCTGGAGGATCTCGAGGTCGACGCCCTGGAGCACGTCGCGCTTGCTGTAGCCGACGCGCAGGTCCCTCGTCGTGAGGCTCATCGGACGCCCACCGCGTCGGGACGGACGGCGGGCGCAGCTCGGCGGGCCAGGACCGACGCGAGCACCTCTCCGGCGCGGACGCCCAGCGTGGACAGCAGGGTCGAGCTGAGACCGTGCGAGTGCTCGGACTGCCCCACGAGGTAGAGCCCGGCGTCAGCGGGCTCGGTGAGCCGTGCACGGTGGTCGCGGTGCAGGTCCAGGGCCCCGTCGGCGTCGCGACCGAGCAGGTCGGTCGTGCCGCCGAGCAGGGTCGCCGGGTCCAGGGGGCGGTAGCCCGTGGCGAGCACGACCAGGTCCGCGTCGAGGACGGTCGTCGTCCCCGTGAGGTTCTCGGCGAGCGTCAGGGCCACCGGGCCGTCCGATGCGTCCCGCACGTCGAGCACCTCGGCGCACCGGTGCCAGTGCAGGCGCTCCCGGCCGAGCCACTGGTCGCGGTACTCGTGCTCGTGCAGCGCGCGGATGGTGTCCTCGGCGACGACCGAGTAGTTGGTGTTGCGGTGGTGCGCCATGAGCTGCGCGCGCCCGGCGGGCGGGGCGTCGTAGAAGACGTCGACCGTGCCCGGGTCGAACACCGAGTTGGCGTAGGGCGTCGAGTCCGAGGGCGAGAAGCCGTAGCGGCGCGCCACCGAGCGGACCTCGGCGCCGGGGAACCGGTCGTAGAGGTCGAGCATGATCTCGGCCGCGCTCTGCCCCGCGCCCACGACCACGGCGCGCCGCACGTCGTGGTCGACGAGCGCGATGCGGTCGAGGTAGCGCTGGTTGTGCCAGACCCGACCGGACTCGACGACGCCCGCCGGGAGACGGGGCTGCAGGCCCGCGGCCACGACGACGTCGCGGGCCCTGGTCCTGCTCTGGCCGTGCTCGCCCGCGACCGTGACGTCGAACGCGACGACCCGCCCGCCGTCGCGCACGGGCGTCACGGACTCGACCGACGAGCCGTAGCGCGTGAACCCCGCCAGGCGGGCCGCTGCCCAGCGCAGGTACGCCGCGAACTCGACGCGCAACGGCGCGAAGCTGCCCCGGTTGAGGAAGTCGACGAGGCGGCCCTGCTCGTGCAGGAACGCGAGGAACGAGTAGTCGCTCGTGGGGTTGCGCAGCGTCACGAGGTCCTTGGCGAACGCGACCTGCATGTGGGCGTCCTCGAAGAGCATCCCGTGGTGCCAGCGCGACGTGGCCTGGCGCTCGTGGAAGACCGCGCGCAGCGGTGCACGGACGCTCGCGTTGTGCTCCTCGATCGCGATCGCGAGCGCCATGTTGGACGGCCCGAAGCCGAGTCCCAGGAGGTCGACGTCGACGTCGTGCCCGGGGCGGCGGGGGTCCTGCGTGCGGGACGGGTTGCTCATCGCGGGCTCCACGGCTGGGTGCGGGGTTCGGTGCCGGCGGCCGCGGGAGCGGGGGCCGGGTGGGCACGGTCGACCTTGCCGACCGCGGTGGTGGCGAGCGCCTCGACGGACTCGAACCGGTCGGGGATCTTGTAGGCAGCGATGCCGCGCTCGCGCAGGAACCTGCGCAGCACGGGGCCGGTCGGCGCGACCGCCCCGGGGCGCACCACGACGCGCGCGACCGCACGCTCGCCCAGGTACTCGTCGGGCTCGCCGACGACGCTCACGTCGAGCACGTCGGGGTGCGCGCGCAGGTGGTTCTCGACCTCGGCGGGGGCGACCTTCTCTCCCCCGCGGTTGATCTGCTCCTTGGCGCGCCCGACGACCGTGAGGTAGCCGTCGGCGTCGCGCGTCACGAGGTCGCCCGTGCGGTAGAAGCCGTCGGCCGTGAACGAGCGGGCGTCGTGCTCGGGCGCTCGGTAGTAGCCGCGGATCGTGTAGGGACCGCGGGTCAGCAGGTGCCCCGGCTGCCCGTCGGCGACCGGCTCGTCGTGGTCGTCCACGACCCGGACCTCGTCGGCGGGCGAGATCGGGCGCCCCTGGGTCCTGACGACGACCTCACGCGCATCGCCCGCCCGGGTGTAGCAGACGAGCCCCTCGGCCATGCCGAAGACCTGCTGGAGCGTGTCCCCGAAGACCGCGAGCAGCCGTTCGGCGGCACTCGTCCCGAGCTTGGCTCCCCCGACCTGGAGGACCTGGAGCGAGGAGAGGTCGTGCGTGGCGACGAGCGGCGAGGCGGCCCAGACGTGTGCGAGCGGCGGCACGAGGGCCACGTGCGTGACGCGGTGCCGCTCGACGAGCGCGAACGCCGTGTCCGGGGCGCCGTGCGGGGACAGGACCACGGTCCCGCCCGCGTGCAGGACCCCGAGCACGCCGGGAGACGTCAGGGCGTAGTTGTGCGCGACCGGCAGCGTCGCGAGGTAGGTGGAGCCGGGGCCCAGGCCGCAGATCCGTGCGCTCTCGCGCACCGAGTACAGGTAGTCGGCGTGGGTGCGCGGGATGAGCTTGGGCGTGCCGGTGGTCCCACCCGAGAGCTGCAGGAGCACGACGTCGGACGGGTGCGCGGCGTCCTCGAAGGGCCCACGGACCGTGGTCAGGTCCGATCGGCGCAGGTCGTCGAGCGCATGCGCGGAGAACGCGCCGGACGGGTCCGGCCGCCCGTCGGGACCTGCCGGAGCGACCCCCACGACCACGACGTGCCGCACCGAGGCCACGGCCCCGGCGACCTCGCGTGCGAGGGCCGCGTGGTCGAAGCCCGCCTCGACACCGCTCGTCACGAGCGCGACGGCGCCCGTGTGCGCCGCGAAGTACTCGACCTCGGTGCGCCGGTGCGCGGGCAGCGCGAGGACCGGCACGACGCCCGACCGGCCGAGCGCGACCAGCACCTCGACCAGCTCGCTCGCGCTCGGGAGCTGCACGACGACACGGTCTCCCCTGCGCAGCCCGAGGGCCGCGAAGCCGTGCGCGAGGTCGTCGGCCGCGCGGTCCAGGTCCGCGTAGGTCAGGCTGCGGGCCGCGTCGACGAGCGCGGTCGCGTCGGGCCGTGCGGTCGCGGCGTCGCGCACGAGCGAGCCGAGCGTCTGGTCGGTCCAGAACCCGGCCGCACGGTAGCGGTCGGCGGTCTCGGCCGGGTAGGGGACGGCGCCGTCGAGCACGTGGGGCGCGGGACGCACCCGTGGGGCGGCCGTCACGACACGCTCCCCAGCGCGGACAGCAGCGTCGAGAACTTCACGGCGGTCTCGGCGTGCTCGCCCTCGGGCGTGGACCCGACGACGACGCCCGCCCCCGCGAACAGCCGCACGTCCGCGCCGCGCACCACACCGCAGCGCAGCACGATCGCCCACTCGCCGTTCCCGGCCTGGTCCGCCCAGCCGACGAGGCCCGTGTAGAAGCCGCGGTCGAACGGTTCGAGCGAGCCGATGAGCTCGCGCGCGGCGGCCTGCGGGTGCCCGCAGACCGCGGGCGTGGGGTGCAGCGCGTAGACGACGTCGAGCACCGAGACCCCCGGCTCCAGCCGCGCCGTGACAGGCGTGCCGAGGTGCCACAGGTGCGACGTCGCGACGAGCTCCGGGGTCGCCGGCACGTCCAGGTCGTCCTCGTGGGCGACGAACCCGCGCAGCACGTCGCGGATCGCGTCGGTCACGAACGCGTGCTCGCGCAGGTCCTTCTCCGAGGTCAGGAGCCGCTGGGCCGTCGCACGGTCCTCCGCGGGGTCGGCAGAGCGCGGCGCCGACCCCGCGAGCGGGTGGCTGTGCAGCACGCCGTCGCGTACCGAGACCAGGAGCTCGGGGCTCGCCCCGACCAGGTGCCCCTGGTCGCCCGGCAGCTCGACGTCGAACACGTACGCGTCCGGGTTCGCGCGCCGCATCGCCGCCCGCACCGCGCCACGGTCGAGCGGCCCCTGCGCGGACACGTCGAGGGTGCGCGCCAGGACGACCTTCTCGGCGACGCCGTCCTCGAGCCGGGCCACCGCCCGCCCGACGGCGGCACGGAAGACCGCGTCGTCCCGTCCGAGCAGCGCGGGCACGGGTCGGGTCGCGGGGGTGCCGTGCTCGCCCTCGGTGCCGTGGGCGCTTCCTCCGCCCCCGGCGGGCTGCCGTGACTGCCACGACTGATGCGCCGGGACGACGAGGTGCGCGGGACGCGAGGAGTCGAACGGGATGGTGCCCACGAGGACAGGGGCGGGCTCTCCGGCCCAGCGGGCGGAGGCCGCCCGCGCGAGGAGGTCCCGTGCCGCGGCCGCGACGGTCGGGCCGTCCCACGACCGCACGTCGAGACGGTCGCGCACACCGTGCGCGACGAGGCCCACGTCGGGCGACGCGAGCCGGAACTCGGCGTGCCCGAGGGGACCGCCGTCGTCGGGCAGGGAGCTGCGGGTCGAGGCGGTCGAGACGTGGTGGCGGCGCGCGTGCGCCGGGTCGAGCGCGACCGCGGAACCTGCCGGGTCGTCGAGCACGGTGAAGCCGGTCATGAGGCGTCCTCGGTGTCGATGGGGTGCGTGAGCCTGCGCGGTCGTCCGCAGGAGGACGGGCGAGAGGTCGTGCGGGGGGAGGGTGGGGGTGCCCGCCGTCAGCGGAGCGTGGCGCCGCCGTCGACCACGAGCTCGTGCACCGTGATGTGCCGGGCCGCGTCGGAAGCGAGGAAGGCGACCGCGTCGGCCACGTCGCGGGCCTCGGCGAGGCGGCCCAGCGGGATGCCGAGCCGGAAGTCCTCCGGCACCCCGGCCACGACCCGCGCCTCGGCCGACTCGTCGAGGACCCGCAGGTCGTCCGGGCCTCCCGACCCGGCGAGCGCCGCGAGCATGGGCGTGCGGGTCGAGCCCGGCGAGACCACGTTGCAGCGCACCCCGTAGGGCGCGAGCTCGAGACCGAGCGACCGGGTCAGGCTCGACGCCGCGGCCTTCGAGGCCGCGTACGCCGCCATCCCGACGCGCGGGACGCCCGCGGCGTTCGACGCGACCGTGACGATCGCGCCCCGCCGACGGGAGGACAGACATCGCGCGACCTCGCGAGAGACGAGGTAGACGCCTGTCGCGTTGACCGCGAGCATGCGCTCCCAGTCCGCGAGCGAGGACTCGGTCACGACACCGGGACTCAGGACGCCCGCGGCGTTCACGAGCACCTCGAGCGGACCGATCTCGGCCTCGACCCGGGCGACGAGGCGCACGACGTCCGCCTCGTCGGTCACGTCGAGGCGCACCGGGACGACGTGACCGGCCGCTGCCTTCCCGAGCGGCGCCGTCGGGACCGTGCCGTCGAGGTCTCCCGCGACGACCACGTACCCCTGTGCCGCGAGCGCCTGCACGACCGCGGCCCCGATGCCGCCCGCGGCGCCGGTCACGAGGGCGACGCGAGCGCTCATGCCCCCGCCGCCGCGGGGACGCGCGCCCCGAGGTGGGTCAGCACGTCGTCCGTCGTCCCGACGACGGCGCACCGGTCCGCCGCCCAGGCGAGGGCCTGGCGGTGGTGGGCGAGCGAGAAGTCCGCGACGGCGTCACCGACGAGGAAGGGCTGGACGTCGTGCATGAACGCGTCGCACGCCGTGACGAGGCAGCCGATGTGGGCGTAGACGCCCGTCACGACGAGCTGGTCGCGCCCCTGCTCGCGCAGGAGGTCGCGCAGGCCCGTGCGGACGAACGCGTCGTAGCGCCACTTGGTCAGCACGGTGTCCCCCGGCTGCGGGGCGAGCTCGTCGATCACGACGGCCGAGCCGTCGTCCGGGATGCCGGGTCCCCAGAAGTCGGTGAGCAGGCCGCGGTCGGCGGGGCGCTGCGCGGGCGGCTGGGCGGTCAGGACGACCGGTACGCCGAGCTCGCGCGCCGTCGTGGCGAGGCGCGAGATGTTGCGGACGGCGTCCCGCAGGACGGGCGACGCCGGGTCGAACGCGTTCACGAAGTACTGCTGCATGTCGTGCACGAGGAGCACCGCGCGGGCAGGGTCGACCTGCCACGCCACACGGTTGCTCGGGTACTCGTGCGGTGCCGGGCCGTCGTAGGCGGCGATCGTCGGCAGTCCCATGGTCCCCCCAGAGCCGGGCGTATCGAGCAGGTTAGTTAAGTGGGTTAGGTAAACCTTTCCTCACTGAGGTAGACCTAAGCACAGACTTCACCCGCCTGGGAAGACCCGTCCACGGAACGGACAGATGCCGACAATCTGCCATCTCGTTCACGGGTTGACGTGGACGTCCCCCCGAGAACGCCGAAGGGCCGTCCGGCCAGGTCTCCCTGGCCGGACGGCCCTTCGTGCCAGCTGCGCGGGCTCCTAGGAGCCCGGCCGCGTGAGCGGACGGATCAGAAGTCCATGCCGCCCATGCCGCCGTCGCCACCCGGCATCGGCTGGTTCTTCTCCGGCTTGTCCGCGACGACGGCCTCGGTCGTCAGGAAGAGCGCTGCGATGGACGCAGCGTTCTGCAGCGCGGAGCGCGTGACCTTGACCGGGTCGTTGACGCCTGCGGCGAGCAGGTCCTCGTAGACGCCGGTCGCGGCGTTCAGGCCGTGGCCCGAGGGGAGGTTGCGGACCTTCTCGGCCACGACGCCACCCTCGAGACCGGCGTTGATCGCGATCTGCTTGAGCGGAGCGTCGATCGCGGCACGCACGATCTGCGCGCCGGTCGCCTCGTCGCCGACCAGGTCGGTGATCGCAGCGGTCTCGAACGCGACGGCGCCGGCCTGGATGAGGGCCACGCCACCACCGGCGACGATGCCCTCCTCGACGGCAGCCTTCGCGTTGCGGACGGCGTCCTCGATGCGGTGCTTGCGCTCCTTGAGCTCCACCTCGGTCGCGGCGCCGGCCTTGATGACAGCGACACCGCCGGCGAGCTTGGCGAGGCGCTCCTGGAGCTTCTCGCGGTCGTAGTCGGAGTCCGACTTCTCGATCTCGGAACGGATCTGGTTCACGCGACCCGCGATGAGGTCGGCGTCGCCGGCACCCTCGACGATCGTGGTCTCGTCCTTGGTGACGACGACCTTGCGAGCCTGGCCGAGCAGGTCGAGGGTCGCGGTCTCCAGCTTGAGGCCGACCGTCTCGGAGATGACCTGGCCACCGGTCAGGATCGCGATGTCCTGCAGCATGGCCTTGCGGCGGTCGCCGAAGCCCGGAGCCTTGACGGCGACGGACTTGAAGGTGCCACGGATCTTGTTCAGCACGAGGGTGGCCAGGGCCTCGCCCTCGACGTCCTCGGCGATGATGAGGAGGCTGCGGCCGGCCTTCATGACCTGGTCGAGCAGCGGCAGCAGGTCCTTGACGTTCGAGATCTTCGACTCGACGATCAGGACGTACGGGTCCTCGAGGACCGCTTCCTGACGCTCGGGGTCGGTCTCGAAGTAGCGGGCCAGGAAGCCCTTGTCGAAGCGCATGCCCTCGGTGAGCTCGAGCTCGAGGCCGAACGTGTTCGACTCCTCGACGGTGATGACGCCTTCCTTGCCCACCTTGTCGAGGGCCTCGGCGATGAGCTCGCCGATCGCGGGGTCACCGGCCGAGATCGCGGCCGTGGCGGCGATCTCTTCCTTGGTCTCGATGTCCTTGGCGGCGACGAGCAGCTGGGCCGTCACGGCCTCGACAGCCTTCTCGATGCCGCGCTTGAGGGCGATCGGGTTGGACCCGGCCGCGACGTTGCGCAGGCCCTCGCGCACGAGCGCCTGGGCGAGCACGGTCGCGGTGGTGGTGCCGTCACCCGCGACGTCGTCGGTCTTCTTGGCGACCTCCTTGACGAGCTCCGCACCGATCTTCTCGTACGGGTCGTCGAGCTCGATCTCCTTGGCGATGCTCACACCATCGTTGGTGATGGTGGGCGCGCCCCACTTCTTGTCGAGGACGACGTTGCGGCCCTTGGGGCCGAGCGTGACCTTCACGGTGTCGGCGAGGACGTTGAGCCCGCGCTCCATCCCGCGACGAGCCTCCTCGTTGAAGGCGATGATCTTTGCCATGGGGATTGATCCTCCGCTGGTGGCGTGTGACGGTCGGTCGGCGCCCGCGACGGACGGCTCGCGCACGCCGACGTTCATGTCACGCCGACTCGCGGGCCTCACCTGACGACCAGAGAAAACTGTCACTCTCATGACGAGAGTGCTAACGCCATTATTGGCACTCGGCCGGTGCGAGTGCAAGACCAGGCACCCCCTATCGCCCGTAGCGGAACGACGAGCGTCCGGCTCGTCCTAGGATGCGCACTGTGAGGTTCGCGACGACGCGGTGGCGACTGGCGGTGCTGGGTGCAGCGATCGCCCCTGTCGTGGTGCTCGTGACCGCGGGCGCGACCCCGGCCCACCGCCCGACCGACGTGCACGTCGACCTCTACCAGGACGGTGTCGCGACGGCCGGGGACGGTTCGCTGCTGCGCCTCCCGGACGGCATGGCGGCCACCTACCTCGACGGCAGCAGGGTCCTCGACCCTGCCGCTCTCGACCCTGGGTGGCTCGCAGGCGGTCTCGACCCCCGCGACGGCGAGGTCGACCGGCTGACCGTGATCGCCGGCCCTCCGCTCGCGACGGACCAGCTCCAGGACGCCGAGGCCGCCGCCAGTGCCGCGGAGGCCTCGCGCGCGTGGCTCGCCGCAGGCGACGTCCCCGGGGAAGGCACCCGGTTCGCGGCCCTCGGCCAGGACGCGCTGCTCGACCTGCACGCCCTCACGCTCGAGAACGGCGCCTCGCTCGCCGCCCCCTCCCCGAGGTGGCGCTTCGTGTGGCCGCGGGACGCGTCCTTCACGGCGGCCGCCTACGCGCGGACCGGGCACGTCGACGACGCCCTGCGGGTGCTCGACTTCCTGCGCTCGGTCCAGGAGGCCGACGGGTCGTTCCAGGCGCGCTACCGGCCCGACGCCGCGGGCGTGCCCGACGACCGCGGCAGCCAGTCCGACGGCAACGGGTGGGCCCTGTGGTCCGCCTGGACCGTGGTCGACGCGATCGAGGACCCCCAGGACCGTGCGGCGGCGCGCGTTCGGCTCGCACCTCTCGTCGACGCGTCGACGGACTACGTCCTGGGCGTCCTCGACGAGGACACGGCGCTCCCTCCGCCGTCGAGCGACTACTGGGAGGTCCACCCGACCGAGCTGACGCTCGGCACCGCGGCCCCCCTGCTCGCCGGTCTCGAAGCCGCTCGCTCGATCTACGCCGACGGCGAGCAGTGGGCACCGGCCGCCGACGCCGCTCGTGCCGCCGCCCGCCTGCGGACGGCGGTCGAGGAACGGTTCGGGCCCCAGGGATACCCGCGCCACGCGTCGGGAGGTCCGCAGGATGCTGCGACGACGTTCACCCTGCCGCCCTTCCAGCCCACGGCCCTTGCCGGGGCGCAGGACGCGTGGCGGTCGTCGGTCATGTCCATGCTCCGGCCCGCGGGCGGGGTCGCACCAGGGGCGGGCTGGCGCACCGACGGCATCTCGTGGACGCCCCAGACGGCCCTCTTCGCGCTGGCCGGGGCCTCGACCGGGGAGGTCGAGGTCGCCGAGAGCTGGCTCGACTGGCTCGCCACCCACCGGACGGCCTCGGGTGCGATCCCGGAGAAGGTCCTCGCGGACGGCTCGCCCGCGGCGGTCGCCCCGCTCACGTGGAGCTCGGCGCTCGTGGTGCTGACCCTGGTCGAGCTCGAGGACCAGCGCGCCGCAGCAGCGACGCTGCCCTGAGTCCGGAGCCTCAGGGAGCCAGGCGAGGCAGGTGCGGCACGTCGAACTCGCGCCGCAGCACGCGCTGGGCCGCGTACCAGCCGCCGAGCCCGTGCACCCCCGGTCCCGGTGGTGTGGAGGCCGAGCACAGGTAGACCCCGTCGAGGCCGGTCGCGTACGGGTCGAGCCGTGCCGTCGGGCGGGCGATCACCCTCCACAGGTTGACGGCCCCCGCCGCGATGTCCCCGCCCACGTAGTTGGCGTTGTGCTCGCTCATGCGCGCTGCGGGTACGCAACGCGAGGTCACGACGACGTCGCGGAAGCCGGGTGCGAAGCGCTCGATCTGTGCGGTGATCGCCTCGGTGACGTCGAGGGTCGAGCCAGCGGGGACGTGCGCGTAGGCCCACAGGGGGCGGAGGTCCCCCGCCCTGCGCGACGGGTCGACGACGCTGGGGTCGCTCACGAGCACCATGGGACGCTCGGCGTGCCTGCCCTCGGCGACAGCGCCCTCTGCCGCGGCCATCTCGGCGCGCGTGCCGCCGACGTGGACGGTGCCCGCCCGTCCGACGTCGGCGTGCTTCCACGGCACGGGGCCGCGCAGGACGAAGTCGACCTTGGCCGCCGCGTTGCCGTACGGGAACGCCGTGAGCGCGCGCGCGGCCCGGCCGGTCAGGCGGGACCCGAAGACCTCGACGACCGTGCGCGGTGTCGTGTCGAAGATGATCGCGCGCGCGGGCGGGAGGTCCGACTCCGAGCGGACCGGGTGGTCGGTCACGACCTGGCCACCGTGCGCCTCGAGGTCCGCGACGAGCGCGGTCACGATCGCTCCCGAACCACCGCGCGGGATCGGCCAGCCGCCCTCGGAGTGCGCGAGCGAGGCGAGGAGCATCGCGACCCCGGCCGAGGCGAGCGACGGCACGGGGGCGATCCCGTGCGCGGCGACCCCCGTGAGGAGCGCCGGTGCGACGTCGCCCACGAAGCGCCGGTCCCACAGCCCCGTGCCCTGCTCGAGGACCCCGAGGCCGAAACGCGCCGCGGTCGGGATCCCACGAGGAACGAGGCCCGCGGGGACGCTGCGCTTGTCACCGAGCGCCGTCGCGACCGCGTGCCCGGGGTTCCGGGACAGCGAGCCGAGGAGCGAGCGCCACGCGGCGCCGTCGGGCCCCAGGCCGTCGACCGTCCGGTCGAGGTCCCGGAAGGCGATCCCCGCGCGGCCGCCCGGCAGCGGCTGGGCGTACGAGACCTCCGGGACGAGCAGCTCGACGCCGCGCGACGGCAGGTCGAACGCCTGGAAGAACGGCGACGCCCACGCCATGGGGTGCACGGCCGAGCAGATGTCGTGGACCATGCCCTCGGCCAGCCCGAGGTCCAGCGTGCGGGAGCCCCCGCCGACCGTGGGCTGCGCCTCCAGGACGCGCACGGACAGCCCGGCCCGGGCGCACGTCACGGCCGCCGCGAGCCCGTTGGGACCCGAACCCACGACGACGACGTCCACCTCGGTCAGGTGCCGGGCGGGGGTCACGGCACTCAGAGCGCGCGCACCTGCTCGGCCTGGGGGCCCTTCTGACCCTGCCCCTGCTCGTACTCGACCTGCTGACCCTCGTCGAGCGAGCGGTAGCCGTCGCTCTGGATCGAGCTGTAGTGGACGAAGAGGTCCTGCCCGCCCGAGTCCGGCGTGATGAACCCGAAGCCCTTCTCGGCGTTGAACCACTTGACGGTGCCCTGTGCCATCTGCGTCTCCTCGTGCGGTGCTGACGTCGAGACACGTCGTGCCCCGGGACGAGTCCGAGCCTAGTGGCCCGGGTCACACGAGGAAAGCAGACCGCCGAGCGTGAAGGACCTGGAGCGGCTGATCAGGGAGCGGGCGTGAGCGCCGTCTTCACGACCACGACCACGTCGCCCTCGCGCACCTGCGTCTGGGTCATCTGCTCCGCGGGGATGCCGAGGACCGCGGCGACGGCCGTCGCCGTCTCCTTGCGGTTCGCGGTGTACCAGACGGTGTTGGCCGCGAGCCCGGAGTCACCGGGGTAGGGCGCGAACTCGACCTTGGTGAAACCCTTCGCCTGGAGCGCGTCCTTGCCGACGCGGGACTCGCCCTCGGGACCGTCGTCGTTCAGGACGCGGACGTACGCGCCCTTGTCCGCGGCCGCGAGCAGGGCCGTGACGTCCGTGGCGGGAGGTGCCGGCGTCTCCTCCGTGGTGGGGGGCTCCTCGGCCTCCTCGCCGTCCGCCGGAGGCTCCTCGGCCGCTCCGTCGTCCGCCGGAGGCTCCTCGGCACCCGCGTCGTCGGCCGGGGGCTGCGCGGCGGGCTGCTCCGCCTCGGCCGAAGGCTTCTGGCTGAACCCACCGGAGATGGCAGCGACCCCGCCGACCGCGAGACCAGCGAAGATCACCGCGACGAGGAGGAAGGGCCAGGTCTTGCTCCAGCCGCTGCGTGGAGCGCGATAGACCCCCACGGGCGCGCCCTCGGGCGCGGGGACGTCGAACTCGTCAGGCGCGTAGGGGTAATCGCTCTTGCTCACGGCGACAGGTTAGCCCGACTTGGCCCAGCGACTAAATGTCGCCGAGGCGACGTGCGGAGCGTGCGCGCTGCCGGGTGGACCGCATCCGACGCAGCCGCTTGACGAGCATCGGGTCGTGCGCGAGGGCCGCCGGCGAGTCGATCAGGGAGTTGAGCGCCTGGTAGTAGCGCGTCGCGGTCATGTCGAAGAGCTCACGGACCGCCTGCTCCTTGGCCCCGGCGTACTTCCACCACTGCCGCTCGAAGGCCAGGATCTCCTGGTCGCGGGCCGAGAGCCCCGAGTCCGTGGCCGGCGCGTCGTCCGCCTCGGCGGGCGCGACGAGGTGCTCGGTCGCGGCGAACGCTTCGCTCATGGGCGGGATCCTCACTCGTCGGGACGCGGCCCGCTCACGGAGCGGATACCTGGACCGCACCAGCCTACGCGCGAACGACACCCGTGTCATTCACCCGCTCGCGTACCCTCGCCGCGTGAACAGCTTCGCGACGCCACCGTCCTCGGGGTCCCTCGAGCAGGCCCCGTCCGTCACCTCTGACCAGGCCGACCAAGCCGACCAGGCTGACCAGGCCGGCCCGGCCGGCCCGCCGCTCGGCGCGGCCGGCGCCGGCGCGCCCCACCGTCCGCTCGCCGAGATCATGGCCCCCGACTGGGCCGAGGCGCTCGCCCCCGTCGAGCCCCAGCTCCGGGCGGTGGGCGACTTCCTGCGCGCGGAAGCGGCGGCCGGACGCCCGTACGAGCCGGCGCCGTCGGACATCCTGCGCGCCTTCCAGCGACCGCTCGCCGACGTGCGCGTCCTGATCGTGGGCCAGGACCCGTACCCGACTCCCGGGCACGCCATGGGACTGTCCTTCTCGGTCCAGCCGCACGTGCGACCGGTCCCACGCTCGCTCCAGAACATCTACGCCGAGATGGCGACCGACCTCGGCACCCCCACGCCCGTGCACGGCGACCTGTCCGCGTGGAGCGACCAGGGCGTCATGCTGCTCAACAGGGTCCTGACGGTCGGCGCGGGCGACACCGGCTCGCACCGCCGCAAGGGCTGGGAGGTCGTCACCGAGGCCGCGATCCGCGCCCTCGTGGCCCGCGACCAGCCGCTCGTCGCGATCCTCTGGGGCCGTGACGCCGCGACGCTCAAGCCCCTCCTGGGCGACACCCCGGTCGTCGAGAGCGCGCACCCCAGCCCCCTGTCCGCGCGCCGCGGGTTCTTCGGGTCGCGGCCCTTCTCGCGCGTCAACGAGCTGCTCGTGGCCCAGGGGTCGGCGCCCGTCGACTGGACGCTGCCGACGGCCTGACGCACCTCGCCGGGCCCCGGCCGCGCTACGTCGTCGGACCGGTCGCGCGGCGCCGTCGGGAATCCCCGGGACGCAGCGCGGCCCGTGTCACACAATGGAACGGTGACCACCTCGCACCCGGACAGAGACAACGCGCCCCGCTGGGCCAGCTACGTCGCGATCGGCGACTCGTTCACGGAAGGTCTCTGGGACCCCTACCCGAACGACCCGGACCGCCAGCGCGGCTGGGCCGACCTCCTCGCAGGGCACCTGTCGACGCGACGCAGCGCCGCAGGCCACGCCCCGCTCGAGTACGCCAACCTCGCGATCCGCGGCCGGCTCCTGCGCTCGATCCTCTCGGAGCAGGTACCGGCCGCGCTCGCGCTCAAGCCCGACCTGGTGAGCCTCATCGGCGGGGGCAACGACATCCTGCGCCCCGCGGCCGACATCGACCGCCTGGCCCGCAACCTGGACCACGCCGTGGGACGCCTGCGCGCCGAGGGCATCGACGTCCTGCTGGGCACGGGCTTCGACACGTCGGGCTCGCCCCTCGTGGGCCTCACGCGCGGACGGGTGGGCGTGTTCAACGCCCACATCTGGTCGATCGCGCGCCGCCACGGCGCCCACGTCCTGGACCTGTGGGGCATGGCGTCGCTGCACGACTGGCGCATGTGGTCCGACGACCGCATCCACCTCACGCCCGACGGGCACCGGCGCGTCGCGCAGGCCGCGCTCGTGGGCCTGGGCCAGGCGCCCGACGACGTCGCGTGGGACGACCCGTTGTCTCCCCTGCCGCCCGTCCCGCTCCTCGACCGTGCCCGGCAGAACGCCGAGTGGGTGCGCGTGCACGTGTACCCGTGGGCGACGCGGCGCCTGCGGGGCCACTCGTCGGGCGACCTGCGCGAGCCCAAGGCCCCCGTGCTGACGCCGGCCTTCGTCGTGGGACCGGAGCCGCCTGTCGGGTTCGAACCGACGACCTTTCGCTTACAAGGCGAGTGCTCTACCAGCTGAGCTAAGGCGGCACGCCACCCGAGGGCAGCGGCACCGTGAGGTGCGCGAACAGCCTACCGGGTGCTGCGCGCGCGGTGGACGCGCGGCGAGCAGGCGGTCGGCGTCCGTCCCTCACCTGGGACGGACGCCGACCGGGCGGATCAGCCCTTGGCTGCCTCGACGGCCTTCTTGAGCTCGGCCGGGTCGGTCCAGTTGCCGTCCCAGCGTTCCCCGTTGATCGTGATGGTCGGCGTGCCGAACCCACCGGTCTGCGGGTTGGCGAGGTCGGGGTTCTGCGTGGCGAGGTTGGTCGCGCCCTCGACCCAGTCGCCGAACTCCTTGACCGCGTCGCCCGCGGCGATCTTGTCGGCCACGGCGGCCGGGACGCCCGCGGTCTTGGCGATCTCCGCGATCTGCGCGTCGGTCAGGGTCTCCTTGTTCTCCTCGGGCTGGTTGGCGAACATCGCCTCGTTGAACGCGTTGAACTGTGCGGGGGCGTGCTCGGCGATGTACGCGGCAGCAGCGGCCGAGCGGGTGGAGAACTCCTGCGCGTTCGCCATGCGGTTGAGGATCGCGACCGGGTGCTGCACCAGGGTGATGTCGCCGGCCTCGCGCATCTCGTCGATCGAGGAGGCGTTGACGGCCTCGAAGTCACCGCAGATGGGGCACATGTAGTCGAAGTACACGCCGAGCTCGACGGCACCCTCGGTGCTGCTCCCGGCGGCACCGCCCTTTCCGATCGGGATGCCGCCCGTGTCGTTGGCCGTGGCGGGCGCGGTGACACCGGTCATGGGGGCGGTGGTGCGCGCCTCCTTCTGGTTCATCGCGGGGATGAAGACCCAGAGGAAGGCGCCGACGAGCACGGCGAGGCCGCCCACGAGGGCGCCGATGGTGATCGCACGGTTGCGCTTGTCGCGCTTGGCCTGCGCCTCGCGCAGCGCGAGGGCTTCGGCACGGGCCGCGTCGCGGCGGTCGGCCTTGGTCTGACGGGGTTCGTTCGACATGGGAGTCCTTGGAGTCGTGTGGTGGCGCGGTCCCGCTCAGGGCCGCACTGGTCGCGAGGGTAGCGGTCCGTGCCACGCGAGCCCAGGGTGCGGGTGGCACCTGGTCGCGCGGCGGTGACGAGTCGGGATCGAGTCGTCAGGCGGCCGCGAGCGCGGCAGGTGGCCCGCGAAGCGAGCGCACCGCGGCGAGCGCGAGATGGTGCAGCACCTTGGTCGCGGACCGCACGACCTGGCGGCACGAGAGGGCCACGGGCGCGAGCGGCGCCCGCAGCAGGGCGACCGCGCGGCGCGGGCTCAGGACGGCGGTCAGCCGGTCCCGGACGCGCAGGGCCACGGCGGCCAGCCCGCACCCGGCGAGCAGCAGCGCGAGGTGGGCGAGCAGCACGGGCAGCGCGAGCACGCCGACGACGGTGACGACGCGGGCGGGGTCTCCCCCGAGCGCGGCGGTCCCGGCGGGGCAGTCGGCGGTCTCCCGCAGGAGGGCCAGGTGCACGCCCGCGACGCCCCAGCCGCCCGGAGCGGGCACGCACTGGTGGACGAGGCTGAAACCACGGTCCGCGAGGAGCGTCAGGGTCCCGACGACCAGGAGGAAGCCGGCGACGACGAGCGAGGTCGCGGCGGTCAGCGACCGCGTCAGCAGACGCTCGGGGCCGTCCGTGCGCACGCGCGAGCGGGCCGCGGTCGCGGCCTCGTTCGGGGCTGTCCCGGAGGTCGCGCCGGTCGGCGCTCCCGGGGCGGACGTCCTGGTCACGGGGTCAGGGTACCCGCGCTGTCTGAGAGTTTCCGGTGAGGCACGTGGACTCACAGGCTCGGCGGCGGACCGGGGAAGGGCGCCCAGTCGATCGGCGTGCCGTCGCCGAGCGAGAAGAGCACGATCGCCGCGAGCACGAGCCCGGCGAGCACCAGGAAGATCGCCCCGACGCGACCGGGCGCGACGTGCGCGAGCGTGGTGCGCGCCCCGTACCGGGTGAGGCCGGACAGCGGCCCGAACCAGGCGAGCAGCACCGTGACCGCCATCGCGGCGCACAGCACGACGGTGAAGACCCAGGACTCGTTGGCACCGCCGACCGAGCGGGCCTCGACCGTCTGCTGGGGCGCGAGGACGAGCATCCCCGGCGCGAGCAGCCACCACGAGCCCACGACGAGCAGCACTCCCCCGCACAGCGCCACGAGCAGGGACGGCACCGCGCCCACGACGGCGCGCAGCGCGTACCAGGGCACGGCGATCGCGGTGCGTGCCCCGTCGCCGCGCTGCACTCCCTTGCGCTCGCGGCGGCCGTGGAGCGAGTCCGCGCCCACGCCGACCACGCGCAGCACGACCACGACCAGCGCGAGCAGCACGAACGCGAGGCCCGGGTGCGACCCGGCGAGCAGCACGAGCGGCAGCCCGAGCGCAGCCACGGTCCCGGCCCGGCGGCGGTGGGCGGGGCGCGCGTAGCCGGGGGCGGAGATCACGCCGAGGGGGCGGCCGAACGCGTCGAGCGGGTCCCCGCCCTCGCGCTCGGCCGCCTGCGCGCCGCGCCTCTTCTTCCCGCCCGACGGCGGAGCGTTCGCGGGCGGCGCGGGCTGCGGCGCGTACGGGTTCTGGGTCGGCGGAGGGTACGGGCCCTGCGCCGGCGGGTACGCCCCGGGCGGCGCTACAGGTACGGCAGGCTGCCGCAGGGTGGGCTGCTGGACGGCGGGCTGCACCGCGGTCGGCTGCAGGCCAGCGGGCTTCGCGGCAGGAGGTACGGGTGGTGCCGGTGGCACGGTGGGCACCGCGACGGTCCGGCCGTCGTTCGCGATGACCTGGGTCGCGGCGAGGGGCGGGATCGACGGCGCAGGCGGGGTCGGCCGCGGCACGGGCACGGCCGAGCGGACGGTCGGGACGACGCTCGTCGGCTGGACGTCACCGGCCGAGGCGGGCAGGACGACAGGCGCCGCGGCCCCGGCCGCGCCGCCGGCCCCGTTCGAGGCAGCAGCGCCCGCGGGCCCCACGGCGGCAGCCCGCTCGGCCGCCGCGAGCGTCCCGCCGACGGCCGCCACGGCGGCGGCACCGGCGAGCGCCGCACCACCGGCCGCGCCGCCCCCGCCGCGGGCGGTCCCGCCTCCGCCGAACTGCTGCGGGACGACCGCCGTCGCGCCCGTGGCGAGCGACGCCGTCGGGCCGTCGCCGCCCTGCGCCGCGCGGTGCAGGACCGCCGCGACCTCCGAGGGGCCGAGGCGGGTCGCCGGGTCCGCCCGCAGCGCCGCCGCGAGCGCCTCGGCCGTGCGGGGGCCCAGGCCGTCGAGGTCCGCCTCCCCCGTCCGGGCCCGGGCGAGCACGGCCTCGACGGGGCGCATGCCGAACGGCGGCCGCCCGGTCGCGGCGAACGCGAGCAGCGCGGCCCAGCCCCACCAGTCGCTGTTGGCGCTGGGCGCCGCACCCTCGAGCAGCTCGGGGGCCAGGTACCCGGGCGTGCCCATGACGAGACCGGTCGACGTGGCGCGCGCCTCGTCGAGCCCGTGCGCGATGCCGAAGTCGATGAGGACCGGGCCGTTCTGGGTCACCAGGACGTTGCTGGGCTTGAGGTCGCGGTGCACGACCCCGGCCGCGTGGACCGCCTCGAGCGCCTCGGCGAGCTGGTCCGCGAGCTCGAAGAGGTCGCGTGCGTCGAGCGGGCCGCCCGTCGCGATCTCCTCCTCGAGGTTCGGGCCGTCGACGAGCTCGGTCACGATGAAGGCCTCGGAGCCGTCGAGCTCGACGTCGAGGATCTGCGCGACCGCGGGGTGCCGCAGCCGTTGGAGCGCGACGGCCTCGCGGCGAAGGCGCTCGCGCCCCTGCGCGTCGACGTCGAGGTGTGCGTGCAGGAACTTGATCGCGACGAGGTTTCCGCCGCCGTCCTCGGCCTCGTAGACGGCTCCCATGGCACCGGCACCGAGGCGGGCGAGGATGCGGTAGCCGCCGACCTCGCTGCCCGTGGGCAGGCCGCCGCGCCGCGCGGCCCCGTTGCTCCGCGCCGGGTCGGCTGGTCTGCTGCTGGCCTCCTCCATGGTGTCAAGGTATCGACAAATCGAGGCCGTGCCCTGCGCTCCCGGGAGCAAGCAGGACGCGACACCGATAACCTGGGTGGAGTTTCACCAAAGTTCAACCGAATACCAAGGAGATCTCCATTGACTGGCAAAGACGGCTACGACCTCGTCGTGGTGTCCAACCGGCTTCCCGTCGACTTCACGGTCGACGACGAGGGCCACGTCGACTGGAAGCGCTCCCCCGGGGGGCTCGTCACCGCGCTGGAACCCGTCATGCAGAAGTCGGACGGTGCCTGGGTCGGCTGGTCGGGCGCCCCTGACCTCGAGGTCGACCCCTTCGACGCCGACGACATGCGCCTGGTACCCGTGACGCTGTCCGCGACCGAGATCGAGCGCTACTACGAGGGCTTCTCCAACGACACGCTCTGGCCGCTCTACCACGACGTCATCGCGCCCCCGGCGTTCCACCGGCAGTGGTGGGACGCGTACCGCCGCGTCAACCAGCGCTTCGCCGACGCCGCCGCCGCGCAGGCCGAGCAGGGCGCGACCGTCTGGGTCCACGACTACCAGCTCCAGCTCGTGCCGCGCATGCTGCGCGAACAGCGCCCCGACCTGAAGATCGGCTTCTTCAACCACATCCCCTTCCCCCCGCTCGAGCTCTTCCAGCAGCTCCCGTGGCGGCGCCAGGTGATCGACGGCCTCCTGGGCGCCGACCTCATCGGCTTCCAGCGGGCCGGGGACGCGTCGAACTTCATCCGCGCCGTGCGGCGCCTCACGGGCTACACGACCCGCGGCCCCATCGTGACCGTGCCCGGTGCCGAGGACCGCCCGTCGCGCAACGTGCGCGCCGCCGCGTTCCCCATCTCGATCGACTCCCGGACGTTCGACGAGCTCGCCCGGACCCCCGAGGTCCAGGCCCGCTCGCGCGAGATCCGCGCCGACCTGGGCGACCCCGAGTGCATGATGCTGGGCGTCGACCGCCTCGACTACACCAAGGGCATCCGCCACCGCATCAAGGCCTACGGCGAGATCCTGCAGGACGGGCGCATCGACGTCGAGCACGTCACGCTCGTCCAGGTCGCGAGCCCGAGCCGCGAGAACGTCGGCGCCTACCAGGAGCTGCGCGAGCAGGTCGAGGGCCTCGTGGGCCGCATCAACGGCGAGTACGCCGAGATCGGTCACGCCGCGATCCACTACCTGCACCACTCCTACCCGCCCGAGGAGATGGCCGCGCTCTACCTCGCAGCAGACGTCATGCTCGTCACGTCGCTGCGCGACGGCATGAACCTCGTCGCCAAGGAGTACATCGCGGCCCGCTCCGACGACCGCGGCGTCCTGGTCCTCTCCGAGTTCACCGGGGCCGCCGACGAGCTCGCGGGCGGAGCCCTGCTCGTCAACCCCCACGACATCGACGGCATGAAGGACATCATCGTCGCGGCCGCGAACATGGACGTGCGCGAGCAGCGCAAGCGCATGCGCCGACTGCGCCGCCGCGTCCTGGCCGACGACGTCTCCAAGTGGTCCGAGTCGTTCCTCGGCGTGCTCCAGGCCATGCCCTCGCGCGACACCCCGCGCACCCACGCCCCGTCCCGCGCAGCGGACGAGGTGCCCGTCGAGGGGGAGGGCGCGTGACGCCGTCGGGCACCGAGCACACCACGACCGGCGGGGCCGCCGACCTCACCGCGGCCCTCGCGGCCTTCGCGAGCGCGGCCGGGACGGCGCGCACGGGCGCACGGCCCGGCCCCGTCCTCGTGGCGAGCGACTTCGACGGGGTCCTCGCCCCGCTCGGGGACGACCCCCTCGCGTCCCGTCCCACCCCGGGCTCCGCCCTCGCGCTCGCCCGGCTCGCGGCGTGCGGACCCGACCGGGTGCGCGTCGCGCTCGTGTCGGGACGGCGGATCGAGGACCTCGCGCACCTCGCCTCGCCGCCGCCCGGTGCGCTGCTCGTCGGCAGCCACGGCGCGGAGACGGGCGAGGTGCTCGCACCGCTCCGCGACGGGGCCGACGACGAGCGCCGCGTGCGCGCCGACGGCAGCGCAGCCCGGGTCCGCCTCATCCCCGTGACCCTCGACGACGCGCAGAGCGAGCTCCTGGCCCACGTCACCGCCGGCCTCGAGGAGATCGCGTCCCCCGTCGAGGGCGCCTGGGTCGAGCACAAGCCCTCGGCCGCGGTGCTCCACACCCGGCTGTCCCCCGCCGACGCGGCCCAGGCCGCGACGGCCGCGGCGGTCGAGCTCGGCGAACGACTGGGCGCGCACGTCATGGCCGGGAAGAACGTCGTCGAGATCGCGGTCACGAGCACCTCCAAGGGCATCGCGCTCGACGCGCTGCGCGAGCGGCTCGGTTCCCCGGCGGTGCTCTACCTGGGCGACGACGTGACCGACGAACGAGCCTTCGCGGTGCTCGGCCCGGCCGACGTGGGCGTCAAGGTGGGAGAGGGCGAGACCCTCGCCGCGTACCGCGTCGCCGACCCCGCCGAGGCCGCGGCCGTCCTGACGACGCTCGCCGACCTGCTGGACGTCTGAGCATCCGCCTCCCCCGGCGCCCGAGGACCGTGACCAGGACGTGACCTGGGTGTGACGGAGGACTCAGGAACCGGGGGTAGGATGCCGAGCAACGATGACGTCGGACCACCGGGTCCCCGGGAGACCGGAAGCCCTGGAGGTTCGACTTCTTCTGTGTCACAGCAGACACGCACCACGTGAAAGCGCGGCACGTCACTACACAACGGATCGTCCGGCACGTACCTGCCGGTGGAGGGATGTACCCATCATGGCTACGGTCACTTTCGACCACGCAACGCGGCTCTACCCGGGGACCGAGCGCCCTGCGGTGGACCAGCTCAACCTGCACATCGAGGACGGCGAGTTCCTCGTCCTCGTCGGCCCCTCGGGTTGTGGCAAGTCGACGTCGCTCCGCATGCTCGCGGGCCTCGAGGACGTCAACGGCGGGCACATCTTCATCGGTGACCGCGACGTCACCGACGTGCAGCCCAAGGACCGCGACATCGCGATGGTGTTCCAGAACTACGCGCTGTACCCCCACATGTCCGTCGCGGACAACATGGGCTTCGCGCTGAAGATCGCCGGCACGCCCAAGGCGGACATCCGCCAGCGTGTCGAGGAGGCCGCGAAGATCCTCGACCTCACCGAGTACCTGGACCGCAAGCCCAAGGCTCTTTCCGGTGGTCAGCGTCAGCGTGTCGCCATGGGCCGCGCGATCGTCCGTCAGCCCCAGGTGTTCCTCATGGACGAGCCGCTGTCGAACCTCGACGCCAAGCTCCGCGTCCAGACCCGTACGCAGATCGCGTCGCTCCAGCGTCGCCTCGGTGTCACGACCGTCTACGTCACGCACGACCAGACCGAGGCCCTCACCATGGGCGACCGCATCGCGGTCCTCAAGGACGGTCTCCTGCAGCAGGTCGGCACGCCGCGCGACATGTACGACACCCCCGCCAACGTCTTCGTCGCCGGCTTCATCGGCTCGCCCGCGATGAACCTCGGCACGTTCGCCGTGAACAACGGCCTGGCCGAGGTCGGCCCGGCCCGCATCCCGCTCGAGCGCGAGGTCGCCGCCAAGCTCACCGACGCCGACAAGGGCAAGATCACGCTCGGCTTCCGCCCCGAGGCGCTCGAGGTCACCTCGCAGGCCAACGAGAGCGCCTTCCCGGTCGAGGTCAACATCGTCGAGGAGCTCGGCTCCGACGCGTTCGTCTACGGCACCCTCAAGGGCGACCTGGCGACCAACGCGGACATCCACTCGGGTGCCGGCGACAACCAGATCATCGTCCGCGTCGACCCGCGCAACGTGCCCGCCAAGGGCGAGCGCATCTACGTGGCGATCCGCCCGGGCAACACGCACATCTTCTCGACCGCGACGGGCCTGCGTCTCAGCTGACCCACAGCGACACGGGGCGGGCTCGGCGACAGCCGGGTCCGCCCCTTTCGCATATCCTTCCCGGTGGTGCGGAACGTCCGCGCCACCACGCCCCCGCACGCGAACGGCCACCGCGGAGAAAGGACCTGTCATGGTGCAGAACCTGCAGATCACCGCGTCAGCCCCCGACCCAGCACTGCTCGACCTCCCCTGGGACATCCCCCTGGAGGAGTGGCCGGACAGCGTCCTCGCCGCCCTCCCCCGCGGGATCTCGCGCCACATCGTGCGCTTCGTGCGCCTGTCGGGCCGCGTCATCGCGATCAAGGAGATCGGCGAGTCCGTCGCGTACCGCGAGTACGAGCTGCTGCGCCAGCTCAGCCGTCTCGACGTCCCCAGCGTCGTGCCCGTGGGAGTCATCACAGGCCGGAGCGACGCGAACGGCGAACGCCTCGAGGCCGTGCTCATCACCGAGCACCTGCAGTTCTCGCTGCCCTACCGCGCGCTGTTCAGCCAGGCCCTGCAGCCCGACACCGCGACGCGCCTCATCGACGCCCTCGCGGTGCTGCTCGTGCGGCTGCACCTCGTCGGCTTCTACTGGGGCGACGTGTCGCTGTCCAACACGCTCTTCCGCCGCGACGCCGAGACCTTCGCCGCGTACCTCGTGGACGCCGAGACGGGTGACCTGCACCGCGAGCTGAGCCCCGGCCAGCGCAACTACGACGTGGACCTCGCGCGGACGAACATCATCGGCGAGCTCATGGACCTGTCCGCGGGCGAGCTGCTCGACGAGGACATCGACGAGATCCTCGTGGGCGACGCGCTCGTCGCACGCTACAACGAGCTCTGGGACGCCCTGACCAACGCCGAGACCTTCGCCTCGGACGAGCGCTGGCGCGTCGCCGCGCGCATCGACCGGCTCAACAACCTGGGCTTCGACGTGGGCGAGCTCGCCATCACGACCGACATCGACGGCACGACCGTCCAGATCCAGCCCAAGGTCGTCGACGCGGGCCACCACGCGCGCCGCCTGCTGCGCCTCACCGGCCTGGACGTCCAGGAGAACCAGGCCCGCCGCCTGCTCAACGACCTCGACTCCTACCGTGCGGCCGCCGAGCGCCAGAACGACGACGAGGAGTTCGTCGCGCACGACTGGCTCAGCGGGGTCTTCGAGCCCACGATCCAGGCTGTCCCGCGCGACCTGCGGCGCAAGCTGCAGCCCGCCCAGCTCTTCCACGAGATCCTCGACCACCGCTGGTTCATCTCGGAGAAGGCCGGCCGGGACATCCCCATGCCCGAGGCCACGGCGTCCTACGTCGAGAACGTGCTCCGGCACCGACCCGACGAGAAGGCGATCCTGGGCCTCGCGCCGGGCGAGGTCGACCGCCAGGAGTGATCGGGGCGGGGCGTCGGGAGGCAGGCAGCCCTCTCACTCCTGTCCTGACGGCCCTGGCGAGGGCGCCGAACGCATCCCCGCGAGGTCCCGGCGCCGGTAGGTCTCGCCCACGATCGCCGTGCCCAGCGCGATCGCGCCCGGCACCACCAGCGCTGCCCCGGTTCCCGCGCGCAGCACGAGCGCCCCCACGGCGGCCCCGCTCCCGAGCGCGACGACCGCCGAGACCCGCCGCACCCAGGCCTCGCGGCCGTGGCTGCCCTGGAAGGAGTCCGCGGCCAGCCCCGTGAGCGTCGAGGTGACCACGGTGGTCGTCAGGTCCTTGACGGACAGGTGTCGGGCGGTCGCCGCCTGGACCCCCATCGAGACTCCCAGCACGGCCACGACCACGAGCAGGTGCCAGCCCCTCGGGGTGCCCACCGCCGCGGCCACGGCGGATGCAGCGAGCACCCCGACGCCGACGCCCGCGAACAGGCCCGTCGTCGTCCGGTGCCAGCCTGCCCTCTGGTTCCTGAACGCGAACCCCGCGACCGCCGCCCCCGCGACGTACGCCGCGAGCGCGACGAGCGGCCCGGCGGTGGGCACGTCCGGGCCGCCCGCGAGCCCCATCCCGAGGATCAGCACGTTGCCGGTCATGTTGGCCGTGAAGACCTGGTCGAGGGCCAGGTAGCAGATGCCGTCAATGATGCCCGTCGAGAACGTCAGCACCAGGAGCAGCACCCTGTAGTGCCGGTGCACGGGCTGAGGGTCCATCCCGCGAGCATCCCCCGGGCGGTCCCAGGGCGCACCCGCACGCCGAGCGTCGCCCGGCTCCCGACGACGCAGGGCGCCCCGTCGCCCCACCGGGATGGTGGTGCGACGGGGCGCCCTGGACGAACGAGGCGCGGTGTCTCAGTCCTCCGCGGAGCGCAGGCGCGCGACCTCGTACAGCGAGATCCCGGCGGCGACGCCGGCGTTGAGCGACTCGACGTCCGAGAGGATCGGGATCGAGGCGACGACGTCGCACGTCTCGCGGACGAGGCGCGAGAGGCCCTTGCCCTCGGACCCGACGACGAGCACGAGCGGGTCCTTGCCGAACGCGAGCTCGCCCACGGCGACCGGGCCGCCGCCGTCGAGCCCCACGATGAAGCAGCCCGCGGCCTTGTACTCGGTCAGCGTGCGCACGAGGTTGGTCGCGCGGGCCACGGGCACGCGCGCCGCGGCTCCCGCGGAGACCTTCCACGCGGACGCCGTGACGCCGGCCGCGCGACGCTCGGGCACCAGGACGCCGTGCGCGCCGAACGCGCCCGCAGAACGCAGGACGGCGCCGAGGTTGCGCGGGTCGGTCACGCCGTCGAGGGCCACGATGAGCGGGGGCTCGCCGGCCTCGTGCGCACGGTCGAGCAGGTCCTCGGGGTCGGCGTAGTCGTAGGGCGGGACCTGGATCGCGACGCCCTGGTGGACCGAGCCGTCGGTCATGCGGTCGAGCTCGGCCTTGGTGACCTCGAGGAGGTTGTACCCGCGCCCGGAGGCGATGTTCAGGATCTCCTTGGTGCGGTCGTCGGCCTCGAGGCGCGTGGCGATGTACACCGCGGAGACCGGGATGTACGCCCGGAGGGCCTCGAGCACGGCGTTGCGGCCGTTGACGACCTCGTTCGCGCTGCTCGATCGCGTCGTGCGCGACGGCGTGCGCCCGCTCGGGCGCCCGCCACGAGCCGCGCTCTTGGCGTCGTGCGCGCGCGGCCCCGTCGAGGTGGCGTCGCGGCGTTCGGCGGCGACCTTGGCCTTGTGGGCCTTGTGGTAGGTGCGGTCCTCGGCCTTGGGCGTCGGGCCGCGGCCCTCGAGGGAGCGGCGGTTCTTGCCGCCCGTGCCGGCGACGGCGCCCTTCTTGTTGCTGCTGCGGGTCGCGCCGCGTCGTTGTGAGTTTCCAGCCATGGGTCTGCCCCGTCGGTCGATGTGTGCGAGTGAAGTTGTGGTGGCGGACCCTGGGCCCGGGTGGGCCCGTCCTGCCGTGGGGCCAGGGTTCCGGGTCAGGTGCCCTGGCGTGCAGCGAGGGACCAGCGGGCCCCGTCGCTGGAGTCCTCGACGACGACCCCGGCGACCGCGAGGCGGTCCCGGATCGCGTCGGAGGTGGCGAAGTCGCGCGCGGCCCGTGCCTGCGCGCGGGCGTCGAGCTCGGCGGTGACGACCGCGTCGAGCGCCTGCCGGTACCGGGTGTCCCCGGCGTCGGCCCACTGCTCGCCCGCGGGGTCGAGCCCCAGGACGTCGAGCATCGCCCGGAGGGCGACGAGGTGGTGCCGCGCGACGGCGTCCGCGGCCGGCGAGCGGTCGGCGAGCGCCGAGTTCCCGGCGCGCAGGTGCTCGTGCACGACCGCGAGGGCCGCGGGCACGTTGAGGTCGTCGTCCATCGCGGACACGAAGGCCGCCGGGAGCTCGGCCTGGCGCACGTCGGCCGCGTCGATCGTCCCGACGCGCTCGCCCGCCCGCTGCACGAACCCGCTGAGCCGCTCCCACGTGGCCTCGGCCTCGGTCACGGTGTCCTGGGTCCACTCGAGCATCGAGCGGTACTGGACCGCGGCGAGCGCGTAGCGCAGCACGGCCGGGGTGGTCGTGCTGAGCACCTCGCGCACGAGCAGCCCGTTGCCGAGGGACTTGCTCATCTTGGCGCCGCTCTGCGTGACCCACGCGGAGTGGAGCCAGTACTGGGCGAACCCGTCGCCGGCGGCACGGGACTGGGCCTGCTCGTTCTCGTGGTGCGGGAACCGCAGGTCGAGGCCACCGCCGTGGATGTCGAACGTGCTGCCGAGGTAGCGGTGGGCCATGGCCGAGCACTCGAGGTGCCAGCCGGGGCGTCCGCGCCCGAACGGGGTGTCCCACGAGGCCGTGGCCGGCTCACCGGGCTTGGGGGCCTTCCAGAGCGCGAAGTCGCGGGGGTCGCGCTTGAGGGACTCCTCGGCCGAGTCCGCGGGAGCAGGCGTGAGGTCCTCGAGCCGCTGGTTGGTGAGCGAGCCGTAGTCGGCCCACGAGCGCACGTCGAACCACACGTCGCCGGGTCCGGTCGTGTAGGCGTGACCGGAGTCGACGAGCCGCTGCATGAGCTCGACCATGTCCGTGACGTGCCCCGTGGCGCGCGGCTCGTAGGTGGGCGGCGCGACGCCCAGGGCGTCGTAGGCCGCGGTGAACTCGCGCTCGTAGGTCGCGGCCCACGCCCACCAGGGCTCGCCGGCGTCGGCGGACTTGGCGAGGATCTTGTCGTCGATGTCGGTGACGTTGCGGATGAGGGTCACGCGCGAGCCCGTGCGGCGCAGCCAGCGCACGAGCACGTCGAAGGCCACGGCCGAGCGCATGTGCCCGATGTGCGGCGCCGACTGGACCGTCGCCCCGCACAGGTAGATGCCGACCTCACCCTGGGTCTGAGGGATGAAGGCGCGCACGTCCCGCGTCGCGGTGTCGAACAGTCGAAGGCTCACGCCCGCAAGGTTACCGGGGCGCACCCCTCCCGGCAGAACCCGCCCTCCCGTGGGCGGCGTCCGGGTGCGCGTCCTCACCCGACGGAGCGGGTCGGGCAGCCCTGTCAGTCGCGCCAGTGGACCTTCGTCGGGCGTACGCGCACGACCACGCGGCGGTTGTCGGTGCCGTCGTCGCCCGTGTAGCGCTCGGCGCCCGTGTACTTCTGGGCGAGGGCGTGGATGAGCGAGGCGGACGGGTCTTCCTCGATCGCGGCCTCGCCGCGGACCTCGAGGTACCGGTAGGGCGCGTCGCGGGGGTAGACGAGCACGCTCAGGCGCGGGTCGCGCTGCAGGTTGTCGGTCTTGCGGCGGCCGTGGATCGTCGAGAAGAGGACGTCGTCGCCGTCGCGCGCGACCCACACGACCGAGGTCTGCGGGCTGCCGTCGGCCTCGATCGTGGCCACGGTCGCGAACTCGGGGGCGTCGAGGAGCGCCTTGGCGGCGTCGGGAAGGCTCGTCATGACGTGCTCAATCGCCGGGCCCGCCCGCCTATTCCCGAAACACCGGACTTCTCACCACCTGGACACGCACCGTGCCCGACGGCGCCGCTAGCCGAAGTTCCTGCCCTCGCCCCGGTAGGTGGGGACCTCCTCGACCACCTGGTCGCCGCGCACGAGGTGCACGCGGTCGAAGCGCTCCATGAGCTCGCCGGCCTTGGCGTGCCGGAACCAGACCCGGTCGCCCACGGCGAGCCGTCGCTCGGCCCCGCGCGTGGCCCGCAGCGGGGTCTGGACCTCGCCCACGCCCTCCGAGGACGTGAGCCGCCACCCGGGCTCGACGACGCGCGGCACACGCAGCGCCCCGGCGGGGCCCGAGGCCACGTAGCCGCCCGCGAACGCGGTCGCGTAGCCGGGCGCGGGCACGCGCACCACGTCGAGCCCGAAGTACGCGGACGGGTGCGGGGCGAACGACCGGTAGCCGTCGAACAGCCCGGGGACGTACAGCCCCGAGCCAGAGGTCACCTCGGTCACGACCGGGTCCGAGGCGGACGTCTCGAGCGACCCCGTGCCGCCCGAGTTCACGAGGTCCAGCTCGTACCCGACGGCGTCGCTCACGGCCGCGAGCACATCGGCCCGGCGCGTGGCCAGGTCCGCGACCGAGGCCTTCTTGACGAGCCGTACCGCGGGGCTCGTGTCGGGCAGGCCCGCGACCTGCGCCTCGTAGAACATCAGGCCACGCACGCGCAGGCCGGGGGTGTCGGCGACGACCCGCGCGAGGGCCCGCGCCTCGGCGGCCGTGTGGACGGGCGAGCGGCGGGTCCCGAGGTGGACGGTGAACGGACCGATGCCCAGGCGCAGCGACGCGTCGACGTCGAGGCAGAGCAGGACGGGCGGCCCGTCCGGCGCCCCGCCGCGGTCCTCGCCCGGGTGGTGGCCCGCGAGCGCGGCGGCGACGAGCGCGACCTGCGCGACGTCGTCGACCATGAGGGTGATCTCGCGGCGTGCCGCCGGGTCCGCGGCGAGCTCGGCGAGCGCCCGGCGGTCGACCGTCGGGTACGCGACCAGGACGTCGCGCGCGCCCTCCTCGACGAGCCACAGGGCCTCCGCGAGCGAGTACGCCATGATCCCCGCGAAGCCCAGCTCGCCCGCGCGCCGGACGAGCGAGCGCACGCGCACCGACTTGGACGCGAGCCGCACGGGCACGCCGCCCGCACGGGCCAGGAGGTCGCGCGCGTTGGCGTCGAACACGTCGAGGTCGACGACCGCGACGGGGCCCGGGACGCGCTCGGTCGCGGCCGACAGCCGGTCGCCGAGCGTACGGGCCTCGGCCGCGGCCGACGCGTCGTGCGCTCCCTGTCCCCCGGGGCTCGACCGCCCCCGGGACCAGGACGGGGTGGACGGGTCCTGCGCGCTGCGCTGCACGGGCGTCGTCGTCATGGAAAGAAACCTACCCCTCGTGAGACAGTGCGTGGTGTGACGAGCCAGCAGGCTCCCGGTTCATGGACGAACTGGGCGCGAAACCAGACCGCCGTTCCCCTGCACCGTGCCGCCCCGCGCGACACCGACGAGCTCTCCCAGGTCGTGCGACGAGCCGCGGCCGACGGCCACCGGGTACGGGCCGTCGGCGCGGGGCACTCGTTCACGGGCGCCGCCGTGACCGACGGAGTGCTCGTGAGCCTCGACGCGCTCGGGACCGTCGAGGACGTGACCCGGACCGATACCGGCGCGCGCGTGACCGTGGGGGCCGGCATCCGCCTGCACCGCCTCAACGCGCTGCTCGCGTCCGCGGGCCTCGCGATGCGCAACCTCGGGGACATCGACCGGCAGTCGATCGCGGGCGCGATCTCGACCGGCACGCACGGCACGGGCGCCTCGCTCGGCGGGCTCGCGACGCAGGTGCGCGGCGTGCGCGTGGTCGGTGCCGACGGCTCGGTGACCGAGGCGACGCCCGAGCAGGACCCCGACCTGTTCGAGGCGAGCCGCCTGGGCCTCGGCAGCACGGGCGTGCTGGCCGCGGTGACGCTCGACGTGGTGCCCGCGTTCCACCTGCGCGCCCAGGAGGAGCCCTGGCCGCTCGACCGGGTCCTCGAGGAGCTCAGCACGGCGTCGGGCGGGCGCGGCGGCGGGACGGACGCCGAGGGCCTCGAGAACGCGCACGACCACTTCGAGTTCTACTGGTTCCCGCACACGCGCCGAGCGCTCACCAAGCGCAACGACCGCCTCGCACCCGACGACGAGGCCGCTGCCGTCCTGCGCACGGCCCGCGGCGAGCGGCCCGGCGCCGTGACGCGCGCCCGCTCGTGGGTCGACGAGGAGCTGCTGTCCAACGGGCTGTTCGAGGTCGTCAACCGCGTGGCGACCGTGGCGCCCCGGGCGACCCCGCGGATCAACGCCCTGTCGGCGCGAGCGCTCGCCCCGCGCACGTACGTCGCGCCCTCGCACGAGGTGTTCGTGTCGCCGCGCCGCGTGCGCTTCCGCGAGATGGAGTACGCGGTGCCGCGTGCCGAGCTCGTGAACGTGCTCGAGGAGATCGACGCCTGGGTCCGGGCGTCGGGCGAGAACGTCCCGTTCCCGGTCGAGGTCCGCTTCGCGGCCGCCGACGACGTGTGGCTCTCCACGGCCAACGGCCGCGACAGCGCCTACGTCGCGGTCCACCAGTACGCACGGCTCCCGCACGAACGCTACTTCGAGGGCGTCGAGAAGATCGTCGCGGGCGTCGGCGGTCGGCCGCACTGGGGCAAGCTCCACACGCTCGGCGCCGCGGACCTCGCCGAGCGCTACCCGCGCTTCGAGGACTTCCGTCGGGTCCGCGCGCAGGCCGACCCTGCGGGCGTCTTCGCCAACCCGTACACGGACCAGGTCTTCGGGCCGCGCTGAGGCGCGCCTACCGCGCGGCGGGAGCGGCGGCGTCGGGCCCTGCGTCAGGCGGTGCTCCAGGCCCAGCGACCGGGCGTGCGCCGGGAGCCGCCCCGTCGGGGTGCACCACGAGCGACAGGACGTAGTCCGCGAGCGCGTGGAAGCTGCGGATCGCGGCGTCGTCGTCCTGCTGGACGAGCCAGGCGATCTCGATGCCGTCGATGTAGCCCGCGACGATGCGCGACAGGAAGGGCGTGTCGATCGAGTAGGTGATCCCCGCGATCCGCGAGAGCTGGTCGAGGATGCCCTGCGTCATGGCCCAGGTCTGCTCGAGGTGCGCCTTCGCCACGGGGCGCAGCGCGCGGTTGCGCGAGCCCGCGGTCGCGAACTCGAACGTCAGCAGGCGCATGTGCCGTCGCGGTGTCAGGCCCTCCCACAGCCCGTCGGCCGCCGCGTGGGCGATCTCGTACACGTCCTTCGTGGGGTCCATCGCCATGCGGACCGGTTCCGAGGCGACGACCGCGAGGCTGTGCCCCATGGCGCGGAGCATCGCGTCCTTGTCCTCGAAGCAGTAGTGCACCGTGCCCAACGAGATCCCGGCCTCGGCCGCGACGCCTCGGACCGTCACGGCCTCGACGCCGTCCCGGACGGCGATGGACATCGCGGCGTCGACGATCTGCGCCCGACGTTCCTCGATCGACATGCGGTTCATCGTCGACCTCCCTCATGACCACGCAGCGGCAGCACGACGGTGCAGGAACGCGCCGTCGTCGTCGCTGTCCACCATGCCTTCAATGTCGTATTTTCGCACGTGGGGGACGTTTCCCCGGCCATCTCGCGTCCAGCTGGTGGACGGGACGTGGCAGGCTGTGACCGGGGCCCTGAAGGGGCCCGACCGTCGCCGAGAGGATCCCCGTGCACCACCCGAGCCGCCCGCTCGCCGTCGCCGTGGTCGTCGCCACGGTGGGCGCACTGCTCACCGCGTGCGGGACGAGCGCTCCCCCCGCCGCCCCGACCGCCCAGACCTTCGAGGTCCCCGACAGCGCGGTGGGCGCGAGCGTGACGACCCCCGAGACCTGGGACCGCGCCGGGCAGAGCGCCCCGCTCGTCGTCCGGTCGACGACCCCCTTCGGGGACCCCGGCTTCACGGCCAACGTCGTCGTCACGACGAGCGAGCCCGGCACCGCGACGCTCGCGGAGCGGACCGCCGAGGCGGCCGAAGCCCTCCAGACGTCCGACGACGTGCAGATGGACCCGACCCAGCCGGGCCCGGTCACGGTCGTGGGTCTGCCCGCCTACCGGCTCGGGGCCACGCGCACGGTCGACGGCATCCCCGTGACCCAGGTCGAGACGGTCGTCGAGGTCCCGACGCCCGCAGGGTCGGCGTTCGTCTACGTCACCGAGACCTACGCGACGGGCGACGCCGAGGGCGCGGCCCAGGCCCGCGCGGTCACCGACAGCCTGGTCGTCACGCCCGCGGGCTGATGTCCTGGTCCGCCCCCCGGTGCGGCCGGGACGGGTGGGCCGTCCGGCCGGTCGGTCAGTCGGCGCGCACGACCAGGGCGGTCGCGAGCGCCGCGACGCCCTCACCGCGCCCCGTCAGCCCCAGCCCGTCCGTCGTGGTCGCCGTGAGGGTCACGGGGGCGCCGGCAGCAGCACTCAGCGCCGCCTCGCCCTCGGCACGGCGCGGCCCGAGCCGGGGCCGGTTGCCGACGACCTGGACGGCCACGTTGCCGATCTCGAACCCCGCCGCACGCACCCGTCGGGCGGCCTCGGCGAGCAACGACGCACCGCTGGCTCCGGACCACTCGGGGGCGCTCGTACCGAAGTTCGAGCCCAGGTCCCCGAGCCCTGCTGCGGAGAAGAGGGCGTCGGCGGCCGCGTGCGCGGCCACGTCGGCGTCCGAGTGGCCTGCCAGGCCCCGTTCTCCGGGCCAGTGGAGTCCCGCCAGCCAGAGGTCGCGTTCCTCGCCCACAGGGGCGTACGCGTGGACGTCGGTCCCGATGCCCGTCCGCGGGAGGTTCATCGCCCGTCCTCCGTCAGCAGCTTCTCGATGTAGTAGAAGTCGCGCGCGGTCGTGACCTTCATCGCGAGCTCGTCGCCGTCGACCACGAACACGTCCTCACCCAGGGCCTCGACGAGCGAGGCGTCGTCCGTCGCCGCCGTGGCCTCCGTACGGGCGCGCGCGGCGCCTGCGGAGTGCGCGCGCACCAGGAGCGCCCGGTCGAACGCCTGGGGGGTCTGGACCGCGCGCAGCAGCGTCCGGGCCGGGGTCGAGGCGACCCGCTCGACCCCTGCGGGCAGCGCGCCGCGGCCGTCCTCCACCGGGCCGCGCGGGGCCAGGATCTTGACGGTGTCCATCACGGGGAGCCCGGGGATGACGGCCTGGTGGCCGGCCTTGACGGTCTCGACGACCCGACGGATCATCGCGGCCGGCGCGAGGGGGCGCGCGGCATCGTGCACCACGACCGTGTCGATGTCCGCGCGTGCCCGCGTCAGCCCGGCCGCGACCGAGGACTGGCGTGTGGTCCCGCCGGCGACGACGACCACGGGCACGCTCACGTGCGGGTCGTGCTCCAGGACGTCCGACATGACCGAGACGAGCCCGTTCGGTGCCGTGACGACGAGAGCGTCGACCACTCCCGAGGCGGTCAGGCGTCGGGCCGCGTGCAGGACGAGCGGGAGGCCGCGCAGCGGGACGAGAGCCTTGGGAAGGTCGAAACCGAGGCGGGTGCCGGATCCGGCGGCGGTCAGGATGGCGAGGGTCGTCACACCGATCACGGTAGACGATCTCGGCCTGCGGACCGTCCTCGGCCCGCTGACGAGACGACCGGTCGCGCGGAGCCGCTCTCGCGCACCCTCGCGCGGGGCGTCCGTGAACGACGACGACGCACGGACCGGGTAGGTCCGTGCGTCGTCGGTGGTGCGTGGGTGAGGCTCTGCTCAGGAAGCCAGGACCTCGTCGAGGATGGCCTCGGCCTTGTCCTCCTCGGTGTGCTCGGCCAGGGCCAGCTCCGAGACCAGGATCTGTCGAGCCTTCGCCAGCATGCGCTTCTCCCCGGCCGAGAGGCCGCGGTCCGCGTCACGCCGGGAGAGGTCGCGGACGACCTCCGCCACCTTGATCACGTCGCCCGAGGCCAGCTTCTCGAGGTTGGCCTTGTAGCGGCGCGACCAGTTGGTCGGCTCTTCGGTGTATGGTGCGCGAAGAACTTCGAAGACCTTGTCGAGGCCTTCCTGGCCGACGACGTCGCGGACGCCCACCAGGTCGACGTTGTCCGCCGGGACCTCGATCGTCAGGTCGCCCTGAGCCACCTTGAGCTTCAGGTAGATCTTGTCCTCCCCGCGGATGGTGCGGGTCTTGATCTCTTCGATCTTTGCGGCACCGTGATGTGGGTAGACAACGGTCTCGCCTACTGTGAACGTCATCTGCAGATGTCCCCTTTCGCGGAGGTCGATCTTACCACGGGGGGTACCTCCGTTCCGAGCCCCTGCCCCGGCCCGCAGGCGCACCGTGCCAGCGTTTTTCCTGGTCACGCCACGGTCCGGCCAGCAGCCCGGCACGAATACCTACCGCCCGCCCTGCCTGCGGACCGCCCGCAGCGCGCGAGCGGGGCCCCCTGCCGCCCTCGAGAGACCCTCCGCAGACCGCCGAGCCGGATCCCCCGGCGAGCGACTAGGCTGTGGTCATCTGCGCCCGGGGGGCGCCGGCGGCGCACGAGCCCGCCCGGCAACGCCTCCTGGGCCCACCGAGACTGACCGCAGCACATTGGAGCGCACGTGACCCGCACCCCGTCCCGCCCGACCACGCCGCGCCGGTCGCTCATGCTCGCGATCCCCGTGATCGTGGCGAGCGCCGTCGCCGTGTCGGCCTGCTCACCCATCACGACGGACATCGCCTACTCGCCGTCCGACGGCATCCGCGTCAACCTGACCGACGAGGTCCGGGCGCTGAACCTGCTCATCGTCTCGGAGGCCGAGGGCGAGCCGGGGACGCTGCTGGGCGGCGCCGCGAACGACTCCGACGAGCCCGTCGAGATCACCATCGCCCCCGAGGGCACCGACCCGGTCGACGTCCCCCTCGAGGCCGGCGAGACGGTCTACTTCAGCGTCGACGACGGCTTCGAGGCGCAGTTCGGGAACATCGACGCCGCGCCCGGTGCGACGATCTCCGTCACGGTCACCGCGAGCACGGGCGAGTCCGAGACCGCTCAGGTCCCGGTCGTCAACGGCGCCCTCGAGGAGTACAAGGACTACCTGCCCTGATCGGCGGCTGACGGTTCGTCCCCCTGCCGGCACCGGCGCTGCGAGGGACGACGAGCCGTGCCCGACGGCGAGGCTCCCTCCTGGAGGGAGCCTCGCCGTCGTGCTTCCAGGGCTCGTGCGCCGTACACGACGACGACTGTCGGCTACTGCCAGTAACATCCCGGTCATCGGGATCGGCCGACGTGGCCTCCCCTTCGTAGAAGCGGCCTTCCATGGCAACAGCCCGTCCTCGCTCCGTCCGCACCGTCGCGGTCGCCGCAGGCCTCCTGACCTCCGCTCTCCTGCTCTCCGGGTGCGGCGCGATCATCGACTCGATCACCGGCCCGTCCGAGGCCCAGCGCGACGAGCCGGGCGGTGAGGTCACCGCGGCGTCCGACGCCGACGTCTTCTCGCTCCAGCTCGGCGACTGCATCAACGAGTCCGCCCCCGCGGAGACGGAGGAGACCGTCGAGTACGAGTCGCTCCCCGTCGTGCCGTGCGCCGACCCCCACACGGGCGAGGTCTACGCCGAGCACGAGCTCCCGGCCGGCGAGTTCCCCGGCGACCAGGCCGTCTCCGACACCGGCATGGAGCACTGCTACTCGGTCTTCGAGGAGTTCGTCGGCCTCAACTACGAGGAGTCGACGCTCGACTTCTGGGCCATGTTCCCCTCGCAGGAGAGCTGGGACATGGCGGACGACCGCACGATCCAGTGCTTCGTGGGTCCGGTCGAGGACACCGTGACGGGCACGCTCGAGGGCGCTGCCGTCTAGCACTCCCCGTGACGTCCGACGGCGAGGCCCCCCCGGGAGGGAGCCGCGCCGTCGGGCGTCGTTCTTCGTCGTGGTCAGGTCACCCGAAGCGGCCCGAGATGTAGTCCTCCGTGGCCTGCTCCGACGGCGACGAGAACATCGTCGCCGTGTCCCCCATCTCGATCAGGCGGCCCGGCTTGCCCGTGCCCGCGATGTTGAAGAACGCCGTGCGGTCGCTCACGCGGGCTGCCTGCTGCATGTTGTGCGTGACGATCACGATCGTGTACTCGTCCTTGAGCTCGGCCATGAGGTCCTCGATCGCGAGCGTCGAGATCGGGTCGAGCGCCGAGCACGGCTCGTCCATGAGGAGCACCTGCGGGCGCACCGCGATCGCGCGCGCGATGCACAGGCGCTGCTGCTGCCCGCCGGACAGGCCCGACCCGGGGCGGTCGAGGCGGTCCTTGACCTCGTTCCACAGGTTCGCGCCCTGGAGCGAGGTCTCGACCAGCTCCTCGGCGTCGGACTTGGAGATGCGCTTGTTGTTGAGGCGCACGCCCGCGAGGACGTTCTCCTTGATCGACATGGTCGGGAACGGGTTGGGCCGCTGGAAGACCATGCCCACCTGGCGACGGACGGCGACCGGGTCGACGTCGGGCGCGTAGAGGTCCTGGCCGTCCATGACGGCCTTGCCCTGGACGTGCGCGCCCGGGATGACCTCGTGCATGCGGTTGAGCGTGCGCAGGAACGTCGACTTGCCGCAGCCCGACGGGCCGATCAGCGCCGTGACCGAGCGCGGCTCGATCGCCATGGTCACGCCTTCCACGGCGAGGAAGTCGCCGTAGTAGACGTTGAGGTCGGAGACGTCGATTCGCTTCGACATGATGTGCTTCCTTCCGGCGGCCGGTCGCGCGGGGTGCGCTGCCCGGCCGGGCTGGTGGGCTCGGCTCAGCGAGCGGTCTTGGGCGAGAACAGGCGGCTGATGAGCCGGGCGATCAGGTTGAGCAGCATGACGATGAGGATCAGGGTCAGGGCCGCGGCCCAGGCCCGGTCGATCCCGACGCCGCCCTGCTCGTACTGGCGGTAGGCGAAGACCGGGAGGGTCGCCATACGTCCGTCGAACAGGTCCCAGTTGACCTGTGTGATGAGGCCGACCGTGAGCAGCAGGGGTGCGGTCTCACCGATCACGCGGGCGATCGAGAGCATGACGCCCGTGACGATGCCGGCGATCGACGTGCGCAGCACGACCTTGACGATCGTCAGCCACTTGGGCACGCCCAGCGCGAGCGACGCCTCGCGCAGCTCGTTGGGGACCAGGCGCAGCATCTCCTCGACCGAGCGGATCACGACCGGGGTCATGAGCAGCGACAGCGCGACCGCGCCCATGATCCCGGCCCGGTACGCGGGGCCGAAGACGAGCGTGAACAGCGAGAAGGCGAACAGGCCCGCGACGATCGACGGGATGCCCGTCATGACGTCCACGAGGAACGTGATCCAGCGGGCGAGGGCGCCGCGCCCGTACTCGACGAGGTAGATCGCGGTGAGCAGGCCGATCGGCACCGAGATGAGCGTCGCGGCCCCCGTGATGAGGAGCGTCCCGACGATCGCGTGCCAGATCCCGCCGCTCGTCATGTCGCCGTAGACGCCGACCATGTCGGTCGACAGGAACGTCGCCCCGAAGAGCTTGGCTCCGCGCGTGACCACGATCCACAGGAGCGAGACGAGCGGGATCAGCGCGAGCAGGAACGCGAACGTCACCAGCGTGGTCGCGAGGCGGTCGGTCGCCCAACGGGCGCCCTCGACGAACCGCGAGGTCACCGTCAGCCCGACGGCGTAGAGCACCGCGCCGAGGCCCAGCACCCCCGCGACGGTCGGCTTCCCGGCGACCGCGAGGATCGCGAACGCGACGAGGACACCACCCAGGGCGAAGGCCCAGGGGGCCCAGCGGGGCAGGCGCTTCTGCGTCGGGACGAGCTGGAGGGAGCCCGAACCGTCGGGGGCGGCGGGCGTGGTGGGGGTGAGGTCGGTGGCCGTCATCAGTTCGCTCCCGAGAAGTCCTTGCGGCGCGCGATGATCCAGCGCGCGATCATGTTGACGACGAACGTGATGACGAACAGCGCGAGCCCCGTCGCGATGAGGGTGCTCACCGCGAGGCCGCTCGCCTCAGGGAACTTCGAGGCGATGTTCGCGGCGATCGTCTGCTGCTGCCCCGGCTTGAGCAGGAACAGCGAGTAGAGGAACCCGGGCGAGATCACCATGAGCACGGCCATGGTCTCGCCGAGCGCGCGGCCCAGGCCCAGCATCGACGCGCTGATCACGCCCGAGCGGCCGAACGGCAGGACCGCCATGCGCACCATCTCCCAGCGCGTCGCGCCCAGCGCGAGCGAGGCCTCCTCGTGCAGGACCGGGGTCTGGAGGAACACCTCGCGCGAGACCGCCGTGATGATCGGCAGGATCATGACGGCCAGGACGATCGAGGCCGACATGATGTTCTTCGCGGGGGCCTGGTAGCCCTCGAACAAGGGGACGAAACCGAGCGTGCCGCTCAGCCACGTGAAGAACGGGTTGAGGATCGGGAGCAGCCACAGCGCGCCCCACAGGCCGTACACGACGCTCGGGATGGCCGCGAGGAGGTCGATCAGGTAGCCGAGGCCCTGCGCCAGGCGCCGCGGCGCGTAGTGCGAGATGAACAGCGCGATGCCCACCGAGACCGGCACGGCGATCAGCAGCGCGAGGATCGAGGCCAGGAGCGTGCCGAACACCAGCGGGCCGATGTAGGCGAGCAGCGAGTCCGCCTTGAACCAGGAGATCTCCTGGAGCTCCTCAGGGCTCGCCGTCAGGGCCGGCCACGCCTCGATGACGAGGAACACGGCCACCGCGGCGAGGACGAGCAGGATGAGGATCCCGGCACCCGTCGACAGGCCCGCGAACAGGCGGCCCGCCAGGCCGCCCTTGGTCACGGGGACCGTGGGTTCGGACCCGAGCCCGGCTCGGGTGGAGGGAGGAGAGGTGACGGCCACTGATGCTCCGATGACTGAGGTGCGGCGGTGGTGGGACGGGCTTGCGGTGGTCACGCACCCGTGGCGGGCCGCGTCGGGCGCAGTGCCTCGACGTGACCCGCCCCTGGGTGAGTGACCGTGTTCAGCTGTTCGGTCAGCTCTTGACGCTGATCGAGTCGAGCGCTGCCTGGACCTCGGTGCGCAGCGCGTCCGAGATCGGGGCGGAGCCGGCGACGGACGGCTCGGCGGCGCGAGCCTGGCCCTCCTCGCTGGCGACGTAGGTCAGGTACGCCTTGACGTTGGCGGCGTCCTCCGCCTTGTCGTAGGTGTCGCACGCGATCGAGTAGGAGATGAGGACCAGCGGGTAGGCGCCGGCCTCGGTCGTGGTGCGGTCGATCTCGACGACCAGGCGCTTGTCGGTCGCGTCCGCGGCGCGCGGCGAGGCGTCGACGACCTTGGCCGCGGCCTCGGGCGAGAACGGCACGTACTCCTCGCCGACCTTGATCGCGGCCGTGCCCAGGTCGCCTGCGCGCGAGGCGTCGGCGTACCCGATGGCACCCTCGGCGCCCGTGACCGTGTCGACGACGCCCTGGGTGCCCTGGCCGGACTGTCCGCCCGACAGGGGCCAGTCACCGCTGGCCTCGTGCGGCCAGGCGCCGTTCGAGGCGTCCGCGAGGTACTCGGTGAAGTTCTCCGTCGTGCCCGACTCGTCCGAGCGGTTGACGGGGATGATCGCGGTGCCCGGGAGCGTGACGCCCTCGTTCTCCGCGGCGATGGCCGGGTCGTTCCAGGTCGTGATCTCGCGGTTGAAGATCTTCGCGAGGGTCTCGGCCGAGAGGTTGAGGTGCTCGGCGTCGAGGCCGGGCAGGTTGTAGATCACGGCGATGGGGCTGATGTACAGCGGCACCTCGATGGCCTCGCCGCCGAAGCAGCGGTCGGTCGCGGTCGCGAGCTCGTCGTCCTTGAGGGCGGCGTCGGAGCCGGCGAACTGCGTCGCGCCGGAGAGGAACTGCTCGCGGCCACCGCCGGAGCCCACCGCGTCGTAGCTGAGGGTCACGCCGGGGGCGATGTCGCCGAAGCCGGCGATCCAGCCGGCCACGGCCTTCTCCTGCGACGAGGCGCCCGCGCCGGCAAGCGTTCCCGTCAGGTCCTCGGTCGAGCCGTTCTCTGCGCCGTCGGTGGCAGCGCCACCACCGGAGTCGGTGCTGTTCGAGCCGCACGCTGCCAACGTCAACGCGAGCACGCCGATGGCTGCTGCGGAACCTGCGCGGGTGAATCGGCTGAGCTTCACTCTCTTCTTCCATCCTGTCAACGCGGAGGCACCAGCGAGCGCCGGTGACAACAACGACGCTAAGCAGCCCGGGTGACGCGCTCCGGTGCTCCGGGTGAACGACGGATGAACAGTGCACAGACTCTTGCGGCCTGTGGACAGAGCCGGGTCGGCGCGCCCGACGACGGCCCGGTGAGCGAGAACACGCTCACCACGGGCCCCACCGGTTGCCCAGCCCGGACGGGTCGGGAAGTCTGGTGAGAACAGGTCACCCTGCCGTCACCCACGGCCCGGTGATCCGAGGTCGATCGACGACCGCACCACGACGGACGTCAGGAGGACCCCCTGTGACAGACGACGGCACGAGCCGTCCGTACCCGGCCGAGGGCGAGCCGGAGGAACGGGCGGCGACCCCGGTCGCAGACCAGGCCGGGGCCGCCGACGGCACCGTTCCCCCGCCCGAGGACGCGGCGGCGTCGGGCACGGCGGCCCTGCCTGCCCCGCCCGGACGCATGTACCCCCGTGTCTTCTACCCCGCCGCGGGGCTCATCCTGCTGTTCGTGCTCCTCGCGATGGTCTTCACCGACGGGACCACCGCTGTCCTGAGCACGCTCCAGGCCGACGTCATCGGAGCGTTCGGCTGGTACTACGTGCTGATCGTGGCCGGGTTCGTCATCTTCGCGCTGTGGATGGGGCTGAGCCGGTTCGGCGACATCGTGCTCGGCAAGGACGACGAGACCCCCCTGTTCCGGCTGCCCGTGTGGTTCGCGATGCTGTTCGCGACCGGCATGGGGATCGGGCTCGTGTACTGGGGAGCGGCCGAGCCGCTGACGCACTTCGCGTCGCCCAAGCCCGGCGTCACGGGCGACCCGGCGGCGCTCGCGCAGGCCGCGATGGGGCAGAGCTACCTTCACTGGGGCGTGCACGCCTGGGCGATCTACGTCGTCGCGGGCCTCGCTCTCGCCTACGCGATCCACCGCAAGGGGCGGCCCGTCTCGATCCGGTGGGCTCTCGAACCCCTGCTCGGCGACCGGGTCAAGGGCCGCCTGGGCGACGTGGTCGACGTGGTCGCGGTGCTCGGGACCGTGTTCGGCGTCGCGACCTCGCTGGGCTTCGGTGTGCTGCAGATCGGGGCCGGGCTCGGCTTCCTGGACGTCGCCGAGCCGGGCCTCGGACTCCAGATCGGGCTCATCATCGGGATCACGGCCGTCGCGACCCTCTCGGTCGCCTCGGGCCTGGGGCGCGGCATGAAATGGCTCTCCAACGGGAACATGGTCCTCGCGGGCGTCCTCGCCCTCACCGTGCTCGTCGTCGGACCCACCCTGTTCCTCCTGCGCGACTACGTGCAGTCCATGGGGTACTACCTGCAGAACGTCATCCGCCTCACGTTCGACACCACGGCCTTCCAGGGCGACGCGGGACTCGAGTGGCAGTCGTCGTGGACCATCTTCTACTGGGGCTGGTGGATCTCCTGGGCGCCGTTCGTGGGCGTCTTCATCGCACGCATCTCCCGGGGCCGCACCATCCGCGAGTTCGTGATGGGTACGCTCCTGGTCCCCACGCTCGTGACGTTCCTGTGGTTCTCGGTCTTCGGCGGCTCCGCGCTGTACCGGCAGATCTTCGGCGACGGCGGGCTCATAGGCGCCGACGGGAGCGTCGACACCGACACCGTGCTCTTCCAGCTCCTGGGCGACCTGCCGGGAGGCCCGGTCCTCACGGTGCTCGCGATCGTGCTCATCGGGGTGTTCTTCGTGACGTCCGCCGACTCGGGCTCGTTCGTCGTGGGGATGCTGACCTCGGGTGGCGACCCGCACCCCGCGGTCTGGAACCGCATCCTGTGGGCCGTCCTGTCCGGCCTCCTCGCGATCGCCCTCCTGATCTCGGGTGGGCTCACCGCGCTGCAGACGGCTGCGATCCTCATCGCCCTGCCGTTCTCGGTCGTCATGATCGGGATGGCTCTGTCCACCGTGATCGCGCTGCGCGAGGAGCACAGCGCGATCCTGCGCGCCGAACGGGCACAGGCCCGGCTGGCCCTCACCCAGCACGTCACGCGCCGCGTCACCGAGTCCATCTCCGAGCAGTGGGACGAGCTGTACGGCAGCGACGGGCGCAAGCCGCCCAAGCCCGCAAAGCCTCAGAGGTCGCCTGCCGAGCGGCGAGCCGCGCTCATCGGACGGCCCCGGCGCCGCGCGGACAAGGACGCACCGCCCGGCGGGCAGCCGCCCGCCTGACGAGGGCGCACGCCGCACGCGGTCACGGGCCGGCCGAGCACGCGGCGCGGGGGCGCCCCCTGGGGCGACCCCGCGCACCCGGCCTACGCGGCGCCGTCGGCCACCTTGTAGCCCAGGCCGCGGACCGTGAGCAGGTACCGCGGGGTCGCGGGGTCGGGCTCGATCTTGGAGCGGATGCGCTTGACGTGCACGTCGAGCGTCTTGGTGTCGCCCACGTAGTCGGCGCCCCAGACCCGGTCGATGAGCTGTCCACGCGTGAGCACGCGTCCGGCGTTGCGCAGCAGGAGCTCGAGCAGCTCGAACTCCTTGAGCGGGAACGACACGAGCTCGCCGTGCACCGTGACGACGTGCCGGTCGACGTCCATCCGCACGGGCCCGACCTCGAGCGCCCCGTCGACCTCGGGTTCGGCAGGGGACTCGGCGCCGCCCTGGCGCCGCAGCACCGCACGCACCCGCGCGAGGAGCTCGCGGAACGAGTAGGGCTTGGTCACGTAGTCGTCGGCCCCGAGCTCGAGGCCCACGACCTTGTCGATCTCCGAGTCCTTGGCCGTGAGCATGATGACGGGTACGTTGCCGCGCTGTCGCAGCTCCCGGCACACCTCCGTGCCGCTCAGGCCCGGGAGCATGAGGTCGAGGAGCACCAGGTCCGCTCCCCCGGCGTCGTACGCGGCCAGGGCCTCGGGCCCCGTCGCCGCCTCGACGACGTCGAAGCCCTCGCGGGCCAGCTGATAGGTCAGAGGGTCGCGGTACGACTCCTCGTCCTCGACGACCAGGATGCGCGTCACGCACCCACCTCCTTGGTTCTGGGGGACGTGCCCTGATGGGGAGCTGTCTGGGAGGCCTGCGCCCGGGTGGGCGTCTGGCCGGACTGCGGGGGATCGGTGGGGGCGTCGGCTGCGTCGGCTGCGGCGCCCGGGTCGAGCAGTGCGGCCTGGGCGGCCTGGTCGTCGCCCGAGTCGCTTGAGTCGCTTGAGTCGCCCGAGGTGGTCGTCGCGGCCACGTCGGAAGGTTCGGAGGGGTCGGAGGCGTCGGAGGACTCGGCCGCGCCGTCACCGGAGGGGTCCGCGCTGCTCTCGAACCCCTCGGCGGTCAGGTTCGCCGCCGGGATGCGCAGCGTGAACGTCGAGCCCCGACCCGGCTCGGACCACATGGTCACCTCGCCGCCGTGGTCGGCCGCGATGTGCTTGACGATGCTGAGCCCGAGGCCCGTCCCGCCCGTGTCGCGCGAGCGCGCGGGGTCCACGCGGTAGAAGCGCTCGAACACACGCTGCTGCTGCCCCTCGGAGATGCCGATGCCCTGGTCCACGACCGCGATCTCGACGAGGTCGCCGACCACGCTCACGCCGACCCCGACACGGGTGTTCTCGCCCGAGTAGGCGACCGCGTTGTCGAGCAGGTTGCGCACCGCGGTCACGAGCAGCGCGTGGTCCCCGTAGACCACGGCGGCGAGGTCGCCGCCGACGGTCAGCACGATGCCCTTGCCCTGCGCGGTGGTGCGTGCCCGGTCGACCGCCTCCTCCACGACACCGCGCACCGGCACGGTCGTGACGGCCTGGAGGGCTCCGGCCACCTGCAGCCGCGAGAGCTCGATGATCTCCTGGACCAGGGCGGACAGGCGCGTGGCCTCCTGCTGCATGCGGCCCGTGAAGCGGCGGACCGCGACCGGGTCGTCCGCGGCGTCCTGCACCGTCTCGGCCAGCAGGGCGAGCGCGCCCACGGGTGTCTTGAGCTCGTGCGACACGTTGACCACGAAGTCGCGGCGGATCGCGTCGACGCGACGCGCCTCGGTCCGGTCCTCGGCGAGGACCAGGATGTGGTGGGGGCCGACCTGGGCGACCCGGACCTGCAGCATGACCATGCCCCGCCCGACCGGTCCGCGCGGGAGCTCGAGCTCCTCGTCGCGGATCACGCCGTCGCGCTGGACCTCCTCGATCATGTCGAGGATCGGGGTGTGCACGATCGCGTCACCGCGGACCACGCCCAGCGCGTACGCCGGCGGGCTCGCCCGCACGACCTCGCCCTCGGCGTCGAGCACCACGGCCGCGGAGCGCAGCACCGCGAGGACACGGACCAGCCCCTCGTCGAGCTCGGGCGCCTCCTCGTCCGGCATGCGCCGCAGAGTCCGCTCGCTGAACCGGAACGCGAGCGTCGCGAAGACGCCGACGAGGAGCCCGATGACCCCTGCGACGAGCAACCCGACGCCCTCCTGGATTCCTTCCACCTCACCAGCGTACGGTCGACCCATGAGGCCGCCCGACCACGCGGGGCGGTTCGCACGACGCGTGTCCAAGAGTTCACGCGGCGTCGTCCAGCCGTTCACCTGGCCGTTCACCTTCCCGTTCACCGCGCCTGTCATGGTGGACTCTGCTGGTCACCAGGAAAGGGAAGCGATGCGGGAAATCTTCGAGGCCGAGCTCAAGCAGGTCGGCGACGACCTCGCCGAGATGAGTCGGCTGGTCGAATCGGCCATCAGTCGAGCCGGGACGGCGCTGCTCACCGCGGACCTCCAGCTCGCGCAGTCCGTCATCGCGTCGGACCACGCGATCGACGCCCTGGAGCGTGAGCTCGACGAGCGGTGCGTGCTGCTGCTCGCGCAGCAGCAGCCCGTCGCGACGGACCTGCGCGTCGTCGTGAGCGCCCTGCGCATGAGCGCGACCCTGGAGCGCATGGGCGACCTCGCCCGGCACGTCGCCCAGGTCGCACGGGGCCGCTACCCGGCGCACGCGATCCACCCCCTGCTGGAGGGGACGTTCTCCCAGATGCACGACGCCGCGACCCGGGTCGCGCGCCGCACCACGACGCTGCTCACGACGCGGGACCTGACGGTCGCGGCCAACGTCGAGCGCGACGACGACCTGCTGGACCACCTCCACCAGGACACGTTCGCCGCGCTCCTGGGACCGGACTGGACCGGCACCGCCCAGGAGACGATCGACGTGACCCTCGTGGGTCGCTACTACGAGCGGTTCGGCGACCACGGGGTCTCGATCGCCAAGCGCGTGACGTTCCTCGTCACGGGTGACTTCGTGGACGGTCGCGGGCAGGCCATGCGCGCGTAGCCGTCCCGCGAGCCCTCCCGCTCCACCAACGCCCGACGGCGCCGCTCCCCTCGCGAGGGGAGCGGCGCCGTCGGGCGTTCGCGTCAGAGCGACGAGACGATCAGCGACCCTGGTTCGCGACCGCGGCGATCGCGTCCGCCGCAGCAGCCGGGTCGAGGTACTTGCCGCCCTTGACGACGGGGACCAGGTTCTCGTCCAGCTCGTAGACGAGCGGGATGCCCGTGGGCACGTTCAGGCCCGCGATGTCCTCGTCCGAGATGCCGTCGAGGTGCTTGATGATCGCGCGCAGCGAGTTGCCGTGCGCCGCGACGAGGACCGTCTTGCCGGCCTTGAGGTCGGGGACGACCTCACCCTCCCAGTAGGGAAGAGCGCGCTCGAGCACGTCCTTGAGGCACTCGGTCTGCACGACCGGGGCGTCCGCGTAGCGCGGGTCCGTGTCCTGCGAGAACTCCGAGCCCAGCTCGATCGCGGGCGGCGGCACGTCGTACGAACGACGCCACAGCATGAACTGCTCCTCGCCGAACTCGGCGAGCGTCTGCTTCTTGTCCTTGCCCTGGAGCGCACCGTAGTGGCGCTCATTGAGACGCCACGAGCGCTTCACGGGGATCCAGTGACGGTCCGCGGAGTCCAGGGCGAGGTTCGCCGTGGTGATCGCGCGACGCAGCAGCGACGTGTGCACGACGTCCGGGAGCACGCCCGCGTCCGTCAGCAGGCTCCCGCCGCGCTTCGCCTCCTCGACGCCCTTCTCCGAGAGTGCGACGTCCACCCAGCCGGTGAACAGGTTCTTGGCATTCCATTCGCTCTCGCCGTGGCGGAGCAGCACGAGGGTGTAAGTCATGGTGACCATCCTGCCGCACGAGGGACCCGGCGACCGCGCTGTCCCGGGAAATGGTCACCGAACATCTACGGAACGGGAATCTCTCGTCGGCACGCGGCCCGGGAATGGTGACGCGCGCCACGCGTTGCACCAGGTATGCCGATCACCGGAGAGTACGCACCCAGCACGAGCGACTGGGCACGCAAGCAGGCCGAGCTGTACGAGTCGTCAGGAGGGACGAAGGGCACCACCCTGCGCGGCATGCCCGTCGTGATCCTGTGGACCCTCGGCGCGAAGAGCGGCAAGATCCGCAAGACACCCCTCATGCGCGTCGAGCACGACGGCGCGTACGCCGTCGTCGCCTCGCTCGGAGGGGCCCCGCAGCACCCCGTCTGGTACCACAACATCGTCGCGAACCCGCACGTCGAGCTCCAGGACGGGCCCGAGCGCCACGACTACACGGCCCGCGAGGTCACGGGCGAGGAGAAGGCCCTGTGGTGGGAGCGCGCCGTCGCGGCCTACCCCGACTACGCGAGCTACCAGGAACGCACCGACCGCGAGATCCCGGTGTTCGTGCTGGAGCGGCGGGACTGACCGCAGGCCGACCAGGCCGGGGCCGGGCCCAGCACCGTCGCCCTGCTCAGCGCGGCCTGCGCGCCCGCACCTCGGCCGCCTGCTCGTACACCGCGAGCATGGCCTCGGCCGTCGCGTCCCAGCCGTAGCGCTCGCTCACCCGCCGGGCACCCGAGGCGAGCTCCGCGCGGCGCGCGTCGTCGGCGAGGAGGTCGCTCAGCGTCCGCGACCAGGTCCACGGGTTGTGGTCGGGGACCAGGATCCCGGAGACGCCGTCCTCGACGACCGTCCGCAGGCCGCCCACGGCCGCCGCGACCACGGGCGTACCGGACGCCTGCGCCTCGGCCGCGACCAGCCCGAACGACTCGTTGTGCGACGGCACCGCGACGAGGTCCGCCGCGCGGTAGTAGCGCACGAGCTCGTCGCGCGGCACCGGAGGCCGCACGATCACCTGGTCGGAGACCCCCATCTGGTAGGCCAGCGCCTCGAGCTCGCGCACGGCCGTCATGCGCCCGCTCGGACCGCCGAGGACCACGAGCGTCGGGAGCGGCTCGTCGTGGTCCGCGAGGACGCCCAGCGCCCGGACCAGCACGTCAGGCGCCTTGAGCGGCTGGACCCGCCCCGCGAACAGCACGAGCCGACCGCTCGTGGGCAGCCCGAGCGCAGCCCGCAGCGACTCCTTGGTCTCACCCGGGGCGGGCGGCGAGAACAGCTCCAGGTCGACACCCGGCGGCACGACGTGCACCTTCGCGGGGTCCGCCCCGTACTCCTCGACGAGGTCCTTGAACTCCTCGGGCGTGCTCGCCACGAGCGCGTCGGCCTCCGCGACGACCTGCTCCTCGCCGATGATCCGCCCGAGCGGCTCCGGGGCGTCCCCCGGGGCGAGCGCCGCGTTCTTCACGCGGGCCATGGTGTGCATCGAGTTCACGAGCGGCACGTCCCACCGGTCGGCCGCGAGCCAGCCCGCCTGGCCCGACAGCCAGTAGTGCGTGTGCACCACGTCGTACCAGCCCGCGTCCCGCCGTGCCTCGGCCCGCAGGACCCCCGCCGTGAAGGCGCAGAGCTGGCCGGGCAGGTCGTTCTTGTCGAGCCCTTCGAACGGACCGGCGACGACGTGGCGCACCAGGACGCCGTCCTCGGCCTCGACCACGGGAGGCTGGGCCGACGACGTCGCGCGCGTGAAGATCTCGACCTTCGCCCCGCGCCGCGCGAGCGCCCGCGACAGCTCGGTGATGTACACGTTCATGCCGCCCGCGTCGCCCGTGCCGGGCTGGTCGAGCGGGGAGGTGTGCACCGAGAGCATCGCGATGCGCGGCGAGTCCTTCACGGCGCTCAGGCCTCCACGACGCAGGCCGGGAGGGGGATCGCGAGCTCGTCGACGAGCGTGCCCGCACCGTCGGCCCGGTCGATCCGCAGGACCGTGAGGTTCGACGAGTTCTGGTTCGCCACCACGACCAGGTCGGCGTCGGGGGTGCCTTCGCCCGCAGGCGCCAGCACCGCGAAGTGACGCGGCCACGCACCGCCGAGCGGGGTGTCGGCGACGTGCTCGAGGACGGGAGCGGCGTCGTCGGGCCCCGAGACCGCACGGGTGACCGCGAACGTCGACAGGACGTCCGCACCACGGATCGCGACGAACAGGCGCGTACCGTCCGCGCTCAGCGCGACGTGCGACGGGTAGTTGCGACCGCCCTCGGGAAGCGGGGCGGCCGTGGCCTCGACCGACGAGGCCACCTCGAAGACACCGTCGCCCGCCGGGACCAGGACGTACACGCGCGCGTCGAGCTCGGTCGCGACGAAGAGTGCGGCGGGTGCGCCGTGCTCGCCGTCGAGGACCGCGAGGTGCCGCGGCCCTGCCCCACCCGGGAAGGTGGCGGCGACCCGGGCCGGACCTGCGCCGCCGGGCCCCTCGACGAGGGAGCGAAGCTCGGCGACAGAACGCGGGTACGCGCGCAGCTCGTCCGTACCCAGGTCCACGACGACCGCCTCCCCCGCGACCTCCGCCACGAAGTGGGCGTGCGGCCCCTCCTGACGCTCGGTGTCCGGTCCGGTCCCCCGGTGCCCCAGGCGCAGCGGGGTTGTCAGCGCGCCCGACGCGTCGAGCGGGAGGACCGCGAACGTGCCGTCGCCGTAGTTCGCGACCTGCACGGCGTCGTCCGTCGCGACCAGGTGGCACGGGAACGTGCCACCGCTCGGGACCGTGCCCGACGGCGCGAGGGCCCCGTCCGGTGAGATCTCGAAGCCGCTGACCGCACCCGGTGCGGTCTCCGACACCGCATACAGGCGCGTGCCGCCCGGGGCGAGCGCGACGAACGAGGGCGACGGCGTCACGGCCGCGAGCACCGGCTCCCCGAGCTCACCCGTCGACGCGTCGACCGACAGCCGCCAGATCCCCTCACCGCTCCCGGGCTCCGCGCCGTCGGGGTACGTGCCGAGCCAGAGGGTCCGCGAGTCCGCACCTGCGGCCACGGGCGACGAGGTAGAAGTCATGACCAGAGCCTAGTAGCACCGGGCATACGTCAGGGGCGTCCAGACCAGCCCTCCGGGGTGCGGAGAACCGGTCAGGACGCCCCTGGCGAGAAGCAGCGAAAAGAAATCAGTGCGCCGCGTCGTAGGCCTGCTGGACGTCGGCAGAGATACGGCCGCGCTCGCTGACCGTGTAACCGTTCGAACGAGCCCATTCGCGGATCTCCGTCGCCCGCGACGGACCCGCTGCGGAAGAACGCGTCTTGCGTGCTGCGGGGCGAGCGCCGCCGCGCGTGACCTTGCGTGCGTGACCGACCCATGACGCAAAGGCGTCACGCAATTCCTGGGCGTGAGCCGAGCTGAGGTCGATCTCGTAGGAGACGCCGTCGAGGGCGAACGTCACGGACTCGTCCGCCACTCCACCGTCGACGTCGTCGACGAGAATTACCTGGACCTTCTGTGCCACTGTGCTACCTCGCGTCTTCGAGAATTGATGCTGGTATCTCGAAGTGTGCCATTACGAGGGAATGACGTCAAAGTCAAAGCGCGTGTCGCGGCGACTCGTAAGGAACCTAAGAATTCTCCGACGCCCGCGCACGCACCTGCGCCTGCTCCGCCTGGGCGTCGAGCTCGGCCATGGCGAGGCGTTCGTTGCGGTCAGCACGGATGATGGCGCGCATCGCGAAATAGAAGAGGATGCCGACCCCGATCGAGGGGATCAAGGCATAGACGGCCGGCCAGAAATCGCTCATGCGGGCAAGTCTACGACCGCCGGACGCGCGCGGGGTGCCGACCGGTCGGTGGCACCCCGCACGCGACCCTGACGGTCCGCGTCGCCGCACCCCGGACGGCTGCCCGTCCCCGAGGCGCTGCGGGAATCACTGCGCGGGCTTGACCAGCGGGAAGAGGATGGTCTCGCGGATCCCGTGGCCCGTCAGCGCCATGAGCAGGCGGTCGAGGCCCATCCCCATGCCCCCGGAGGGAGGCATCGCATACTCCATGGCTGTGAGGAAGTCCTCGTCGAGACGCATGGCCTCGTCGTCGCCCGCGGCCGCCAGGATCGCCTGGGCCTCGAAACGCTGACGCTGGATCACGGGGTCGACCAGCTCGGAATAGGCTGTCGCGAGCTCGAATCCTCGGACGTAGAGGTCCCACTTCTCGACCTGCCCCTTGACCGTGCGGTGGTCACGCGTCAACGGCGAGGTCTCGACCGGGAAGTCGCGGACGAATGTCGGCGCATACAGGTGGTCACCCACCTGGTGCTCCCAGATCTCCTCGACGAGCTTGCCGTGCCCCGCACGCTTCGTGTCGTAGGAAATATCGAGGCGGTCCGCGATCTTGGACAGGTGTTCCACAGACGTTTCCGGGGTGATCTCCTCACCCAGCGCCGCCGACAAGGAGTCGTACATCTTGAGCTGCGCCCATTCGCCGCCGAGCTCGTACTGCTCTCCGTCCGGAAGCTCGATCGTCGTGGTTCCCAGCGCATCCTGGGCGGCACGCTGGACGAGGTTCTGGGTCAGCTCGGCCATGGTGTTGTAATCACCGTAGGCCTCGTACGCCTCGAGCATCGCGAATTCCGGCGAGTGCGTCGAGTCGGCGCCCTCGTTGCGGAAGTTCCGGTTGATCTCGAACACCCGCTCCACGCCACCGACCACCGCGCGCTTGAGGAACAGCTCGGGGGCGATCCGCAGGTACAGCTCCATGTCGAACGCATTCATGTGCGTCGTGAACGGACGCGCCGCCGCACCACCATGAATGGTCTGGAGCATCGGGGTCTCGACCTCGAGGTAGCCACGCTCGTGGAAGTTCTCGCGCAGCGACCGCACCACGGCCGCGCGCAGCCGCACCATGTCGCGCGCCGCGGGGCGGGCGATCAGGTCGACGTAGCGCTGACGGACGCGGCTCTCCTCCGAGAGCTCCTTGTGCAGCACGGGCAGCGGGCGCAGCGACTTCGCCGCGATCTTCCACTCGTCCGCGAAGATGCTCAGCTCACCACGGCGCGAGCTGATGACCCGGCCGTGCGCGAACAGGTGGTCCCCCAGGTCCACGTCCGCCTTGAACGCCGCGAGCGACTCCTCGCCCACCACGGCCTGGCTCAGCATGACCTGGAGGCGGTTGCCCTCGCCGTCCTGCAACGTCACGAAGCAAAGCTTGCCCGTGTTGCGCAGGTACACGACACGGCCCGCCACTCCCACGACGTCGTCCGTCTCCTGGCCGCTCTCCAGGTGGTCGTAGGCCTCACGGACCTGGGCGATCGTGTGCGTGCGAGGCACCGAGACCGGGTACGCCTCCTCACCCTGCGCCAGCAGCCGCTCGCGCTTCTCGCGCCGGACCCGGAGCTGCTCGGGAAGGTCGTCCGTCTCGTCGACCTCGACCGGGGCGGGGTTCACGACGGGAGCGGCATCGGCGGCGGGCACGGCGGCAGCAGCAGGATCGGGGGAAGTCACGCGACGATTCTACCGGGGCCGAGCAGGGCAGGTTCCGGCCCCGTCCTGGGCGGGGCCGGGCCGGGCTGCGGGCCCCCCCGGCCCGGCGCCTCAGCCGATCAGGTCGAGCGCGAGGTCGAGGATCGGCGCCGAGTGCGTGAGCGCCCCTACCGACAGGTAGTCCACCCCGGTCCCTGCGACCTCCCGCGCACGGTCGAGGGTCAGGTTGCCCGTCGCCTCGAGCTCGATCTTCGCCGGGCCGCCCGGGGCACCCTCCCGCTCGCGCACGAGCCGGACCGTCTCGGCCAGCACCGGGGTCGGCATGTTGTCGAGCAGGAGGAAGTCCGCGCCCGCGTCGAGGGCTTCCAGGGCCTGGTCGGTCGTGTCGGCCTCGACCTGGATCAGGACGTCGGGGAACATGGCGCGCACGGCGTCGATCGCGCCGCTCACCGACCCGGCGGCGACGACGTGGTTGTCCTTGACCATGGCCACGTCGTACAGCCCCATGCGCTTGTTCGTGCCGCCGCCCGCACGGACCGCGTACTTCTCCAGGGCGCGCAGGCCCGGGGTGGTCTTGCGGGTGTCGAGGACCTGCGCGCCCGTGCCGTCGAGCTCACGGGCCCACGCCCTCGTCGCGGTCGCGACGCCGCTCGCACGGCTCGCGAGGTTGAGAAGGGTGCGCTCGGCCGTCAGGAGCACCTGGACGGGGCCCGTGAGGGCCGCGAGGACGCGCCCGCGGGTCACGGCGTCACCGTCCTGCGCGGTGAACGTCACGGTCACGGGCGGCAGCCCGAAGCGCTCGGCCACCTGCCGGGTCACCTCCTCGACGACGACGAGACCCGCCACGACGCCGTCGGCGCGTGCCACGAGGTGGGCCGTCCCCGTGCCCGACGGCGCCACGGTGGCCTGGGTGGTCACGTCCCGACCGGGCGTGGGGCCGAGGTCCTCGTCGAGGGCGCGCGTGACGATGTCGGCGACCCACCGTGGGTCGAGACCGGGCTCGATGAGAGAGGGAGAGTTCACGGCGCTCACGCTACCGCCCGCCGAGGGTGACCGTGCTGGCGGCCGACGGTGACGGGGACGAGCGCCTCAGACGACCCGCAGCTCGCCGTCGGCCCCCAGCGTGATCTCGATCCGCCGCGCCCACGCGGGCTCGACCTCGGGGAAGTCCGTGCGGAAGTGGCCACCGCGGCTCTCCTCGCGCAGGAGCGCAGCCTCGGTGAGCACCGTGGCGACCTGGTGCACGTTGGTCGTCTCCCACTCCGCGGTCTGCGGGGCCGCGACCACGTCCGTGGACCGGTGCGCGTCGGTGCGTACCGCCGCGAGCTTGTCGGCAGCGACCCGCAGGCCTTCGCCGCTGCGGATCACGCCCGGTCCGGCCGACGAGACCGACTGGACCCGGGACCGTGCGGCGGCCGGCACGAGGGCCGCCTCGCCGTCGCGCTCGACGGGTGTCCCGAGCGGGAGCTCGCCCGCAGCAACGCGGGCCGTGATCTCCTGCGCGGCCCGGTACGCGAAGACCAGCCCCTCCAGGAGCGAGTTCGACGCGAGCCGGTTCGCCCCGTGCACGCCCGTGCACGCGACCTCCCCCACGGCGTACAGGCCGTCGAGCGTCGAGCGGCCGTGCAGGTCGGTCACGACGCCACCCGAGTGGTAGTGCTGGGCGGGCGCGACGGGGACGGGCTCCTCGGTGAGGTCGATCCCTTGGTCGAGCAGCCGTTGGGTGATGGTCGGGAAGCGCTTGCGCAGGAACTCTGCGCCGAGGTGGCGGGCGTCGAGCAGCACGTGGTCCGAGCCGGTCGCGGCCATCTGCCGCACGATCGCGTGCGCGACGACGTCGCGCGGTGCGAGCTCGGCCATGGGGTGGACCGCGGGCATGAAGCGGTGACCGTCGGTGTCGAGGAGGATCGCGCCCTCACCGCGCAGCGCCTCGGAGATGAGCGGGAGCTGCCCCTTGGCGCCCAGGCCGAGCCACAGCACGGTGGGGTGGAACTGGACGAACTCGACGTCCCCGAGCGTCGCCCCGGCACGCAGCGCGGCGGCCATGCCGTCGCCCGTGGCCTGGGGCGGGTTGGTCGAGGACCGGAAGACCTGCCCGATCCCGCCCGTCGCGAGGACGACCGCCCGACCGAGGACGGCTCCGACGCCGTCTCGCGACCCCTGGCCGCGCACGTGCAGCGTCACGCCGCAGGCCCGCGGACCGCCGGGCTCGTCGGGGGACGTGGTGAGCACGTCGAGCACGAGCGCGTTCTCGATGACCTCGATACCGGGGTCGGCGAGGACGGCCTCGAGCTGAGCGACGAGCGCCCGGGAGATCTCGGCGCCCGTGGCGTCGCCGCCCGCGTGCGCGATGCGGTCGGCGTGGTGCCCGCCCTCGCGCGTCAGGGCGATGTCGCCGCCGGGGGCCAGGTCGAAGTTCGCGCCGCGCGAGACGAGCTCTCGCACCCGCTCGGGTCCCTCGGTCACGAGGACCTCGACCGCGGCCGGGTCGCACAGCCCGCCGCCTGCGGCGAGCGTGTCCTCGAGGTGCGCGGCCGGGGAGTCGGAGGGGTCGAGCGCCGCGGCGATGCCGCCCTGCGCCCAGACCGTGGACCCGGACGACAGCTCGCCCTTGGTCACGAGCAGGACGCGCGGCACCTGGGTGCGCAGCTCGAGCGCGGCTGTCAGGCCGGCGATGCCGGAGCCGACGACGATCGCGTCGACCGTGGTCGTCCAGCCGGGGGCCGGGGCGGCGAGGCGTCGGGCCAGGCGGCGGCGCGCGCGCGAGCCGCCGCCTGCCTCGACGGGAGCGGTGCCGGGGGCCGCGTCGGGCGCCCCGTCGGTGGAGACGTGCGCCTCCGCGGCCTGGGTCATTCGGCCGCGGCGGACTGGAACGGTGCGATGGGCAGGCCGCTCGGCTCGAGGTCGTACCCCTCGGGGACGAGTCCGGGCTCCTCGCTGACCTCGACGATGCGGTTGTCCCCGTCGACGAACACGACGTTCGGCAGGAAGTGGCGCGCCTCGTGGTCGGCGATCATGCCGTAGGCGATGAGGATCACGGTGTCGCCGGGGTGCACGAGGTGCGCGGCGGCACCGTTGATGCAGACCTTGCCCGAGCCGCGCTCGCCGGGGATCGCGTAGGTCGTCAGGCGTGAGCCGTTGGTGACGTCGACGATGTCGACCTGCTGGCCGGAGATGATGTCGGCGGCCTCGAGGAGGTCCACGTCCACCGTCACGGACCCGACGTAGTGGAGGTCCGCCTGCGTCACGGTGGCGCGGTGGATCTTCCCGATCATCATGGGTCGTTGCAAGGAAGCGGGGCGGCGCGTGCCGGCCTGCGGTCCCGTCTGGGTCACTGCGTGCCTCCTGGGCGGGCCGTGCTCGCGGCGGGGTCTGCCACGTCCACGGCCAGGTTGTCGATCAGTCGGGTGGTGCCCACGCGTGCCGCCACGAGCAGCAGCGCCGGTCCCACGTACTCCGGTTCCAGGTCGTCCACGGTAGTCGGGTCGACCAGTGCGAGGTAATCGACCACAACGCCGGGGTGCTCGTTGAGCATTCCCGAGGCCACCTCGATGGCCGCTGCGGCCCCCCGTCCGGCCGCGGCGGCGGCCGCCCCGGCGCGCAGCGCGCGGCTCAGCGTGAGGGCGTCGGACCGCTCGGTCTCGGAGAGGTAGGCGTTGCGCGAGGACAGCGCGAGACCGTCGTCGTCGCGCACGATCGGGACGCCGACGACCTCGACGTCGACGTTCAGGTCGGCGACCATGCGGCGGATCGCAAGGAGCTGCTGCGCGTCCTTCTCGCCGTAGAACGCGACGTCGGGCCTGGTCAGGTGCAAGAGCTTGAGCACCACGGTCAGGACGCCGTCGAAGTGGCCGGGGCGGAACGCGCCTTCGAGCACGGTGCCGATGCGTCCGGACGTGACGCGCACGATCGGGTCGCCGCCGGGGTACATCTCCTCGACCGACGGGGCGAACACGAGGTCCACGGCCGACCGCCCCGGCACGGGCTCGGGGAGCCCTGCGAGGAGTGCCAGGTCGGCGTCGAGGTCGCGCGGGTACCGGTCGAGGTCCTCGCCCGGCCCGAACTGCAGGGGGTTCACGAACACGGTCACGACGACCTGCCCCGTGGGGCCGACGCGCTCGCGCGCCGCACGCACGAGCTGCAGGTGGCCGTCGTGGAGCGCGCCCATGGTCATGACGACGGCGCGGGTCGCCGCGCCGGCGGGGGCAGCCAGGGACGCGCGCAGCGCGTCGCGCGTGCGCACGACGCGCGGGAGCGCACCGGTGGGGGGCGTGGGCACGGACATCACTGACCTTCCTCGAGGACGTCGAGCAGCTCCTGGGCCTGGCGGGCGTCGATGCGCCCGGCAGCCAGGGCACGGCTGGTGGCTCCACGGCTGAGCTCGCGGTACGACGCGGGGACGTCGGTCGCGGCGACGCGCGGGGCGGTCTCGTGCGCCGAGGTCACGGCCAGGGCCTGCAGCACCTCGAGGTGCTCCGCGACGGTCCCGACGTCCCCGCGCGACACGGGGCCCGTCAGGGCCGAGATCGCTCCGGGACCGCCGCCGTCCCCGGCGTCGGCGGACCGGGTCGCCCCGTCCAGCGCCGCCGAGAGCAGCGGGGCCAGCACGCGCCCCGGCTGCTCGACGCCCGCTGCCTCGAGGGCCTGCGCCGCCTGGGCGACGAGCACCACGAGGTGGTTCGCGCCGTGCGCGAGGGCCGCGTGGTAGAGCCCGCGGGCCTCTTCCTCGACGATGACCGGTTCGCCCCCGAGCTCGACGACGAGCGCCTGCCCGATGGGCTGAACGGGCCCCGGGGCGGTGACCGCGAAGGTCGTGCCCACGAGGCGCGACAGGTCGAGCGACGTGCCGGAGAACGTCATGGCGGGGTGGATCGCGAGCGGGATCGCCCCCTGGGCGCGCGCCGGGTCGAGCACGCCCGCGCCGTAGCGGCCCGAGGTGTGCACGACGATCTGCCCGCCCTGCCACGCCCCGATCTCGGCGAGACCCGAGACCAGGCCCGGGAGGGCGTCGTCGGGCACGGCGAGCAGGACCAGCTCCGAACGCCGCACGACCTCCTCGACCTCGAGCACGGGGATGCCGGGCAGGAGCGTCTCGATCCGCTCGCGCGACGCCTCGGAGATACCGCTCGCGCCGACGACCGCGTGGCCCGTGGCGCGTAGCGCGCTGCCGAGGACGGCGCCGACGCGGCCCGCGCCGACCACGCCCACGCCCAGGCGCCCCGGGCGCCGGCGTCCGTCACTCACGTGCGTCCTCGATCCTCTGGTCGGCAGCCGTCCCGGCGGACGAGGTCTCCACGTACGGCGCGGTCTGCGCGTCGTCGTCCTCGATCGTCTCGACGACGGCCGCCACCTCGTCCCGCCGCATCCACAGCTCGGGCCCGGCGTGCGCGCGGGCCTCGCGGGCCCTGCGCGCCTGCTCGTCCATGAGCGCGCCCGCGACGTGCTGGTCGAGGTGCGGCACGGTCGGCGTGACGGGGCCGGGGACCGAGTGCGCGGCGAACGTCGCGACGCCCAGGCGCCGCTGCCACGGGCCCTGCTGGACGCCGAGCGACTGCGTGCGCTCGTGCGGCACGATCTCGACACGGCGCACGAGGCGTCCGCGCCGCAGGACCAGCGCACGACCCGTGACCGTGAAGCCGTTGCGGCGCCACGCGATCGGGTCGAGGATGCGGGCGCGTCGCGGTGCCGTCGTGAAGTGGTTCCCCGCGTCGATCCCGGACAGCGCCTCGTCGAGCAGCGCGCGAGGGTCGTCCGTGCCGAGGTCCGGCAGCACGAGCCACACCGCGCCCAGGGCCTCGTCGCGCGTCCCCACGGGCAGCAGGACGCTGTTGTTGGTCGTGCCGTCCGCGCTCAGGCCGTAGCCCGCCACGTTGACCTCGACGCGCCACCAGTCCGCGCTGCGCCACAGGAGCCCCTGCGTGAGCCGGATGGCCTGGACGCGGCCCGGTGGGATGGTCTGCGAACGCGTCTCGAGCAGGCCGTGGCGCAGCCGGATGCCGTCGGGCGAGATCGCGCTGCGGAAGTTGAACTCGCGCGTGAACCGGCCGAACAGGTAGCCGCCGACGCCCAGGACCAGCGGCAGGGCCGTGAACAGCGTGCCGATCTCGCGGGTGCCGACCGCGACGCCGACCAGGCCGAGCACCGCGAGGACCAGGACGATCGTCGCGGCCGTGCGGATCAACGACCAGACGAGGCGGCCCGGCGGGACCTCCATGACGGGCTGCTCGGGTGCCTCGGGCGCGTCCAGGGCGACCTGCCCGACGACGGCGCCCCCGTCTCCCGGCACCTCGCCGGCGGGGGCCTCGCCCGGGCCCGCCGGTGCACCGACAGGTCCGGCACCCGCGACTGCCGCGCGAGCAGGGGCACCGCCCACGCGCAGCCCCGCCGCGCGTGCCAGGAGCTCGGCACGCAGGTGGTTGGCGTCGTCGAGCTTGAGGAAGCCCAGCTTGATGCCCGAGTCCGAGCCGCCCGCGACCTCGAGCTTGAGCTCGGCCAGCCCGAACAGGCGGGCGACGAGCGGCTGGACGATGTCCACGGCCTGGAGCCGGTCGAGCCGCGCCTTGCGCTGCTGACGGAACAGGACCCCCGTGTGGAGGCGGACCGACTCGTCGTCGATCGCGTACGTCGTCATGCGCCAGGCGAGCGCGGAGTAGCCGAGGCCGATGAGACCGACGACGACGATCCCGCCCAGGATCTGCCACCAGCCGTTCCCGGCCAGCATGTTCTGCCCCGCGGGCAGGCCGTCGAGGGTCTGGTTGCCGACGATCACGAGGAGGACCGCGATGACGGACCAGCCCCGGACCACCGGGGTCACGGGGTGGACGCGGTGCCAGATGAGGTCTGTCGGTGGGGCGTCGGGCTGCGTGGTGCTCTCGCTCATAGCCCGGCCAACCGTGCCTCTCCGCGCGACGCGAGACGGTCGCGCAGGCGCTCGGCCTCGGCGGGCTCCAGGCCGTCGATCGACGCGTCCGTCGCGGGCGACGCCGTGTGGAGCTGGACCTGGGCGATGCGGAACTTGCGGGCGAGCGGGCCCGCCTGCACGTCCACGTACTGCATGCGGCCGTACGGCACGACGACGAGCGAACGGAACATCACGCCCTTGCGGATCAGCAGGTCGTCGTCACGCTCGGCGTAGCCGATGGCCCGGACCTGGCGCGGCACCACCACGACGCACCAGATCCCGATCACGAGCACGACGGCAGGGACGATCCACAACCAGACCAGGCTGAACACGAGCGCGAACACCGCCCCGAGCACGAACGGCACGAGCAGGAAGATGCCCACCGTGAGCAGCCGCGCGGTGATCAGCCGGGCCGAGACGCCCTGCCACTGCACGCCCGGAGGGTCGAAGGGGCCGCTGGGGTCCGTGGGGACCTGGTCCGGTGCGGAGGCCAGGTCGAAGGCGTGGTCCGTCATGTCCCCATCTTCCCATCAGGGCACGGGCTTGCGCGTCCGCCGGAAGACCGACCTGCGTCAGGCCGTGGCTCCGGCCTCGGGATCGGCCTCGCCGCCGGCTCGCGACCGTCCGCCGTTCGCGGGGTCGGTGTCCTCGGGCGGGACCTGGCAGAACTTCTCCACCACGAGCCCGACCACGGCGAGCACCACGGCGCACAGCGCCGCGACCCCCGCCGCGATCGCACGGTCGCGCCGGGCCTCGATCGCGAGGTCGCCCAGCACCGCGACGACCTGCGCGAGGTACCAGCCCGCGAGCAGCGACCCGGTGAGGGCCGCCGCCTTGGCGAGCACGAGCGTGCGCGCCGCCCGCAGGGGATCCAGCGAGGGGCGCCGACCCTTGAGGTAGGACCGCACGGCCCAGCCTGCCCAGAAGACGGCTCCGGCGAGCGCGACCAGGGCCGCGTCCACGATCCACGGCACGTGCGGCAGGTACGTACCCCGACGCTCCAGGCCGACGACGACGAGCCACCCCACCAGGGTCGTGGTGACCGTGACGAGCAGGAGGGTCGTGACCCTGGTGCGCTGCATCAGCTCGACGGGCCGCGCAGGTCGGCCGGGAACGACATGGGCACCCCCGTGATGGGGGGCTGGGCCGACGGCCCGCCCTGCTGCTCGACGGCCGGCGCGGGCTGCTGCGGCTCGAACGGGTTAGCGGGCGCCTGGTGCACGGGGTGGAACTGCGGGGTCACCGGTTCCTCGGGCGCGACCTGCGCGTGGCCGGCCGGCGTCGGTGGCACCTGGGCCCGCGGCTCGGTCGCCGACGCGGCCTGCGAGACGTCCGCCCACAACGGCGGGACCTGGGCGTGCGGAGGTTCCTGCCCGTCCTGCGGGTGCACGGGGTGGAACGCCGGGACGAAGGGTCCGGGCTGCTCCACGGCGCGCTCGGGCGAGCCCTGCTGAGCCGGTGCGGCCTGCGCCCCCGCAGCCTGGGAAGGCGTCTGGGCTGGCGTCTGGGCCGACGGCTGGCCGGGGGCGGAGGGCGCGGTCGGCTGGTCCTGGACGAACGGCGACTCCTGGACGAACGGCGGCGCGGCCGTGACGGGTGCGTGTCCGACCGGGTCGAGCTGCTCCTGCGGGGTCGCGGTGAGCTCTCCCCCGGGGCGTGCCGGGGTCGTGGGCGCCGTGGTCGGCTCGGGAGCCGCCACCTCGACCGACGGGGGCACCGGCTCAGGCTCCGCCTGGACCTGTCGAGCAGGCCCGGGGGCCGCGGGAGCCTCGTCGACGGGGGCCGCGGCCGGAGCCGCCTCGGGCTCGGCGTCGGTCAGCCAGTCGAGCGCGAGCCAACGGATGCCGCCACGGTCGGGCGCCGTCGCCGCCAGGGCGGCGACGGGACCGCCACCCAGGCCGGGCAGCACGGCGTCCGGCGCGATCTGCGCCCACGGCTCCAGGACGAAGGCACGCTCGTGCGCCCGCGGATGAGGCAGCTCGAGGTCCTCGGTGAACTCGGTGACCGTGCCGAAGACGACCAGGTCCACGTCGAGGGTGCGCGGGCCGTTGCGCTCGGCACGGACCCGCCCGTGGGCGTTCTCCACGGCCTGGACCGCGCGAAGGAGCGCACGCGGCGCGAGCGTGGTCCGGGCCAGCAGGATCGCGTTGAGGTAGTCCGGCTGCTCGGGGCCACCGACCGCCGCGGTCCGCGCGAGCGGCGAGACGTCGGTGATCTCGAGCCCGGAGATCCGGTCGAGGTCCGTCACGGCGTCGCGCAACGTCTGCTGGGCGTCGCCCAGGTTGGCGCCGAGCGCGAGCACGACGGGGACGAAGCCCGCAGGGGCTTCGTCGAGCCGATCGGTCGCGACGGCCGGCACCGGCACCGCCTCAGGCACGACCGGCGCCTCGGCAGCAGTCTGCCCGACCGGAGCCTCGGCGTCCTCGGGAGCGGGACGGACGGGCAACGGGACGGGGGCGGCGACCGGCTCGTGCTCGGGGAGCGCCGGTGCCACGGGCCCCGTCTCGACGCTCGGGGCCTCGGCAGCGAAGGGGGCCGTCGAGGGGGCCTCGACCACGGGCCCGGGCACCGCAGGGCTCTCGGCCGGGGCCTGCGCGGCGACCGGCAGCACCGCCTCGTCGGCGGGGACGTGCTCGGCGGGCGAGGGCTCGACGGGCGAGGGCTCGGCGGCGACCTGGTACGCCACGGGGGCGACGTCGTCGGGCAGGACGTGCCCGCCGGACAGGTCCGGTCCGTCAGCCGCAGTGGTCTCGGGTGCCACGGGGACCTCGCGCACCGCGAGCACGGCCGGGTCGGTGGACCCGTCCGGCACGGCGGGCTGGGCTGCGGGCACGGGGAGCGCCGCTGCGGGGGCCTCGGCGGGCTCCGCGACCTCCGACGGCGCCGCAGCCGCCTCGCGGAAGGGCTCGGCCGCGACGGGCGTCGGTTCGGCGCCGACCTCGGGGGCCGACCGGTCGGGCTGAGGAACCGGCTCGTGCTCCGCGGCGGGCTCGAAGGTCTCGGCAGGGGCGCTCAGGGCGTCCTGGGGGGCGCTGTAGAACGAGTCGAGGGCGTCGACGAACTCCTGGTCGGACACCCCGCCCGCGTGCGGAGCGTCGACGGCGGCCGGACCGAGGTCCTCGGCCGTGTCCGCGAAGACGCCCTGGTCGGGCGATCGGTCCGGCGCGGGTGCGGGAGCCACCGGCGGGATCGACGGCGGCATGACGACGTGCTGGTCCTGCGGGGCGGCAGGCTCCGTGACCGCGACGTTCCCGAGCACGGCCGGGGTGATCGACCCGACCGGGATGGGCACGACGCGCGGGGCCTCGTCGGCCACGACCGGCACCTTGACGCGGTCGCGACGGACGACGACCTGGACGTCGTCGAAGGGCACGGTGATGGGCGCCTGCGGCTTGTGGACCGCGACGTCGACCGCGACGACGGCGGGGTGGCGCAGCGCGACCGCCGCGACGCGCTCGGCGACCGTCTCGATGAGGTCGGCGGGCGAGCCCGCGAGCACCGCGACGACGTCCTCCGCGACGACCGCGTAGCTCACGGTGTCCGCGAGGTCGTCACCGGCCGCCGCCGGACGCGTGTCGAGGTGCAGCACCACGTCGGCGCGGAAGAGCTGACCCTCGAGGCGCTCGTGCTCGAACACCCCGTGGTGGCCCGTCGCACTGAGCCCCGTGAGCCGGATCTGGTCGAACGGGCGCCCGTCGGTCCCCTGCACCGCCCCTGCGAACGCTGTGCTCACGTCGTACTCCTGTCGTCGCTGTCGTTCGTTCCGTGGTCGTCCGTGCTCTGCCCCGTCTGCCCCACGCTGGCATCCTCCCCCGTCCGACCTGCCCGAGTCCATGCGGCGGCGACCCGTACCGCGTCGGCCGAGGCTCGGACGGCGTGCACGCGCACGCACCAGGCGCCCTCCGCCGCGGCGAGAGCCGTGATCGCTGCGGTCGCCGCGTCCCGCTCGAGCGGCGGGGCGGGCGTGCCGTCCCGACCGGCGAGCAGGTGCCCGAGGAAGCGCTTGCGCGACGCCCCCACGAGCACCGGGAACCCGAGCTCGCGCAGCGTGCCCAGGTGCGTCAGGAGGGGCCAGTTGGTGGAGCCCGCCTTGGAGAAGCCCAGCCCGGGGTCCAGGACGATCCGGTCGTCGCGCACGCCTGCGGCACGCAAGGCCTCGACGCGCGCGGCCAGCTCGTCCCGCACGTCGGCCACGACGTCGTCGTACACCTCGAGGTCGTCCATGACGTCCGCGTGACCTCGCCAGTGCATGGCGACGAAGACCGCCCCGGTCCGGGCGGCGACCGCGGCCATCTCCGGGTCGGCGAGGCCCCCCGAGACGTCGTTGATGATCTGCGCCCCCGCCGCGACCGCCTGCTCGGCGACCGTGGCCCGCGTCGTGTCGACGCTCACCACGGCGCCGCGGTCCGCGAGGGCCGAGATCACGGGCAGGACGCGCGCGAGCTCCTCCTCGACGGGCACGCGTCCGGCCCCCGGTCGCGTGGACTCGCCCCCGACGTCGAGGACGTCCGCGCCCTCGGCCAGGAGCTCCAGGCCGTGCTCGATCGCCGCGCGCGGCTCGAACCACTCGCCGCCGTCGGAGAAGGAGTCGGGCGTGACGTTGACGACTCCCATGACGAGCGTCCGGCCGATCCCGTCGAAGGGCAGGGCGGGGAGCGCGCCGTCGTGCTGTGTGTACCGCACTGCTGCGTGCCTACCGTCCCAGGATCAGGCTCATGGCCTCGGCGCGCGTGGCGCCGTCGCGCATCTGTCCGCGCACCGCCGACGTCACCGTCCGCGAGCCCGGCTTGCGGACGCCCCGCATGGACATGCACAGGTGCTCGCACTCGACGACGACGATCGCGCCGCGCGGCTCGAGGTGCTCGACCAGGGCGTCGGCGATCTGCGTCGTGAGCCGCTCCTGGACCTGGGGGCGACGCGCGTACACGTCGACCAGCCGGGCCAGCTTGGACAGGCCCGTGATGCGGCCGTCGGCGTTGGGGATGTACCCCACGTGCGCGACGCCGTGGAACGGCACGAGGTGGTGCTCGCACGTCGAGTAGACCTCGATGTCCTTGACCAGCACCATCTCCTCGTGACCGAGGTCGAACATGGTGGTCAGGACGTCGCCCGGCTCCTGGCGCAGGCCCGCGAAGATCTCGCGGTACGCGCGGGCCACGCGGGCGGGGGTCTCCTGGAGCCCCTCGCGGTCCGGGTCCTCCCCCACGGCGAGGAGGAGCTCACGCACCGCGGCGCGCGCCCGCTCCTCGTCGTACGCGGGGACGTCGGCAGCGGCGCGCAGGCCCTGCTCGGCCCGTGCGGTCACGTCAGACCTGCCCGTCGTCGACCACGCGGTCCGCAGGGACCTCGCCGATGCGCTCGGGCGGGAGCTCGTCGCTCGCGGCGGCGGCCTCGTCCTGCGGGACGACGATGGGCTCGCCCAACGGGTCCTTGGGCATGGTGGCCTTCTCTGCGTCGGTCAGCACGGGAGGACGGTGCGAGACGGCGCGCTGCTCGCTCGAGAGCCAGACCTCGCGGGGGTCGCGCTTGACGACCGGGGCGAAGATCTGCGCGAGCTCGGCCTGGTTCAGGGTCTCCTTCTCGAGGAGCTCCAGGACCAGGTGGTCGAGCACGTCGCGGTACTGGACGAGCACCTCCCACGCCTCGTCGTGCGCGGCCTCGACGAAGCGGCGCACCTCGTGGTCCACGGTGCCCGCGACCGACTCGGAGTAGTCACGCGTGTGGCCCATGTCGCGCCCCATGAAGGGCTCGCCAGAGCCCGTGCCGAGCTTGATCGCCCCCACGCGCTCGCTCATGCCGTACTCGGTGACCATCTTCTTGGCGATCGCGGTCGCCTTCTCGATGTCGTTCGAGGCTCCCGTGGTCGGGTCGTGGAACACGAGTTCCTCGGCGACACGACCACCCATCGCGTAGGCGAGCTGGTCGAGCAGCTCGTTGCGCGTCGTGGAGTACTTGTCCTCGAGCGGCATGACCATGGTGTAGCCCAGGGCACGTCCGCGCGGCAGGATCGTCACCTTGGTGACGGGGTCCGTGTAGCGCATCGCCGCGGCGACCAGGGCGTGGCCGCCCTCGTGGTACGCCGTGATCTTCTGCTCCTTGACGTTCATCACGCGGGTCCGCTTCTGCGGCCCGGCGATGACGCGGTCGATGGCCTCGTCGAGGGCCCGGTCGTCGATGAGCTGGGCGCCCGAGCGCGCGGTGAGCAGCGCGGCCTCGTTCAGGACGTTCGCGAGGTCCGCACCCGTGAAGCCGGGGGTCCGGCGCGCGACAGCGGCCAGGTCGATCTCGGGGACGATCGGCTTGCCCTGCGCGTGCACCGCGAGGATCGCCTCGCGGCCCTTGAGGTCGGGGGCCTCGACCGCGATCTGCCGGTCGAAGCGGCCCGGACGCAGGAGCGCGGGGTCCAGGATGTCGGGACGGTTCGTCGCCGCGATGAGGATGACGTTGGTCTTGACGTCGAACCCGTCCATCTCGACGAGGAGCTGGTTCAGGGTCTGCTCGCGCTCGTCGTGCCCGCCGCCCATGCCGGCACCACGGTGACGGCCCACCGCGTCGATCTCGTCGACGAAGATGATGGCCGGAGAGTTCTCCTTGGCCTGCTGGAACAGGTCACGCACGCGGCTCGCGCCGACGCCGACGAACATCTCGACGAAGTCCGAGCCGGAGATCGTGTAGAACGGCACGCCCGCCTCGCCCGCGACGGCGCGGGCCAGGAGCGTCTTGCCGGTGCCGGGAGGTCCGTACAGCAGCACGCCCTTGGGGATCTTGGCGCCCACGGCCTGGAACTTGTCGGGCTCGGCGAGGAACTCCTTGATCTCGTGGAGCTCCTCGACGGCCTCGTCCGCCCCGGCGACGTCGGCGAACGTCACCTGCGGGGTGTCCTTGGACGCGAGCTTCGCCTTGGACTTGCCGAAGCCCATGACCTTGGAGCCGCCGCCCTGCATGCGGGACAGCAGGAACCAGAAGACGAGGCCGATGATGAGGAACGGCAGGATGAGCGAGAGCGCCGACGCGAGGAACGAGGGACGCGCGATCTCGGAGTTGTAGCCCTTCGGGGGGTCCGCCTCCGTGACGGCGTTCACGACGGCCTCACCCTGGGGCTGGACGTAGAAGAACTCCACGCTCTTGCCCTGGGACTTGCCGTCGACCTCGTAGTCCTCCTTGAGGGTCAGCTGGACCCGCTGGTCGCCGTCGACGATGAGGGCCTGCTCGACCTTGCCGTCCTGGAGGAGCTCGAGCCCCGTCGAGGTGTCGACACGGTGGACGCTGGGCCCGGACAGCGCCATGAAGGCGATCCCGAGGATCGCCAGGCCCACGACGATCCAGATGATCGGTCCGCTGAGAATCTTCTTGATGTTCATCGGCGACGGGGACGATTCCCCGTATCCCTCCACTCGCGCAATGGTTCCGCCAGTGAAGTTACACGCACAACCTGGCAGTTGGCTGGTCTGTTCGCCCAGGGCGTTGCTTCGACGAGCGACGTCCGCAACGGGTGGCGGCCGGGGCCGCGGGCGGCCCGCGGGTGACGGGAGGAGGGCGCGCGACGCTCGGTCGCGGCCCTGCCTCCCGTCAGCGCGCGGGCACGGGGAAGCGCGTCAGGACGAGTAGACGTGCGGGGCGAGCGTGCCCACGAACGGCAGGTTGCGGTACTTCTCCGCATAGTCCAGGCCGTAGCCCACGACGAACTCGTTGGGGATGTCGAAGCCGATGTAGCGCACGTCGACCTCGGTCTTCGCGGCGTCGGGCTTGCGGAGCATCGCGGCGACCTCGACGGAGGCCGGGCCGCGGCTGCGCAGGTTCGACAGCAGCCACGACAGCGTCAGGCCCGAGTCGATGATGTCCTCGACGATGAGCACGTGGCGGCCCGTGAGGTCGGCGTCGAGGTCCTTGAGGATGCGCACGACGCCCGACGACTTGGTGCCCGACCCGTACGACGAGACGGCCATCCAGTCCATCTCGACGTCGTGGTGCAGCAGGCGGGCGAGGTCCGCCATGACCATGACGGCGCCCTTGAGCACGCCGACGAGCAGGAGGTCCTTGCCCGCGTAGTCGCGGTCGATCTGCTCGGCGAGCTCCACCAGCCTCCCGCGGAGCTGGTCCTCGGTGAGGAGGATGTTCTCGAGGTCGTTGCCGACGTCGGATGAGTCCACGGGTTTCACTCCTGTGCTGGTTCTGCTGGGGTCTCGGCGGGCACGGTTCGCTCGGGCGAGGGGGGACGCGCGGGCCGTAGGAAGAGTCTCCCACGGGTCCGCAGTGCCCGGAGGTCGCCCGGCAGGTGCGCGGGCCCCTGACCACGCCAGTCGGTGATCATCGCGTCGAGCGTCGCGACGTGGCTCGCGAAGAGGGATCCGGCGGGACTCCCGGCCTCGGTCGCGGCGCGTCGCAGCGCCCGACGGCGCAGCGCGGCCGGGGCCGACGACAGCACCTGGGTGTCGAGCACCACAGGGGCGCCGCCCGTGCGACGGTCCTCGCCGCCGCCCGGTTCCGCGACACGGGCCTCGTCGAGCAGCCGGTCCGCGAGCTCGTCGAGCAGGTCCGCGTCCTCGCGGAGCAGGTCGGCGGTGCGAGCCAGCGCCTCCGCGACGCCCGGACCGAGCACGTCCTCGAGGACGGGAAGCACCCGTGCACGCACCTGCGAGCGCAGGGGCAGGGGCGCGCCGAGCCGCACGTCCGGTTCGGTCGCGCCCTGTCCGGTCGTGCCCTGCCCGGGCACACCCGGTCCGGTACCGGGCACCCCGTTGGTGGGGTCGGTCCACCAGGTCAGTCCGTTCGCGGTGCACACGTCCTCGGTGTCGCTCCGCCGCAGACCCAGGAACGGGCGACGATAGACGCCCCGCACGGCGGCCATGCCCGCGAGGGACCGTGCCCCCGAACCACGGGCGAGCCCCAGCAGCACCGACTCGGCCTGGTCGTCGAGGGTGTGCCCCAGGAGCACTGCCGACGCCCCCGCGACGTGAGCGACGTCGTCGAGCACCGCGTAGCGCGCGTGGCGCGCCGCCGCCTCGAGACCACCGCGGCCCGCGACCTCGACCCGCCGGACCTCGACCGGGTCGAGGCCGAGCGCCCGGCACCGGTCCGCCGCGACGGCCGCCACCTCGGAGCTGCCGTCCTGGAGCCCGTGGTCGACCACGACCGCCCCGGCCCGCAGCCCGTCGCGCGAGGCGACGAAGGCCGTCGCAGCCGCGAGCGCGAGCGAGTCCGCACCGCCCGAGCACGCCACGAGCACGAGCGAGCCGGGCGCGAGGTCGCGGACCACGCTGCGCACGGCGCGCCGTGCCGCCGCCTCCGCGGGACGCGGACCTACCACGCGCGCGTCAGCCGTGGACCCGGCGCACCCAGGCACCGGGGTCGGCGATCTCGTGTGCCGAGGGCAGGTGCTCGGGGCTCGACCAGACCGCGTTGAGCCCGTCGCGCCCCACCTGCTTCTCGACCCCGCGCACGAACGCGGCGCCGTCCCGGTACTGGGCGAGCTTGGCGTCCATGCCCAGGAACCTGCGCAGGACCGTGTCGAGCGTGCTGCTGCCCTGCCCGTCGCGGCGCGCCTCGAACTGCGCCCGGATGCGCCGGACCGTGGGGACCGTCGCGCGCCCGACCGCGTCCATCATGACGTCGGCGTGCCCCTCCAGGAGCGCCATGACGGCCGACACCTCCTCGAGCGAGCGCCGCTGGTCGGGCGTGAGGAGCCCGTGGGCGACCCCGCCCTCCTGCCCGCGCACGGCCCGCAGGACCACCTTGCCCGCGGTCGCGAGCTTGTCGCGCAGACGCGCCTCGGCGAGCTGGCGGGAGGACTCCGAGAGGCCCGCGAGGAGCTCGCGGGCCGAAGCCCGCAGATGCTCCGCGAGCCACGGGGCCGCGGCGAACTGGAGCGCGTGGGTCTGCTCGTGCAGGCAGACCCACAGGCGGAAGTCCGCCGGCACCAGGTCGAGGTCGCGCTCGAGCTGCAGGACGTTCGGGGCGACGAGGAGCAGACGTCCGGGGACCGGCGTGCCGTGCGCGCTGTAGGGGTCGAACTGGCCCAGCACGCGGCTCGAGAGCGCAGCCAGGACGGCCCCGACCTGCGCCGCCCCGACGAGCGCCGTGGTCGCCGACACCGGCTTGTCCCCCGCGCCCGTGAGGGAGTCCGCGACGCCGTCGGTCAGGCTCGCCATGACCTCGGTGTTGGCCCGGGCCCAGCGCGACCGGTCGACGACGTACACCTGCGAGAGCGCCGGTGCCCCCGCGTCACCGGGCCGCCCCGGGTCGGCCGGCGACATGCGCGTGACGCGCAGGACGTGCGGCACCGCTGCGGACGCCGCCTCGCGCAGCCCCTCCACGAGCGCAGCGAGCTCGTCGCGCGAGGCCGTCGGACCCGGAGGTGCGACGCGGGCGGCGATCTGCGCGGCGGAGGTCCAGTCGACGAGCGGCGCGCCGACCACGGAAGACGTCATCGCCCCACCGTAGCCGGTACGCGGGGCCGGGCGACCGTCACCGTCGGCGGGCAACCGTCACCGTCGGCGGGCGGGGCGTCAGTCCGCCGAACCCACCAGGCCCCCGACGAAACCGTCCATCAGCAGACGCGCACCGTACGCGCCACCGTCGGGCAGGGCGTCCGCGAGGAGGACGAACACGAGCTGGCGGTCCTGCGCGGTGACGACCGTACCCGCGAGCGACGTCACGTTCGGCAGGCTCCCCGTCTTGGCCCGGACCACTCCCCTGCCGGGCGACGCGAGGAAGCGGTCGTCGAGCGTGCCGGACAGCCCGGCGACGGGCAGCCCGACGGCCCCTGCGCGCAGGCCGGGCTGCGCCGGGTCCGCCAGGAGGTCGACGACGGCGGCCAGCTGGGCCGCCGACAGCGCCGACCCGTCGCCCAGGCCGGAGCAGTCGGCGAGGACGGCCCCCGTCAGGTCCACCCCGAGGCGCGAGACGCTCGCGGTGACGGCCTGCCTCGCTCCGTCGAACGTCGCGGGCAGCCCGGCGTCGATCGCGACCAGACGTCCCACGACCTCGGTGATGGTGTTGTCCGAGTGCTGGAGGAAGTACGCGACGACCTCGCTCAGCGGAGCTGACTCGACCGACCCGAGAACCTTGGCCGTCGAGGCGGACTCGCCCCGTGCGGGAGGGCCCTCGACCGTGATGCCCTGCTCCGTGAGGCGCGTCGCGAGAATCTCGGCAGCCGCGAGCGACGGGTCGGCGCTGCGCTTGGCGTACTCGGCGTCGCTCAGGCGGGCGATGTCGACCGCGACCGAGGTCACGGGGGCGATGTAGCCCGCCGTCACGTTCCCGGCGAACACCGCGGGGCTGACCGTGGGGCCGGAGAAGTAGCGGTCGTCGACCACGAGGCGCACCGTCGTACGACCGGTGAGCTTGAGCTCGCCCGCAACCTGCGTCGCCAGGTCGGCCATCCCTGCCCGACCGTTGACGGCCAACGGGTCGCCCTCCTCGGCCGCGAGCATCATGTCGCCGCCGCCGACGAGGGCGATCGTGCCGGCGTCGACCTCGACGACCTTCGTGGTGAGCGTCACCTCGGGTCCCGGGGACGCGAGGGCCGCGGCGGCGGTGAGGACCTTCTGGGTCGAGGCCGGGACCATGGGCGTCTCCGCCCCGCTCTGCGCGAGCACCTCGCCCGTCATCCGGTCCATCACGACGCCGCCCACCCTGCCGCCCAGACGCGCGTCCTGGACCAGCGCGTCGAGCGAGGCGGCGATCGCCGTGGCGTCGGGCAACGGCGCCGACTCGTCGAGGACCGGCAGCGTCTGCGCAGGTGAGGCGGAGTCCACCGCACCGGGAGGCGTCGGGAAGGGGGCCGCGGGAGCCACCGCGGGTGCGGTCGTCAGGACGCCGGGAACCACGTCGTACGCGTCGGCCGTCAGGTAGCCGCCCGCGAGGACCACCACGATCCCGGCAGTGATCCCGGTACGCGCCACCCAACCCATGTCGTCCTCTTCCCTCCTGCCGTCGGCGCCCAGGAGCGCGCCGCTCACGTGCGCATTATCACCCAAGAACCGCGGAGTCCCCGGGGTCCGGCCACCGCCGACCCAGACCGTTCGTGTCACACTAGAGGGCGCATGCTGGCCTGATACCTCGTGGTCCACACCACCCGGCCGGGTTCACCGGTCGGAACGGCCGGGGCCGCGTGCGCACGACAGCCGATTCACGACCGCCACACCGCGACCGAGCGGGTGAGCCGGTTCAACTGGAGGAGAACAGTGGAGTTCGACGTCACGATCGAGATCCCGAAGGGCCAGCGCAACAAGTACGAGGTCGACCACGCGACCGGTCGCATCCGCCTTGACCGCATGCTGTTCACCTCGACGCGCTACCCGGACGACTACGGCTTCATCGAGGGCACCCTCGGTGAGGACGGCGACCCGCTGGACGCCCTCGTCCTGCTCGAGGAGCCCACGTTCCCCGGCTGCCTGATCCGTTGCCGCGCGCTCGGCATGTTCCGCATGCGCGACGAGGCCGGCGGCGACGACAAGGTCCTGTGCGTGCCCACGGGGGACCAGCGCGCCGCATGGCGCCAGGACATCGACGACGTGTCGGACTTCCACCGTCTCGAGATCCAGCACTTCTTCGAGGTCTACAAGGACCTCGAGCCGGGCAAGTCCGTCGAGGGCGCCCACTGGACCGGCCGCACCGAGGCCGAGGCCGAGATCGAGCGCTCCATCCAGCGCGCGATCGACAGCGGGTACCACACCCCCGGTCACTGATCCTGCGCTGCCGGCACGCCCCGGACGCCACGAAGGCCCGGTCTCCCCTGAGGGAGGCCGGGCCTTCGTGCGCGGGTGCCCCTACCGGCTGACGGGGCGCCTCGCCCGGGCCGCCGCGTCAGAGGCGCCGTGTCAGGGGCGTCCGGCGTAGGGCATCGTGCTCGACCAGCGGACGGAGCTGATCTGCACCGGCTTCCCCTCGTAGATGGCCTCGATCATCTGCCCGTTACCGATGTACATGGCCACGTGCCAGATGGTGCTCGGGTCGTTCGGGTTCGTGCCGTAGAAGATGAGGTCGCCCGGGCGGAGCTGGCTGTAGGCGATCTTGGCGACCCGCGCGTACTGCGAGCGTGAGGTCCGGGTGATGTTCACGCCGACGCTGGCCCAGGCCTGCGAGGTCAGGCCCGAGCAGTCGTAGGCAGGGCCGGTGCCGCCCCAGAGGTAGGGCGCGCCGATCTTCGTGCGTGCCCAGGCGACGGCAGCCTCGCCCTTGGCCGCCCCGGAGTCGGGGGGCGTGACCGGAGGCGTCACGGGAGGAGTGACGGGCGGGGTCACGGGGGGCGTGACCGGAGGCGTCACGGGAGGGGTGACCGGGGGTGTCACCGGCGGGGTCACGGGCGGAGCCACGGGCGGGGCGACAGGCGGCGTGACGGGTGGCGGCGTGGTCGTCGAGCCGCTGCCCGCGCCGGGCGAGGGCACGCTCTGGCCCCCACGGTCGGCCTGCGCCCGCTCCTCGGCTGCACGCCGCCGTTCGGCGTCGATCGCGTCCTGACGCTGCCGCTCGACCTCGACGGTCGTGGACCGGGCTGCGGCGAGGTCCACCAGGAGCTCGTCGCGACGGGCGGCGGCGGCGCTGACGGCGCCGTCGATGTTCTGCTGCGCCTCGAGCGCGGTCGTGTAGGCCTGCTCGGCCCGCTCGCTCGCCGCGGCCCGCGCCTCCTGGGCCGCGACGGACCGGGCGCGCGCCGAGTCGGCCAGGGCCCGCGCGGTGCGGTGCCCGTCGGCCACCGTCTGGACCTTGCGACCCGTGAGCCGCTGCGCCTGCTCGGACTGGACGATCTGGTCGAGCTCGTCGGCGTCGAGCACGACGCGGAGCGTGTCGAGCGACCCGCCGGACTGGCGGGACGCACGGTAGGTCGCGCCCATCGCGGAACGAGCCGCCGCCTCACCGGCCTCGGCCGTGGTGAGCGCGGCCTTCGCCGCCTCGACCTCGGCTGCGGCGGCCTCGAGGGCGCTCTGCGCCTCACCGGCCTCCTCGGCGGCGAGGCCCGCACGCGTCCAGGCGTCGTCCTGCTGGTCCGCGAGGGTGGCGAGGTCCGCCTCGATGTCGGCGACGCGCTGGGCCACCGCGCGTTCGTCCTGCTGCGCCGAGCGGAGGTCGTCGTCGCTCGGGGGGTCGGCCTCCGCGGCGGGTACGACACCGCCGGTGAGAGTCACGGCCAGCGCGGCCACGATCGCGAGCCGGCCCGCCCCGCGCGGCGTCCCGGGGTCCTGGGGCGCGCGACGTCGTCGGGCGGGGGTGGCCTGCGGGGGGGAAGGCTGCGAGATCGTCACGCTCCTCCTATGCGTCGTCGGGACGGGTCGGCCGCGCACCTGCGGCCGCGCGCCGCGAGGGCGGCGGACGTCCAGTCTCTCCGGCGGTCTGCCGGGCGGCGACCCGGCACACGGGTGAACAGGGCCCGCCCCGGGGTGAACATCACCCCCGCACGTCTCGCATCGCGAGACGGGGGTATCGCCGGATGAGATGCCGACCTAGTCTCGGGACATGACCTGCCGTCGAATGTGTAGCTGACCCCCAGCGCACGTTCGCCTGCCCTGCGGGCGGCACCCGGACGCACCTCGGACCGGCGACCTGACGACGACCGTCAGCCGCAGCCCCCGACGTCCGGCCGGACCCGCCCACCGCGTGCGCACCAGTCCCCTCACTGCCCCGCCGCGGACCGCCCCGGAACCAGGCCACCGGACGCACCTGCGGCTCCCTCCCCCGCACCCCAAGGAGCCACCATGAGCACCGAGCCCCGCTGGTCCTTCGAGACCCGCCAGATCCACGCCGGCCAGACGCCCGACCCCACCACCGGGGCACGCGCCCTGCCGATCTACCAGACCACGTCGTTCGTCTTCCCCGACGCGAGCGTCGCGGCCGACCGCTTCGCCCTCAAGGACCTCGGCCCCATCTACACGCGCATCGGCAACCCGACCGCCGAGGTCGTCGAGAACCGCATCGCCAACCTCGAGGGCGGCGTGGGCGCGCTCCTCCTCGCGTCGGGCCAGGCCGCGACCACCTTCGCGATCCTCAACGTCGCCGAGGCAGGCGACCACATCGTGGCCAGCCCGTCGCTGTACGGCGGCACGTACAACCTGCTCCAGTACTCGCTCGCCAAGCTCGGCATCGAGACCACGTGGGTCACCGACCCGCACGACCCGCAGGCCTGGCGCGACGCGGCCCGCCCGAACACCAAGGCGTTCTTCGCCGAGACCATCCCCAACCCCAAGGCGGACGTCCTCGACATCGAGGCCGTGGCCGCCGCCGCGCACGAGGTCGGCGTCCCGCTCATCGTGGACAACACGGTCGCGACGCCCTACCTGCTGCGCCCCATCGAGTTCGGCGCGGACATCGTCATCCACTCCGCGACCAAGTACCTCGGCGGGCACGGCTCGGCGATCGGCGGCGTGATCGTCGACTCCGGGAACTTCGACTTCTCGAAGGACCCCGAGCGGTTCGCGAGCTTCAACACCCCGGACCCCAGCTACAACGGGATCGTGTACGCCCGCGACCTGGGCGTGGACGGCATCCTGGGCGCGAACCTCGCGTACATCCTCAAGGCGCGCGTGCAGCTCCTGCGCGACCTCGGGTCGGCCATCTCGCCGTTCAACGCGTTCCTCATCGCCCAGGGCATCGAGACCCTGTCGCTGCGCGTCGAGCGCCACGTCGAGAACGCCAAGACCGTCGCGACCTGGCTCGAGTCGCGTGACGACGTCGTGTCCGTGGGGTACGCGGGCCTCCCGTCGAGCCCCTGGTACGCCAACGCGCAGAAGTACACGCCGCGCGGTGCGGGCGCGATCGTCACGTTCGAGCTCGACGGCGGCGCCGACGCCGGGCAGGCGTTCGTGTCCGCGCTCACGCTCCACTCGAACGTCGCCAACATCGGCGACGTCCGCTCGCTCGTCATCCACCCGGCGTCCACGACGCATGCCCAGCTCAGCCCCGAGGAGCAGGTCAAGGCCGGCGTCACGCCGGGCCTCGTCCGCCTGTCCGTCGGGATCGAGCACGTCGACGACATCCTCGCGGACCTCGAGGCGGGGTTCACCGCCGCGAAGGCCGCACTGGGTTCCGACGCCGCGACCGCTGCCTCGGGCGCGGCGGAGTAGGGCGCCGGGACACGCGATGACGATTCTGGACGGCCGGGGCGCGCCCGGTGCCCCGGCCGTACAGTGGACGGCGATGACCTCTCCGGCTCCCTCCGCGTCCCCGCGCCCGCTGCGCGGGTCGGACTCGCGTGCACGGGCCAAGGCGCCCGTCCCGGCCTCGGCCGCGTGGCGCGAGGGGGACGACGCCGGGGACCGCCTCTTCGCCGACGTCGGCACGTTCGACCTCGAGGCCGGGGGCAGGCTCCCGGACGTGCGCGTGGCGTACGAGACCTGGGGAACGCTCGCGCCCGACGGCTCCAACGCCGTGCTCGTGCTGCACGCGCTGACCGGGGACTCGCACGTCGTCGGTCCGACCGGACCCGGTCACCTGTCCGCGGGCTGGTGGGAGGCGATGGTCGGGCCGGGCGCCCCCATCGACACCGACCGGTACTTCGTCGTCGCGCCCAACGTGCTCGGCGGCTGCCAGGGCACCACGGGCCCCGCGTCCGACGCGCCGGACGGCCGCCCGTGGGGCGGGCGCTTCCCCCGCGTGACGACCCGCGACCAGGTCGCCGTCGAGATCGAGCTCGCGCGTGCCCTGGGCATCACGTCGTGGGAGCTCGTGATCGGCGCGTCGATGGGCGGCCTGCGCGTGCTCGAGTGGGCGATCCTCGGCCCCGAGGCGGGCATCACGGTCGAGTCGGTCGCGGTCATCGCGTCCGGTGCCCAGACGTCGGGCGACCAGATCGCGTGGGCGCACCCGCAGCTCGGTGCGATCCGCGCCGACCCGCAGTACCGCGGCGGCGACTACTACGACGTCCCCGACGACCAGGGTCCGCACGTGGGCCTCGGCATCGCGCGGCAGATCGCGCACGCGACCTACCGCAGCGCACGCGAGCTCGACGAGCGCTTCGGCCGCCTGCCGCAGGGCGGCGAGGACCCGTTCACCGACGGGCGCTACGCCGTCCAGTCCTACCTGGACCACCACGGCGACAAGCTCTCGCGCCGCTTCGACGCGAACTCCTACGTCGTGCTCACCGAGTCCATGCTGACGCACGACCTGGGCCGCGACCGCGGCGGCGTCGATGCGGCCCTGGGCCAGATCACGGCCCGCGCGCTCGTCGTGGCCGTCGACACCGACCGCCTGTTCCTCCCCGAGCACTCGGCACGGATCGCCCAGGGCATCCCGGGCGCGCAGCCGCTGCGGCTCCTGCACTCGGAGTTCGGGCACGACGGGTTCCTCATCGAGTTCGACCAGCTCGGGCCCATGGTCACGCAGTTCCTCGGGGAGCGCGCGCAGGTCTGAGCCTCTGGAGCTCAGTGGCTGGTTCGCCGGGCCCACACCCGTCCCATCCCTTGCGCCGTGCGTGACGCCGCGGCCCGCACCCGGCACGATGTCACCATGACCGCAGACCTGGCCGAGGCCACCGCAGCCCTCCGTACCCAGTGGGACCGCCTCGAGAGGTGGCTCGGGTCGCTCGACGACACCCTGGACGACGCGGTCGACCAGCCCAGCGTCCTGGACGGCTGGACCGTGGGTGAGCTCGTGTCCCACCTGGGCCGGGCCATGGACGCGCTCGTGGCCGCAGGCCCGGTCGCCCCCGGCACCAACCCGCTCACGCTCGCCGAGTACCTCGGCACCTACCCCGAGCGCGCCGAGCAGATCGCCCAGGTGACCCGCGCCCTCGACGAGGAGATCGCGGCGGACCGCCTGGCGGCCGTCTCCGGGTACGCCCGACGCGCGTTCGCACGGCTCGACGAGCTCGCCCCCACCGAGACCGTGGTCCAGGCCCGCCGCGGCCCCATCACGCTGCGCGACATGGTGGTCTCGCGCCTCATCGAGCTCGTCGTGCACGCCGACGACCTGGAGCGCAGCCTGCCGGGCGTCGCCGAGAAGGCCGTCGACCGGGGCGCTCTGGACCTCGTCGCGGCCGAGCTGCTGCGCATCGTCGTGACGCGCGGCGGCTGGAGCCTCGAGGTCGTCGACCCTCGCCTGTGGGTCCGCCTCGCGACGGGCCGCATCCCCTACGACGTCGACGACTTGGCCCGCGCGCTCGCGCCGCTCCACACCTCGGACTCGGTGCCGGACCTGGGGCGCATGCTGCCGCTGCTCTGAGCACGCCGCCGCGCCACGTGCGCGAGACGGGTGGTCGTGCGCGAGACGGGTCCCGGGGACCGGCGCGCAACCACCCGTCTCGCGCAGAAGGACCCATCTCACCGGACACGGGCGGGTCCGCCGCCCCAGGCGACCCAACTATGCTCGACCGGTGGTGAACGACGTGCGGGTGACGGTCCTGGCAGGCGGAGTGGGTGGCGCGAAGCTCGCCCACGGTATGGAGCTCGCGGGAGCCGACCTCACGGTCGTGGTCAACACGGCCGACGACGTCGAGCTGCACGGCCTCGCGATCAGCCCGGACCTGGACACCGTGACGTACACGCTCGCGGGCCTCGCCGACGACGTGCGCGGCTGGGGCCTCGCCGGGGAGACCTACGCGACGCTCGACGCCCTGCGCCGCCTGGGCGAGGACACGTGGTTCACGCTGGGCGACAAGGACCTCGCGACGCACGTCGCGCGCACGGCCCGCCTGCGCGCGGGGGCCACGCTGACCGAGGTCACGGCGCAGATCACCGGCTCGCTCGGGGTCCGCTCGCGCCTGCTGCCCATGACGGACGACCTCGTGGCGACCGTCGTCGAGACCGCCGACGGGCCGCTGGGCTTCCAGGAGTACTTCGTCGCCCGCCAGCACCGCGACGAGGTCCTGGGGCTGACGTTCGTGGGCGCCGATCAGGCGTCCCCGGCCCCGGGCGTGCTCGACGCGGTCTCGGGGGCCGACCTGCTGGTCGTCGCCCCGTCGAACCCGTTCCTGTCGATCGAGCCGATCCTCAGCGTGCCGGGCGTGCGCGACACCCTCGCGTCCTCGCCGGCCCGCCGCGTCGCGGTGAGCCCGATCGTCGGCGGCCGCGCGCTCAAGGGCCCTGCGGCGTCGGTCCTCGCAAGCCTGGGGCACGACGTCTCGGCGCTCGGCGTCGCGCGCCTGTACGTGGGGCTGGTCGACGTCATGTGCATCGACGAGGCCGACCGCGACCTCGCGCCCGCGATCGAGGCCTTGGGCCTCGAGGTCCTCGTGACGGACACGGTCATGGGCGGGGCGCAGGGCCGCGAGCGCCTGGCGCGCGAGCTGCTCGCGGCATCGGCATGACGCCCGACGGCGCCGCTCACCCCGCGGGCCCGGGTGCGGCGGGAGCGTCCCCGGGCCGGCAGCGTGTCGTCGCCGTGGTGCCGCTGCGCGACGGCTCGTCGGGCAAGTCGCGGCTCGCGACCGTGCTCGACCCGGCCGAGCGCAGCCGCCTGATCGCGACGCTCGCGCGGCACGTGGTGCGCACGCTGCTCGCGAGCGGGTCCGTGGAGCGGGTGCTCGTGGTGACGTCGGACCCTCGTTTCACGTGGCGTGCGCTGGGGAGCCTGGTCGAGCCGGTGCCGCCACCGATGGACGACGCCCCGCCGACGGTGACCGGCACTCCCGCCGAGGGGGACGGCGACAGCGCCGAGGGCGACGGCCCCGGCCGCCTCCAGATCGTCCTGCAGCCCGCGAGCCGCCCGGGGCTGAACGCCGCGCTCGACGTCGGCCGGGAGATCGTCGCGAGCCTCGCCGACCCGGCGGGCCAGGGCGCCGGTGCCACGGCCCGGCGACCCGTCCGGCTCCTCGTCGCCCACGCCGACCTCCCGGCGCTCACGACCGACGACGTCGAGGCCCTGCTCGCCGAGGACGCGCCCGTCGTCGTCGCGACCGACCGGACGCGCTCGGGCACCAACCTCCTGGCGCTCGACGCCGAGGCACCGTTCACGTTCCGCTTCGGCGTCGGGAGCCTCGAGGCGCACCTGGCCGAAGCCGAGCTGCGGGGCGTGCGCGCCGTCGTCGTGCAGCGGACCGGGACCGCGGTGGACCTCGACACGCTCGACGACTGGTCCGAGCTGCCGAGCGACGTCCGAGCCCGCGACGACCTCGCGGACCTGCACGCCGCCATGGACCGGGCCCGCCGGGGCTGACACCGCCGCCAGGCTGTCAGAACCCGCGAGCACCGGAGGTCACGCTCGCTCTGACGAGCACGCGGGAGCGGCCGGTGGCATCGTGACGGCATGGTGATCGAGGTGCGGCCCGCGACGGAGTTCGCCGACGTGCGCACGATGGTGGGGCCCAAGCGGCCCGACGCGAACGTGTGCTGGTGCCTGAGCTACCGCCTGCCCTCGAAGGAGAACGTCGCGCTCGTCGGTCCCGACCGCGGCGCGCTCGTCGAGGAGCTGTGCCGCCAGGACCCGCCCCCCGGCGTGCTCGCGTACGACGGGGACGAGGTCGTCGGCTGGGCTGCCGTGCACCCGCGCGCCGACACGGCCTTCGCCCGCAACCGCAAGATCCCGCACGTCGACGACCTCGACGTGTGGTCGGTGTGGTGCGTGCGGGTGCGCCCGGGCCACCGCGGGGCGGGCGTCTCGCACCACCTGCTGCAGGGCGCGGTCGCCTTCGCCCGCGAGCACGGCGCACCGGCCGTCGAGGGGTACCCGCTCGACAACCAGGGGAAGAAGATCGACCTGACCATGGCCTACGCGGGCACCAAGAAGCTCTTCGAGGACGCCGGGTTCACGCAGGCCGCGACGACCGGCTCGGTGCTCAACGGGTTCCCTCGCGTGCTCATGCGGCTCGACCTGCGCTGACCCCGCGGGGCACGGTCTCACCACCCGCCGCGGTGCACCACGTCCTCGAGCGGTCGGCGCGGGCGTCGCGTCGGGGAACCCCCCGACGCCGTAGCGCCGACCCCAGGTCCCCTCGCGCCTTCCCGAGGGGCCGGGTCCGCCGCATGCCCGACGGCGACCACCCCGGTCACCAGGAACTCGTCCGGCACCCCGAACGCCTCCCGCAACGCCTCGACCTGCCCCGGCGGCACCCCGAAGAAGCACGCGCCGAGTCCCTCGTCGACCGCGGTCTGGAGCATGAGCAGCGACGCCATGCCCGCGTCGACGTGCCAGTACGGGACGTCCCACGGGGAGTCGCCCTCGCCCGTGGCCTGCGCCGCCGCACGGACCTTGTCGTCCTCGGCGTACCGCCGTAGGTACGCCTCGCGCGACGTCAGGACCACGACGACCACGGGGGCCGTCCGCATCCCGGCGAGCCACCGGCTCTCCTTCGCGGCGCCGCCAGGGGCCGCGTCCCCCCCGCCGCCCGCACCCCCGGCGGAACCGCCCCCGCCCGGCTCCCCCACCGCGCGGGGCGAGGTCGCGGACCAGAAGCGCGCGACGCCGTCGGGCGTGTCGAGGACGACGAACGCCCACCCCTGCGTGAAGCCGGCATTGGGTGCGCGGACCGCGTTGCGCAGCAGGCGGTCCACGGACCGGGGATCGACGGGCTCGTCCGTGAAGCGTCGGACCATGCGGCGGCGGCGGACGACGTCCTGGAACTCCATGCCGACCATGCTGCCAGCCCGCGGCCACACCGAGCACGCGGCCGAGCGTCCGGACCACCCGCTCCCCGCGCGCCGCCGCTCGCCCGGTGCCACGATGCGTGAGTCGCGCCGTCGGCCACGACCCGGCACCCCCCGTCGCAGGAAGGCCACGCACGTGAGCGAAGAACGCAGGACGCCCGGCGCGGGGACCATCACGGTCGCCGCGCTCGCCGTCATGAACATCGTCGCGGTCGTGAGCCTGCGCGGGCTCCCCGCAGAGGCCGAGTACGGGCTCGCCTCGACGTTCTACTACCTGTTCGCGGCGCTGTTCTTCCTCGCCCCGGTGGGGCTCGTGGCTGCCGAGCTCGCGACGGGCTGGCCCGAGGAGGGCGGCATGTTCCGCTGGGTCGGCGAGGCGTTCGGCAGCCGGTGGGGGTTCCTCGCGATCTTCATGGTGTTCATCGAGGGCTGCATCTGGTTCCCCACGATCCTCACGTTCGCCGCCGTGACGCTCGCGTACACGGGGGACGCAGCGAGCGCCCCGCGGCTGTCGGGCGACAAGGTGTTCGTGCTCGCGGTCGTGCTCGCGGTGTTCTGGCTCGCGACGCTCATCGCGCTGCGGGACGTGAAGTCGTTCTCCCAGGTCGCGAAGTGGGGTGGGATCGTGGGGACGCTCGTGCCGGCCGCGATCCTCATCGGGCTGGCCGCCGCATACCTCGCGGCGGGCAACCCGTCGCAGGTCGAGCTCTCGTGGGGCGCGTTCGTGCCGGACCTGTCGAAGGTGTCGAACATCGTGCTCGCGGCGAGCATCTTCCTGTTCTACGCGGGCATGGAGATGAACGCGGTGCACGTGCGGTCGATCAAGAACCCGATCCGCAACTACCCGATCGCGATCCTCGTGGCCGCGCTGGGGGCCGTCGTCGTGCTCGTCCTGGGGACGCTCGCCATCGCCGTGGTCATCCCGACGGGGCAGATCGACCTGACGCAGAGCCTGCTCACGGCCTACCACCTGCTGCTCTCCTGGGCGGGGGTCGGGTGGGCGGCGCCATACCTGGCCGCGATGCTGGCCGTGGGCGTGCTCGCGGGCATCGTGACCTGGGTCGCGGGCCCGGCGACGGGTCTGCTGTCCGTGGCGCGCGCGGGCTACCTGCCACGCTGGTTGCACCGGACGAACCGGGCGGGCATGCCCTCGCGCATCCTGCTGGTCCAGGCCGCGGTCGTCACGGTCCTGTCGGTCCTGTTCGTGGTCCTGCCGTCGGTCCAGGCCGCGTACCAGCTCCTGAGCCAGCTCACGGTGATCCTGTACCTGGTCGCGTACGTGCTCATGTTCGCGGCGGTCATCGCCCTGCGGTACTCCCAGCCCGCCCGACCGCGCCGCTACCACGTGCCCGGCGGCATCGTGGGCGTGTGGGTCATCGGCGGTTGCGGCCTGCTCGCGGCGGCTCTCGCGCTCGTGGTGAGCTTCGTGCCTCCCGCGCAGGTCGAGGTGGGTAGCCCGACGACGTACGTGGGTCTGCTCGTCGGCCTCAGCGTGGTCTTCGTGGCGCTGCCGTTCTGGGCGTACGCCGCGCGCCGGGCGTCGTGGCGCGACGAGACGCTCGACTTCGCACCGTTCACGTGGCAGGTCGGCGCCCAGGAGTCGGAGATCCGGGGCGCGGGGGCGCAGGCCGCGCCCCCCGAGGCGCCGGCCTAGAGCCGCTCGGCGAGCAGCTCGACGAGCGCCTTGCCCTGCACGCCGCCGAGCTGGTCGGCCTGGGTGCGGCACGAGAACCCGTCGGCGAGGAAGATGTCGTTCGGGCCGGCCTTGCGCAGCGCGGGCAGGAGCGCGTTCTCCGCGACCGCCACCGACACGTCGTAGTGGCCCTTCTCCATGCCGAAGTTCCCGGCGAGGCCGCAGCATCCGGCGAGCGTGTCGATCGTGGCGCCGGCCCCGCGCAGCAGCTTCTCGTCGGCCGCGAAGCCCATGACGGAGTGCTGGTGGCAGTGCGGCTGGACGACGGCCGTGACGTCGGACAGGTCGGGCACCTGCCAGGTCTCGGGTGCGGGGCGCGTCTCGGGGCGCGTGAGGAGCTCGGCGACCGTGTGGGTCGCGCCCGCGACGGCCTTGGCGCGCGGGTCGTCGGGGAAGAGGTCGAGCAGGTCGGAGCGCAGCACCGCGGTGCACGAGGGCTCGAGCCCGACGATCGGGATCCCGTTGACCGCGAACGGTCCCAGGACCTGGAGCAGGTTCTCGAGCCGCTTGCGGGCCCCGTCGAGCTGGCCCGTGCTGATCCAGGTCAGGCCGCAGCAGGCCTGCTGGTCGGGCACGATCACGTCGTAGCCCGCGGCGTCGAGCACCGTGACCGCGGACTGCGGCACCGAGGGCGCGAGCGCGTCGCTGAACGAGTCGGTCCACAGCACGACCTGCGGCCGCTTGCCCGCCTTGGGCCGACCGGGCGTCTGCCCGACGGCGAGCCCTGGCACCCCGTTCGTCGCACCTCCGCGCTTCCACCAGGTGCGGAACGGGACCTCGGCGAACTTCGGCACCTCGCGGCGCGGGTCCATGCCGCCGAGCGAGAGCACGAGCTTCGCGAGCGGCCGGATGCCGAGGACCGTGTTGATGAACCGCGGCATCATGCCCGCGAGGCGCGACCAGCGCGGCAGCCAGCCGAGCGCGTAGTGGTTCATGGGGCGCAGCTTGCCCTGGTAGGTGCGGTGCAGGACCTCGGCCTTGTACTGGGCCATGTCGACGCCCGCCGGGCAGTCGGCCGAGCACGCCTTGCACGACAGGCACAGGTCGAGCGAGTCGCGCACCTCGGGCGACGTGAGGCCGCCCACGAGCGTGCCGTTGATCGCGTCCTGGAGCACGCGCGCCCGTCCGCGCGTGACGTCCTTCTCGTCCTTGGTCGCCTGGTAGGACGGGCACATGAACCCGCCCGACGCCGACGAGTCCGCGCGGCACTTGCCGACGCCGACGCAGCGGTGCACGGCCTGGGTCATGTCACCGTGGTCGTGGCCGAACGAGAAGCCGCCCTTGGTCGGCAGCACGGGCAGCGCCTTGGGCCGGCGCAGGTCTGCGTCGACCGCGTTGGGTCGCACGATCACCCCGGGGTTGAGGACGTCCTGCGGGTCGAACAGCGCCTTGACCTGCTCGAACAGCGAGATGGCCTCGGGCGAGTACATGACGGGCAGCAGCTCCGAGCGTGCGCGGCCGTCGCCGTGCTCACCGGACAGCGAGCCGCCGTACTTGGCCACGAGCTCGGCGGCCTCGGTCATGAAGGTCCGCAGCACCGAGCCCGACGTCTCGAGCGGGATGTCGATGCGCAGGTGCACGCACCCGTCGCCGAAGTGCCCGTACGGCAGGCCGTCGACGCCGTAGCGCGCCATGAGCGCGTCGAGGTCGCGCAGGTAGGCGCCCAGCTTCTCGGGCGGGACCGCGGAGTCCTCCCAGCCCGGCCACGCCTGCTCCCCCGCCGGCGTGCGCCCGGCCAGCCCGGCGCCGTCGGCCCGGATCTGCCACATGGCCGTGGCGTCAGGACCTGCGGGCAGGATGCGTGTGGACGTCGACGCGGAGGCCGCGACGATCGCCTCGGCGTTCGCGTACGCCTCCTCGGGAGTCGCTCCCCCGACCTCGACCATCATCCAGCCACCGCCCGGCGGCAGCTCGGGGACCGAGCCCGCACCCTTGGCGCGACGCACCACGTCGACGAGGCGGGCGTCGAGGCCCTCGACCGCGAGCGGGCTCAGCGAGAGGAGGGCGGGGACGTCGTCGGCCGCGGTGGGCATGTCCTCGTAGGCGAGGACGACGAGCGTGGGCGCGCTCGGCATCGGGACCAGGGCGACCGTGGCCTCGAGGATCGTGACGAGGGTGCCCTCGGAGCCCACGAGGAACTTCGCGAGGTCCGAGCCGTTCTCCGGCAGCAGGTGCTCGACCGAGTACCCGGAGACCTGCCGCCCGAACCGCCCGAACTCGGTGCGGATGAGCGCCAGGTTGTCCTTGACGAGCTGCGCGAGGCCGGGGACCGCCGCGAACGTCGGGTCGCCCTTGCCCGCGGTGAATCGTCGGCCCGTGCCGTCGACCACGTCGAGCTCGACCACGTTGTCCGCGGTGCGCCCGTAGGCGACCGCGTGCGGACCGCACGCGTTGTTGCCGATCATGCCGCCGAGCGTCGCGCGGTTCTGCGTCGAGGGGTCGGGGCCGAAGCGCAGGCCGTGCGAGGCCGCGGCCTTCTGCAGCGTCGACATGACGACACCCGGCTCGATGCGGGCCGTGCGCGCCGCCGGGTCGACCGACAGGACCCGGTTGACGTGCCGCGAGAAGTCGATCACGACGCCCGGGCCGATCGAGTTGCCCGCGACCGACGTGCCCGCGCCGCGCGCCGTGAGCGGCACGCCGAGCTCGCGCGTCACCTCGAGCGTCGCCACGACGTCCTCGGTCGAGACCGGGAAGACCACCATCTCGGGGACGACGCGATAGTTCGACGCGTCGGTCGAGTACTCGGCCCGGCGACGCGTCGAGGAGTCGACGATGCCGCGCGTCGTGGTGCGCAGCGCGGCCGCGACGGCCTCGCGCGCCGCGTCCGCGGCACGCTCGGCCTCGCTGAGGGCCGCGGACCGCGTGGCCTCCTCGGCGGCGGCCGCCTTCGCGGCGTGCTGGGCGTCCGCCTCCGTGCGCTCGGGCGGGACGGGGGCTCCTGCGGCGTCGAGTTCAGCAGTCACGTCGGCGATTCTCCCACCACTCCCCGGGGCCGCGGACGCGCGTCCGGGGAGTGTCCCGGATCGGGGGTTGCGCGGGGGACGGGTCGGCACCGTGCCCGAGGGCGGCGCGCGGTTCACTGCCCGGCGCCGGGCGGCGGAGCGGACGGAAGGTCCCCGGACCCACCCTCGCCACGTGCGGGCCAGCACTCGGTGGTGCGCTGTGCCGGGTGCGCGGTGCACATGTGCGCCGTGCTGGGCTGCACCGTGCCAGGGGTGACCCTGTACGAGCCTGCCCACCGGCTCCTGGAGTTGCCCTGCCCGGGCCGGGTCGTGCTCGCTCCCGCTCGTGGCTACCGACTTCCGTCCGCTCCGGTCGCAACGGTACTGCGGGTCGGCCCGCGCACCGAGCCCGAGGGCGGAGCACGGGCGACCGGCGGGACCTAGCGCCTCGTCTCGTACCTGGTCTGGAGCACACCGCCGGGAAACGTCCGGGTCTCCACCAGGTCCAGCTTCACCCAGGTGTCCAGGGACGGGAAGAACGGCGTGCCGCCGCCCACCAGGACCGGGTGGGTGACGATCACGTACTCGTCGATCAGCCCGGCCCGCATCACCGACGCGGCGAGGGCGGCGCCGCCGACGTCCAGCGGGCCGTCGTCCTTGGCCTTGAGCCGGGCGATCTCGGCGACGGCGTCGCCGGTGACCAGGCGGGCGTTCCAGTCGACCGCGCTGATCGTCGAGGAGAACACCACCTTCGGCATGTCCCGCCAGCGGCGGGCGAACTCGGCGTGCGCCGGTGTGACGCCGGGCTCTTGGTCGGCGGTCGACCAGTGGGGGCTCATCGCCTCCCACAGGCCGCGCCCGTACAACGCCGTGCCCGTCGCCCCCACCCGGTCGGACCACCACTGGAACAGCTCGTCGCTCGGCACGCTCCAGCCGAGGTCGTCGCCGGGCGCGGCGACGTATCCGTCCAGGCTCATGCTCATGGCAAACGTCAGCTTCCCCATGGTGTCGTCCTCCCGGCTGTCGGTGTTCGGTGTACTACAGACGGCCGCAGTGGCGCGAAGTCATCGACGAGGACCTGTGCGACCCCGCGCGCGGGGCCTCAGCCCACGCCGTCACCCTCGACGTCAGCCGTCCAGTTGACCTGCTGGATGCGGGTGTCGAGCTCACGCAGCGCACGCGCCAGGTCGTCGGCCTCGGCCCGCGTCGCGGGCACGTCCACACCCGACACGTACCGCAGCTCGGTGCGCGTGAAACGGTCCTGGGAGGCCGATGCGGCGTCGGCGAGGTCGCTCCGCAGACGGTGCCGCAGGCGCAGCACGTCGCGACGCGCGAGCGCGGCCGTCATGGTCAGGCCAGGCTCGACCTCGGTCGCGAGGTTCGCCGCGTTGATGCGCCCGATCAAGGACTCGAGCTGCGCCGCGGTGCGCTCGTGCTCGGCGAGCAGCGCGACCGGGTCCTCGGCCGGGAGGTCGCCCTCCTGGTGGCGGGCGTTCGCGATCGCCCTGCTCGCCAGCTGGGCGAGCCGGCGCTGGAGGTCGGCGCGCTGCGCGAGGGCCTCGGCGAGCTTCATCGTTGATCGACTCCTGGTGCTGGGACGGGACGGACTTCCGGTCCGAACCTATCTCGGTCCGACGAACCCGTCGCAGGATCGCCGCACCTGCCTAGAGCACCAGCTCCGGCTGCAGCCTCGTCGGGCTCCACACCCGCTGCCGGTACGCGGCGAACGTCGTGGCCGCGAGCGCGACCGCGAGGACCACGAGGAGCACCCCCACGTCCCGCGCGACGGTCGCGAGGTCCCCGCCGTAGAGGAGCTGCCGGAGCCCCTCGACCGTGTAGGACATGGGCAGGAAGCGGTGCAGCGCGCGCAACGGCTCGGGGATCGTCTGCCACGGGAACGTCCCGCCCGCGGTCACGAGCTGGACGAGCATGAGCACGAGCCCCAGGAACTGCCCCACCGCCCCGAGGTACACGTTGAGCGCCTGGAGGATCGCGACGAACGTCGCCGACGCGAGCACGAGCAGGACCGCGGTCCCCACGGCGTACACGGGGTCGATGTCGAGCGCGAACTTCACGACCGTGAACATGAGCGCGACCTGGGCCACGCCGATCACGGCCGGCGGGAGCCAGCCGCCGAGCGCGGTCTGCCACGCGGGTCGCCCTGCCGCGAGCGACCGGTTCGACAGGGGCCGCACGAGCAGGAACAGCACGTACGCGCCGATCCACGCCGCGAGCGACATGAAGAACGGCGCGAGCCCGGCCCCGTACGTGCCCGCGTTCGCGATCGTGTCCTTCTTCACCGCGACCGGGTTGCCGAGCGTCTTCGCCGTCTCCTCCTGCGTCTGCTCGTCGACGTCGGGGATGCGCCCCAGTCCCGCCGCGAGGCCGTCGTAGAGCTCGGTCGTGCCGGACTGGAGCTGGGCCGTCCCGTCGCGCAGGGTCACGCTCGACGACGCGAGCTCGGCTGCGCCGTCGGACACCTGCGCCGTGCCCGAGGCGAGCGCGCCCGCGCCGCTCGCGAGCGTGCCCGCCCCGTCCTCGAGCTCTGCCGCGCCCGACGCGAGCCGGTCCCCGCCCGACGCCGCGGTCGCGATGCCCTGCGTGAGGGCGGGTGTGGCTCCCGCGAGCGTCGCCGCCCCGGCCGCGACCTGCGCCGAGCCCGCGCTGAGCTCGCCCAGCTTCCCGGCGGCCCCCTCGACGGTGGCGGCGGCGTCCTCGACCGCGGGCGTGATGTCGGTGATGGCCTGGCTGACGACGGGCTGGATCTGGTCGGCCTGGGCCTGCGTGAGCGTCCCGTCCGCGACGAGCTGGTCGAGCAGCGCCTGGACGTCGGCGTCGGCGTTCGCGAGCTGCCCGACGACGTCTCTCGCCGCCGTTGCCGCCTGCTGCCCGTAGCCCGCGACCTGGGCGTTGCCGTCCGCGACCTGCTGCGCACCGTCGGCCAGCTCCTGGGTCTGCGCCGGGAGGTTCGCAGTCCTGCTGCGCAGCGTGTCGAGGCCGTCCGACAGGGTGCCCGCGCCCGAGGCGAGCGTGCCGCTCGCGGTCGACAGCTCGTCGGCCCCGTCGGCGAGGCGGGCCGCACCGCTCGCGGCCTCGCTCGCCCCCGCCGCGAGCCGGGCCGTGCCGTCCACGAGCTGCCCGGTCCCGTCGGAGAGCTGCGTGGCGCCGTCGACCAGCTTCTGCGCACCCTCGACCCCGCTCGCGAGGTTGGTGTGGATCGAGGCGAACCCCTTGAGGAACGTGTCGGCGGCCTCGGTGCCCACCTGCTCGGCGATCGCGTCACGGACCTTGCCCACGATCGTGTCCGCGATGGTCGCGGCGAGGTAGTTGTTGGCGTCGTTGGTGATGAGCACCAGGCTCGCCTGCTGCGGCTCGAACCTTCCCGACGAAGCCAGGTCCTCCGAGAACGTCGGACCGATGACGAGGGCGGCGTCGAAGCGTCCCGACCGCACCCCGGCCTCGGCGTCCGCCTGTGTCGTCTCGACCCAGCCGAACCCGCCGTCACCGTCGACGAGCTGCTTCGCGACCTCGTCGCCGAAGTTCTTCTCGGTCGAGGTGCCGTCGACCGCGTCCTCGACGGTCGTGCCGCGGTCCTGGACGACGAGCGCCGCCGGGACCTCGGCGAGCTTGTCGTAGGGGTTCTCGTTCGCGAACAGGTACAGCCCCGAGTACAGCGTGGGGATCACGATCATCGCGAGGATCGCGAGCTTGGGCAGGGTCCCGGCGCTGATGCGCCGGAGCTCGGAGATCCCGAGGCGGATCGCGGTCATCGGTCGGCCTCCTCGTCGGTGTCGGGGTCCGGTGCGGCGGGTGGGGCGTCAGGTGGTTCGGGGACCGGTTCGGGAGCCACAGCCTGGTGGCGTCCCGGCTCTGCCCGGTCGAAGAGCGTGGTCGGGTCGGTCGTCTCGACGGGCTCCGGCGGTCCGACGGTCCCGTCCTGGTCGCCCTGCCGCGCGTCCGGTACCGCCGCCGGCTCGGGCCGCGTCCGCAGGGCCTCGACCGGCGCCGCACGGAGCGCGTCGTCGCCGCGCGCTGGCGGCAGGTCGGCACCGAGGTCGCGGGCCGAGGAGCGTGTGCACTGGACGAGCACGCCGTAGCCGAGCGCCGCGAGGGACTCCGCGACGGCCCACCAGCCCGAGGGTTCCCCCCGGTGCCGGTCGGGCAGGGTCAGGACGAGGAACCGCACGTCCTTGCGCTCGGACGCGAGGGACGACAGGAGGGCGGTGCGCAGCGTGCCGTGCAGCTCGTCGACGCGGTCGCCGCGGCGGTCCAGCAGGTCGTGCGCGTCGAGCCACTTCGCGGCGCGACCGGGCAGGGACCACTGGCCCGCGAGCGAGAGCTCCTCGGCGACGACGTCCCCGACCGTGAGCGCCTCGTCGGGCTCGGAGATCCCCGGGACGTCGACCACGGCCGTGACACGGCGCAGGTCCGCGGTCGCGGTCGTGGTGGTGCCGTCGTCGCCCACGAGCGTGACGGTCCCGGTGTACGGGGCGAGGCGGCCGGTCGCGACGAGCGCGAGCGCGGTGTGCCCGTGGCCCGGCTCGCCCGCGAGGAGGACGCACTCCCCCGCGGCGAGGGTCAGGGTGGTGGCTTCGAGCATCGGCGCCCGCCGACCCTCGACCTGGACGTCGTCCAACGCGATCTGCACCGTCGTGTCCTCTCGTGGCGAGCCTCCGCGCGGATGGGCCGCGACGGAGCCTCCGTCGATCTTCCGTTGGACCCCGCAGGAGCGCACCTTGTCCGGGTCGGGCGCAGCCCGGCGCCCCGCTCGTCCGGCCGCTCGTTCTGCTCGGCCGGAGGGTGAAGGTCCTTCGCTGCCCCGGCCGGGTCAGCGTCGGGTCGGTAGCCTGGGGAAACGGGCGTCGAGAGGAGATTTCATGCGTGTCGTGATCGTCGGGGCGAGCGGAAACATCGGCTCGGCCCTGCTGCGCAGGCTCGTGGGTGACCCGGTGGTCACCTCGGTCGTCGGGGTCGCGAGCCGGGTGCCTCGCGCCGACGGTTCGAGCACCGTCGTGCCGCCGTTCGACGCCGCCGAGTGGGTCCGCTGCGACCTCACGGACCCGGAGCAGGTCGTGGCCTCGCGTCTCGCGGGCGCGTTCGTCGGTGCCGACGCCGTGGTCCACCTCGCGTGGGCGATCGACCCCGCGCACGACCGCGACGAGCTCGCGCGCGTCAACGTCGAGGGGACGAGGCGGGTCGCCGCCGCGGCGGCGCGGGCGGGCGTGGGGCACCTCGTGGTCGCGTCGTGCGCGAGCGCGTACTCGCCCGCCTTCGACGACGCGCCCCGCGACGAGTACTGGCCCACGGCGGGGATCGCCGGGTCGGTCTCGAGCGCGCAGAAGGCCGAGGTCGAGGGGTTCCTGGACCGCTTCGACGCCGAGCACCCCGGGATCGTGGTGACGCGCGTGCGCGCGCCCTTCACGTTCCAGCGCGACGCCGCGAGCGAGGTCTCGCGCCTGTTCTTCGGCAAGCTCCTGCCGGCGCCGCTGCGCCGCAAGGGTCACCTGCCCACGCTCGTGTGGCCGCGCGGCATGCGCCTGCAGGTGGTCCACGCCGACGACCTCGCGGACGCCTACCGCGAGATCCTCGTGGGTCGGCACCCGGGGACGTTCAACATCGCCTCGCAGGACGTCCTCACGGGCCCCGACGTCGCCGCGATCGTCGCGCAGGGACGGCTCCGGGAGGTGTCGCCGGGGTCCCTGCGGCGGGCGGTCGCGGTCGCCTGGACGGCCCGGTTGGTCCCGCTCGACCCGGGCTGGTTCGACGTCGCGCTCGCCGTACCGGTGCTCGACACGGCGCGCGCTCGACGGTTGCTGCGGTGGGCGCCGGTGCACGACGCCCACGCCACGGTCACCGAGGTCGTCGGTGGCCTGGTCGAGGGCGCGGGCACGCAGAGCCCACCGCTGCTGCCGTCCTAGGGTCGCCGGGACTCCTACGACTCCAGGGCCGCGTCCAGCGTGATCGTCGCGCCGGTCAGGGCCTTGGACACCGGGCACGTGGCCTTGGCGTTCTCGGCCGCCGCGAGGAACCCGGCCTCGTCGAGCCCGTCGACCTCGCCGCGGACCGTGAGCGCGACCGCCGAGATGCGCAGGCCGCCTGCCGGGTCCGGCGACAGCGTGACGTCGGCCTTGACCTCGAGCGCGATCGGCGTGCCACCCGCCTCGCCGATCACCCCCGAGAGCTGCATCGCGTAGCAGGAGGAGTGCGCTGCGCCGATGAGCTCCTCGGGGCTCGTGATCCCCTCGGCCTCGTCGGCCGTGCGGCGCGGAAAGCTGACGTCGAACGTGCCGGTCCCCGAGCTCGTGAGCTCGACCTGACCGGTGCCTTCCATGAGCGTGCCGTTCCACGCGGTGCGGGCGGTGCGGACTGCCATGATGTGGCTCCTTCGGGGTTGCGGGTACGAGACCCATTGCCGTTCACTACCCGTCGACCGTAACCCCGAGGTCGTGCGCCCGCAGCGGCGTCCCACGGCGCTCGGCGCTAGGACGCGCCGACCTCCACCACGACCGGGAACCCGACCTCGGTCGCCAGCCGCTCGGCGAGCGTGAGCGGGTTGGACACCGCGCCGACCTGGACGACGATCGACGAGAGGTCGTCGCGCACGTAGACCGCGCGGACCTGTGGCCAGCGGTCGTTCCCGAGGAGCGACTCCGCGAGCGCCTGGAGCTCTCCCGGCAGCACGGGGAGCGGATCGACCCGGACCGCGACGTCGGGGTAGGCCTCGGCGACCGCGGCCAGCGCCTCCTGGGGCGGGTCGCCGTGCCACGCGAGGACGACCGTCCCGCTGCCCTCGAGCCGGACCGTGCCGAGACGCTCGTCGTCCGCCAGGCGCCCGCCGAGCAAGGACATCGCGCCCTCGGGCCCCGGGAGCCGCTCGGCGACCACCGACGCCTCGGGGAGCGGAACCACCGGGACTCCGGGCTCCCTCGGGCCGGCGGGTCGGAGCGGGTCCAGCGCCCGGGGGACGCCTTCCTCGGGCCCGACGATCGTCAAGGTCGCCTCCACGAGCGGCGTCTCCTGCGGCGCGGGCGTCGCCGTGCACCCGGCCACGAGCGCACCGGCGGCCACCAGGCCCGCGAATCCTCGTCTCATCACGCATCCCCCCTCGCCGCGCACCCTAGCGAAGACCCCGGGCCCGGTGGGAGGGCGTCCGGGTGCCGTCGCGCACCGGGTGCCGGCCGCCCGCCGGGGCGCGTGCCCGCCGAAGCGGCGTGCCCGTCAGGGTGCGAGCACCACGGCCGTCCCGTACGCCACGATCTCCTGGTAGCCGTTCCCGACCTCGTCGCTGTCGTAGCGCATCGCGAGGATCGCGTTGGCTCCCTGCGCGGTGGCCTCCTCGACCATGCGGGCGACGGCCTCGTCGCGCGACTGCTGGAGCTGCTTGGTGAGCCCCTTGAGCTCGCCGCCGACGATCGACTTGAGCCCCGCGCCGATCTGCGCGCCGACGTTGCGCGACCGGACGGTCAGGCCGGTCACCTCGCCGACGACCTGCTGCACGGTCCGGCCCGGGACATCGTTCATGGTGGAGACCAGCACGGTACGTCCTCCTCACGGCAGCGCACCGTGCGCGGCCACTCCTCACGGTAGGAGGACCTGGGGGACGGCGCCCGGCGTGCACGCGCCGACCCGGCGGGATGGAACGGTTCGTCCCATCCCGGCTGCTCCTCGGGTGCTCGGCAGCGAGCGGGCGTTGAATGGGAGGCATGACAGCCTCGGACACCCCTCTCGTCCCCGCGACTGCCGACCCGACGCCCTGGGCGCTCCCGCCGCAGGCCGTGCTCGCCGAGGTGGGGTCGAGCGAGGCGGGCCTCACGGCCGAGCAGGCGCGGACCCGGCTCGCCGAGGTCGGCCCCAACCGGTTGGCCCCGCCCGCGCGCACACCGTGGTGGCGTCGCGTGCTCTCCCAGTTCGACGACGTCCTCATCTACATCCTGCTCGTGTCCGCGGTGCTCAAGGCGATCGTGGGCGACTGGATCGACTTCACCGTGATCCTCGCGGTCGCGGTCATCAACGCGGCGATCGGGCTGATCCAGGAGGGGCGTGCCGAGAAGGCCCTCGACGGGATCCGGGGCATGCTCTCGGTCCACGCGCAGGTGCGCCGCGACGGCGCGTGGGCCCAGGTCGACGCCGACGACCTGGTGCCGGGCGACGTCGTGCGGGTGCGTTCGGGCGACCGCGTCCCCGCGGACCTGCGCCTGCTCTCGGGGGTCAACCTGCGCGTCGACGAGTCGGCTCTCACGGGCGAGTCCGTGCCCGCGGCCAAGTCGGTCGACGAGGTGCCCGCCGAGTCGGGGGTCGGCGACCGATCGAGCATGCTGTTCTCGGGCACCCTGGTCTCCGCGGGCACGGGGACGGGCGTCGTGGTCGAGACGGGCGAGACGACCGAGATCGGCCGCATCCAGACCCTCATCTCCGAGGTCCCCTCGCTCGAGACCCCGCTGTCGCGCACGCTCGACGCGTTCGGGAAGAAGCTCGCGGTCCTCATCCTCGTCATGGCCGTGGTCATGGTCGTGATCGGCCGCGTGTTCCACGGGTTCGAGACCCCCGAGCTCGTGTCGGCAGCGATCGGCTTCGCGGTCGCGGCCGTCCCCGAGGGCCTGCCGGCCCTCGTGACGATCACGCTCGCCCTGGGCGTGCAGCAGATGGCCCGACGGCGGGCGATCACGCGCCGCCTGCCCGCCGTCGAGACGCTCGGCTCGGTGACCACGATCTGCTCGGACAAGACCGGGACGCTGACCAAGAACGAGATGACGGCCCGCACGGTCCGCACGGCGGGTCACGAGTACGCGGTGACGGGGATCGGCTACGCGCCCGACGGCGAGGTCAGCCTCGACGGGTCGCCCGCCCCCCTCGCCGAGCACCCCGACCTGCGGCGTCTTGCCGAGGTGATGATGCTGTGCAACGACGCGCGCATCGTCCACGAGCCCACCGGCGAGGGCGACGGCTGGCGCCTCGTGGGCGAGCCGACCGAGGGCGCGCTGCGGACCCTGGGCCTCAAGGCGGGCCTGGACCCGGCCGGGTGGCGGCGCGTCGCGCTCGTCCCGTTCGAGTCCGAGAACAAGTACATGGCGACGCTCAGCGAGGACCCCGACGGTGGCCTCCACGTGCTCGTCAAGGGAGCCCCGGACCGGGTGCTCGACCGCTGCTCGACCCAGACCGGGCCCGACGGGCGTCCCGAGCCGCTCGACCACGACTTCTGGTCGGCCCAGATCGACGAGATCGGCGCGCAGGGCCTGCGCGTGCTGGCCGCGGCCCGCACGGCGGCGGACCCGGGACGCTCGACCCTGGACCCGCAGGACGTCGACGCGGGCCTCGAGCTGGTCGGCCTGGTCGGGATCGTCGACCCGCCGCGCCCCGAGGCCGTCGAGGCCATCGCGCAGTGCCAGGACGCCGGGATCACGGTCAAGATGATCACGGGCGACCACTCGGGCACCGCGCTCGCGATCGCCCGGGAGATGGGGATCGTCCGCGACGGGGCCGGGCCCGGACAGACCGGGGCCGCCGGGGCCGCCGGAGTCGCAGCCGCGGCCACGAAGGTCCTCACGGGGGCCGAGCTCGAGGCCATGAGCACCGAGGAGCTGCGCGCGGTCGTCCAGGACGTCGACGTCTACGCGCGCACCAGCCCCGAGCACAAGATCCGGATCGTCTCGGCGCTGCAGTCGCACGGGCAGGTCGTGGCGATGACGGGCGACGGCGTCAACGACGCCCCCGCGCTGACGCAGGCCGACGTGGGCGTCGCGATGGGCATCAAAGGCACCGAGGCGACCAAGGAGGCCGCCGAGGTCGTCCTCGCGGACGACAACTTCGCGACCATCGAGCGCGCGGTCGAGGAGGGCCGGCGCATCTACGACAACCTGCGCAAGTCCGTCCTGTTCCTGCTGCCGACGAACGGCGCGCAGTCGCTCGTGATCCTGGTCGCGGTGCTCCTGGGGTGGGCTCTGCCGCTCCAGCCCGTGCAGGTGCTGTGGATCAACATGGTCACGGCCGTGACGCTCTCGCTCGCGCTGGCCAACGAACGCGCCGAGCCCGACATCATGTCGCGCAAGCCTCGCGACGCCAAGGCCTCGATCCTCACCGCTGCCTACCTGCGTCGCGTCCTGCTCGTCTCGGTCCTCATCGGTGGAGCGACCATGGCCGTCTACTTCATCGAGCGCGACCAGGGCATGGGCGTGGCCGAGGCCCAGACGACGGCCGTGACGATGCTCGCGCTCGGCCAGCTCGCCTACCTGTTCAACTGCCGCTTCCTGGACCGCTCGTCGATCACGCCCGCGGTCCTGAAGGGCAACCGGGCGGTCTGGTACTCGGCGGGCTCGCTGCTCGCGCTCCAGGCCGTGTTCGTCTACGCGCCGTTCATGCACTCGTGGTTCGGCTCCGCGCCCATCGGGCTGCGCGAGTGGGGCATCACGCTCGGGCTCGCGGTCGTGGTCTTCCTGCTCGTCGAGGCGGCCAAGGCGCTCGGCCGGGCCCGACAGCGCTGAGGCCCCCCACGCCGTCGGGCACGCCGCTCGAGGCGCGCCGGGCCCGCCGGCCGCGAGCGAGCAGGCGTCAGTCGATGCTGCCCGCGGGACGGAAGACGATCGACGAGGCGCGGTCGTTCATCGACCCGAGCGTGGCGCAGAAGGGGACGCAGTTCGTCGAGGTGCCCTTGACGTAGTTCTCGAGGTCGTAGAGGGTCGCCCAGCACTCGGCGTACGCGTTCAGCGAGCTGATGTTGTTGTTGAACAGGTAGTCCGACAGCCGGGGGAAGCCGTACGTGTTGCCGGTCCTGCACCCGGTGCCGCCGTTGCTCCAGAAGACCTTGTTTCCCCCGGTGTGGTTGGCCCCCTTGTACGCGACGCCCAGCATCATGGTCGCCCCCGGTGCCGCGGCGGTCGCGCTCGGGCCGGCGGCGCGGGACTGTGCCTGCGCCGCCTGGGCCGACTGCTCCTGGGCGAAGGCCTGCAGGGCCGCGGGCTCGCCGGCCTCGATCGCGGGGTCGGTCACGGGCACGCCCGTCGCGGCCTCGATGGCCTCGCCGAACGAGTCGAAGCACTCGACCGTGGGGGCGGGCGTGAAGGCGATGTCCTGCCCCGCCGGGGTGGGCTGGGCGATGACCGAGCAGACGTCCTCCTCGGCAGCGAACGACTTCGACGTGAGGTCGGGTCCGTCGGCGAGCGCGGGGGTCGCGCTCAGCGCCCCGACGACCAGGAGAGCCGCGGAGACGGCTGCGATGCGGGTCGAACGACGTGACATGGTGTGCTCCTTCACAGCGTGGGCCGAGCCGGCCGCTGCCCGCGGACGACGTCGACACGTGGGTGAGGACCGACTGCGAAACCTCGGTGTTCCGCGCCCCCGGACCGATCGTAGGGGGTCCCCTGCGTCCTGTCCTGGTTTGTCCCGGCTGCCCCGACGTTCGCGTGGCGCGCGGGAGCGGGACTTCACCTATAGCGTGCAGGCACGGTCGTCTGCACACAGCCGTCGGCGACCACCACGGGGGAACCACCACGCACCTTCAACGCCACCGGTCCGTACCGGGGAAATGAGTGTCGATGAAGCACCGTTCGTTGTTAGCTGCTCTCTCAGGACTGGCGGTGGTCGCAGCATCGACGCTGCCCGCCGCGTCCTTACCGTCCGATCCCGCCGGGCCCTCCGGCCCCGACCTCACGTCGAAGTCCGCGAGCTCGCTGTCCCCCACGGAGAGCGAGGCGGGCAAGGTCGCCCCCTCGCTCGCCGACTCCTCCGGGACCGTGACCGCGTTCGTCCAGCTCGACACCCCGTCCGGTGTGGACCTCGCTGACCAGGGCGCGAGCCCGGCGCAGGTCGAGGACAACCAGGCCGTCGTCGAGCGCCTCGCGGACACCGTCGTCCCCGCGCAGACGAACGCCCGCAGTGCCCGCGCCGCGGGTGCACCCCAGCAGGTGTCCGTCACGAGCAGGCTCGTCCCCGGCGTCGTCGTGACGGGTGACGCCGAGCAGGTCCGGGCACTGGCCGCCGACGACAAGGTCGTCACGGTCTACCGCATCATCCCCAAGACGCCCTCGAACAAGGGCACCGACGCGTTCACGCGCGCCCTCGAGGCCTGGCAGAGCACGGGCTACACGGGGCAGGGCGTCCGGATCGGGATCATCGACACGGGCATCGACTACACGCACGCGGGCTTCGGCGGCCCGGGCACGCAGGCCGCGTACGACGAGGCGTACGGCGTCAAGGGGCAGGGCCCCGTCCCCGCGGGGACGTTCGACGACGCCAAGTACCTCGGCGGGTACGACTTCGCGGGGTACGACTACGACGCGTCGGGCACCGTGCCGGGCACGTCGCTGATCCCGACGCCGGACGAGAACCCGATCGACTCGCTCGACTCGATCGGCTCGGGTCACGGCTCGCACGTCGCGGGCACGACGGGCGGCTACGGCGTCCTGGCCGACGGGACGACGTTCGACGGCGACTACACGACCCTCACGGACATCTCCGACTGGACGGTCGGGCCGGGCTCGGCCCCCGAGTCGGGCCTGTACGCGCTCAAGGTCTTCGGCGACCTGGGCGGCTCGACGAACGTCGTGGTCGACGCGCTCGAGTTCGCGGCCGACCCCGACGGTGACGGTGACCTGTCCGACCGGCTCGACATCGTCAACCTCTCGCTCGGCTCGGACAACAGCCCGGCCGATGACCCGGAGAACCTGTTCATCGACCAGCTCTCACGCCTGGGCACGCTCGCGGTGGTCGCGTCGGGCAACGCGGGCGACGTGACCGACGTGGGCGGCTCGCCGGGCAACGCCCGCACCTCCCTCACGGTCGCGAACTCGGTGGGCAACACCCAGACGTTCGACGGCGTCGAGGTCACGGCCCCTGCGGGCGTCGCGGGCTCCTACCCCGCGCAGAACTCGCAGAGCTACACGGGTTCGGTCGACGTGACCGCGGAGGTCGCGTTCCTGGGCGCCACGGTCAGCGGGTGCACGCCCCTGACGCCGGCCCAGGCCGCCGCCACGGCGGGCAAGATCGCGTTCCTCTACTGGGACGACGACGACGCCACCCGGGCCTGCGGGAGCGCGACGCGGTTCAACAACGCGCAGGCCGCGGGCGCGGTCGGCGTCCTGCTGTCGTCCGAGCTCGAGGTCTTCGCGGCCGGGATCGCGGGCAACGCCGGCATCCCGGGCGCGCAGCTCACGGGTCCGAGCCACGACGCGCTGCGTCCGGCGATCGAGGCGGGCGGGGTCGTCCTGACGCTCGGCCCGTCGCTCGCGAACTCGTCGTTCGTCGAGATCCCCGCGATCGGGGACACGCTCAACGCGGGGTCGTCGCGCGGGGTGCACGGCTCGCTGGGCGTCGTGAAGCCCGACGTCGCCGCACCCGGCACGGGGATCTCCTCCGTGGCCTCGGGTCGTCTCACGCAGCCCGGCATCAAGTCGGGCACGTCCATGGCCACCCCCCACGTCGCGGGCATCGCGGCGCTCGTCAAGGAGGCCCACCCGGGCTGGAGCGCGCAGCAGGTCAAGACGGCCGTCATGAACACGGCCTCGCACGACGTGTGGACGGGCCAGGGCGGCACGGGCACGGCGTACGGCCCCGAGCGGGTCGGGTCCGGTCGCGTGGACGCGGTCGACGCGGTGAAGAACTCGACCCTCGCGTTCTCGGCGCAGGACAAGGAGCTCGTCTCGGTGTCGTACGGGCTCGTGCCCGTGGCTGACAAGACCGTCACGGAGCGACGCACGGTCGACGTGCAGAACACGGGTTCGCAGGCCGTGAAGTACGCGGCGGCGTTCACGACGTCGAGCACCGCGGGGGGCGCGACCGTCACGGTCTCGCCCGCGAACCTCACGATCCCCGCGGGGCAGACCCGGACGGTCACGCTGACCCTGACGGCCGACCCGGCGACGCTCGCGAAGCAGCTCGACCCGACGTCGGCCGAGACCACCTCGGGCGTGCCGCGCGACTTCGTCGGCATGCTCACGGGTCGCCTGGTCCTGACGCCGGAGTCGGGCAGCGAGCTGCGCGTCCCGGTCCAGGCCGCGCCGAAGCTCGTGAGCGACCTGACGGGCAAGGACGTCACGTTCCTGAACCAGGACACGTCGGCCGAGCTCGACCTCGACGGACGCGGCGTGGCCTCGGGCGGCTGGACGTCTCTCGTGGCGCCGTTCGAGCTCAAGGCGACGAGCCCGCGGCTCGAGGCGGACGCCGCCGAGGGCTCGTCGGCCTCGGCGGTCGCGTCGGGCGACATCCGCGCGGTCGGCTTCACGTCGAGCGCACCGCAGTACGCGGCCGCGGGCGCCGAGCCTGGCGACGGCCGGATCGGCATCGGCGTGGCCATGGACGGCGACTGGGCCTCGCTCGGCGCGGTCATGTTCCCGTCGGTCGAGACCGACGTGGACGGCGACGGATCGGCCGAGTTCGAGACCGTGGTCCGCAAGTACAACGAGTCGGACCTGACCCTGGCGACCACGTACACGCTCAAGGACTGGACCGGTCCCGACGGCGAGGAGTACGGGGCGGGCGAGGGCGTGCTGCTCGAGCCGGTCAACTCGGTCTGGGCGGACGTCGACACGTCGGTCTTCGACAGCAACGTGCTCGTGGTGCCGATCGCGATCGCCGAGCTCGGCATCGAGCCGGGCACGGTGCCGTCGTTCACGGTCGCGACGTACTCGTACTACGGCACGCAGCCCGACCAGTCGATCGACCGGGTCGGTCCGTTCACGGGCGACCCGTACGACCCCGCGTACTGGTTCAGCGGCGGTGGCCAGCTCCTGTTCGTGGGCGCCGACGACGCACCGCTCACGGTCAACCGGTCGGCGGCGGCCACCGAGGCCGGGACGGGCGAGCTGCTCCTGCTGCACCTGCACAACGCGAGTGCGGGCAAGCGCTGGCAGACGGTCGGGGTCCGGAACCTCGACGCGTCGGTCGAGCTCACGGTCACGGCGCAGTCGCGCTGCGTCGCGGGCAAGGCGCAGGTCGCGGTCCGGGCGGTCAACGACGGCGCCGCGAAGGCCGACGTCGTGGTCGAGACGCCGTTCGGGACCAAGACGTTCAAGGACGTCGCGCCGGGCAAGTCGGCCTCGCAGTCGTTCAGCTCGCGGTCGACCGCGATCGACGCCGGTACGGCGACGGTCACGGGTACCGCGGTCGTCGAGGGCGTCACGGTGACGACGCCCTACGAAGCCGGGTACGAGGCGATCAGCTGCGGCTGACGCCTCGACCAGCCGGGCCTCGTCAGGACGGGAGCGTGCATGGGGCCGCTCCCGTCCTGACCGGGGACGCGACAGCACCCGGTGAACGGGACGACGAAGGGCGCGACCCACGGGTCGCGCCCTTATGGTT